>NZ_JAHZMO010000209.1 GCF_020748185.1 Terrisporobacter petrolearius | reverse complement strand
TTCTTCTTGACTTGAGTATATTAATAAATGTGAATAAAATATTTAATAACAAATAATTATTATTTCAGTAAAAATACAAAAAAAGTTATTAACATTATCAACCATTATGTGTGAATAAAAAATAATAGTTTATAATATAGGCAGATTTGAGGCTGTTTATAATGTGGATAAAATATAAATATCATGTTAATAATTTTTCCATGAAATTATACTATAAAAAAACTTTGAAAAAACTATTGACCATTAATTGATAGGATGATATAGTATTACTTGTCCTTGAGACAGGGACAAAAGGTCAACGAAAAACTTATTAAAAAAGTAGTTGACAAAGAAAAACGGCTTTGGTAGAATAAAGAAGCTGAAACAAGCAAAGAACTTTGAAAATTAAACAGTAGGTTAACAATAAATTAATTCTTAAAGAATTAAAC
>NZ_JAHZMO010000208.1 GCF_020748185.1 Terrisporobacter petrolearius | reverse complement strand
GTACAGGTTTTGGGCAAACCAGCCTGAACCGTTCGGGTGCCATTCGTCGCTGTATTTGCCACCATTAAAGAATGAGGCGCTGGCGCGCAGCATGGTATCGGATGCGCCATTTTGCCCGTTCAGCGGCAACTGCTGTTCGACGGCGAGGAAAAAGATCTGATCGCGCAGCGGCTTCCAGCGCAGACCGGTGCCGGACATCGGATTTTTCACCGGCATCATCACCCCGTTTTCTCCGGTATCGGCAAAGACGCGGCTATAAACTGAAAGCAGGTCGCCTTCCAGCAGCATATTGCGTCCGATGCGGTACTCGGCTTCCAGTTGTCCGTAGCTACGATAGCTTTTCCCTGGCGCTGCGCCGCCGACATTATTGTTAGCGGTACTCATTGCGCAGGAACGCAAGCCGATAGAAGAATCGAAACTGAACGTCAAG
>NZ_JAHZMO010000207.1 GCF_020748185.1 Terrisporobacter petrolearius | reverse complement strand
TGTGAAGATTTTTCATTGTTAAAGAACTTGGTTGCATGCTTGAATTGTGATAGCAAAACCGTGGATGTAGTTAGAAATCAAATATCACTTGCATGTCTTGCTGTCTTATCTTCAGAGAAAATAGTGCAAAGTTTTTTGTTCGGAAGTCTTAATAGCTTAGGTTGTAAAGTTAAGGCTATTATTCACTCGGATATCTCAGCGTCATGGAGACTTTGTGATATATCTTCAAGATTATATATGAGCGAGAGTTTGTTAAAAAGAAAATTAAAAGACGAAGGATTATCGTTTAGTAAATTAATTCTTGAAGAACGAATGATGATGGCGCAAAGATTATTGATCTACAGTAACCATACTGTCGGCAAGGTGGCGTGAATATGCGGGTATGACAATGCATCATATTTTGTAAGTGTTTTTAGAGGATATTTTGGTG
>NZ_JAHZMO010000206.1 GCF_020748185.1 Terrisporobacter petrolearius | reverse complement strand
TAAAAAGCGCCTGAATTCGCGACCTTCTCGTTACTGACAGGAAAATGGGCCATTGGCAACCAGGGAAAGATGAACGTGATGATGTTCACAATTTGCTGAATTGTGGTGATGTGATGCTCACCGCATTTCCTGAAAATTCACGCTGTATCTTGAAAAATCGACGTTTTTTACGTGGTTTTCCGTCGAAAATTTAAGGTAAGAACCTGACCTCGTGATTACTATTTCGCCGTGTTGACGACATCAGGAGGCCAGTATGACCGTATTACATAGTGTGGATTTTTTTCCGTCTGGTAACGCGTCCGTGGCGATAGAACCCCGGCTCCCGCAGGCGGATTTTCCTGAACATCATCATGATTTTCATGAAATTGTGATTGTCGAACATGGCACGGGTATTCATGTGTTTAATGGGCAGCCCTATACCATCACCGGTG
>NZ_JAHZMO010000205.1 GCF_020748185.1 Terrisporobacter petrolearius | reverse complement strand
GATTGTTGCCGACTGCGTGACCAGCGCCATTTTCTTGACGGCGATGGCACCAAACTTGCTGTTAATTGGACTGATGAAAAGCGCATCTCACGCCACGCTGAGTTGGGGCGACTGGTTCCTCGGGATGTTGCCGCTCAGTATTTTGCTGGTGCTGCTGGTTCCCTGGCTGGCCTATGTGCTGTACCCGCCGGTACTGAAGTCAGGCGATCAGGTGCCGCGCTGGGCAGAGACGGAACTGCAGGCAATGGGCCCGCTCTGTTCGCGTGAAAAACGGATGCTGGGGCTGATGGTAGGCGCGCTGGTGCTGTGGATTTTCGGCGGTGATTATATCGATGCCGCGATGGTCGGTTACAGCGTGGTGGCACTGATGCTGCTTCTGCGCATTATCAGTTGGGACGACATTGTCAGTAATAAAGCCGCGTGGAACGTTTT
>NZ_JAHZMO010000204.1 GCF_020748185.1 Terrisporobacter petrolearius | reverse complement strand
ATTACTAAAAAATTTTGTAATCATAAAATTTCATCTCCTTTATATAAAGTATATTATTGATTATAATATATAATTTAATGAATTACAATAATAAATTATTGATATAATATATAAAACCATTATACAATACTCTAAAAATAAGAATGTATAAGTTGGTAAATTTGTATAAAAAAGAATATGAGTTATAAAATATTAAATGATATTATTCTAATTGGAATAATTTTAACTTTATTATATATTATTTTAATACCATTAGTCCTGATGATGTATTTTAAGAGTGGTATAAGCATTACAAATACGAATATGCCAACTGTAATATAAATAATAAAAGTAGCTATATACATATGTGCTGTCCCATATATTGTATCATTGTTTATATTAAAAAGCTTATGTAATTGGTAGCAATCAATAAGTAATTTTCAAACGAAATACCT
>NZ_JAHZMO010000203.1 GCF_020748185.1 Terrisporobacter petrolearius | reverse complement strand
CGCGTTTGAATCTGCTCGTAAACGTCGCCACAAAGTCACCTCAATCGACAAAGCTAACGTGCTGCAATCCTCTAGTTTATGGCGTGAAATCGTCAACGTGATCGCCACGGAATACCCGGATGTCTAACTGGCGCATATGTACATCAACATCGTCACCAAGCAGCTGATTAAAGATCCATCACAGTTTTGCGTTCTGCTGTGCTCCAACCTGTTTGGCGACATTCTGTCTGACGAGTGCGCAATGATCACTGGCTCGATGGGGATGTTGCCTTCCGCCAGCCTGAACGAGCAAGGTTTTGGTCTGTATGAACCGGCAGGCGGCTCAGCACCAGATATCGCAGGCAAAAACATCGCCAACCCGATTGCGCAAATTCTGTCGCTGGCACTGCTGCTGCGCTACAGCCTGGATGCCGATGATGCGGCTTGCGCCATTGA
>NZ_JAHZMO010000202.1 GCF_020748185.1 Terrisporobacter petrolearius | reverse complement strand
CCAAACTGCTCTACTCCCGAATGGGTGAAGTGACTGCGGATGACGGTACGGTGTTGCCTATAGCCGCTACCTTTGCCGGTGCACCTTCGCTGACGGTCGATGCGGTCATTGTCCCTTGCGGCAATATCGCGGATATCGCTGACAACGGCGATGCCAACTACTACCTGATGGAAGCCTACAAACACCTTAACCCGATTGCGCTGGCGGGAGACGCGCGCAAGTTTAAAGCAACAATCAAGGTCGCTGACCAGGGTGAAGAAGGGATTGTGGAAGCTGACAGCGCCGACGGTAGTTTTATGGATGAACTGTTAACGCTGATGGCAGCACACCGCGTGTGGTCACGCATTCCTAAGATTGACAAAATTCCGGCGTAAATATGGATAAGGTCACGTCCCCTGGGGAGTGACCTTACCACCTTACTTACACATTAAGATAAC
>NZ_JAHZMO010000201.1 GCF_020748185.1 Terrisporobacter petrolearius | reverse complement strand
ATCACTCAAAGTGACAACCATTTCCACCTCTACTCAGCCAGTGGATTGTCTTGCGCTGCGTTCTTGCAGATTACGCGGCACCGCCATTTCATAACGGATAACAGCCCTGCTCTGCCAGGCTTCATGAATAATATCGCATTGCGGTTTCGCGTTCGCCGCGGTAATTACCCACTCTTCTTTTGCGGGTGAATAGTCATATTCATCACCATCATCAGAGCTTTCTTCAATTTGCAATACCCGGTCATAGCGAACACCGCTGTCTTTATCTACCAGTTGCAGAGAACCATCCTCATTGAGCGCAATCTGCCAGAAAGCATTTTCCAGAATCCCTTCAGCGTCACTTTTTGCCGCAATCACGTTGCCAGGCTGATTCGCTTCAATATAAAGCGTGCGATAGCCCATAGAAGGGACAATCTGGTTGATCTGGATGTCGAACTC
>NZ_JAHZMO010000200.1 GCF_020748185.1 Terrisporobacter petrolearius | reverse complement strand
CACGCTGAATAACGGCGCCATACTTACCCTTTCCGGGAAGACGGTGAACAACGATACCCTGACCATCCGTGAAGGCGATGCACTCCTGCAGGGAGGCTCTCTCACCGGTAACGGCAGCGTGGAAAAATCAGGAAGTGGTACACTCACTGTCAGCAATACCACACTCACCCAGAAAGCCGTCAACCTGAATGAAGGCACGCTGACGCTGAACGACAGTACCGTCACCACGGATGTCATTGCTCAGCGCGGTACAGCCCTGAAGCTGACCGGCAGCACTGTGCTGAACGGTGCCATTGACCCCACGAATGTCACTCTCGCTTCCGGTGCCACCTGGAATATTCCCGATAACGCCACGGTGCAGTCGGTGGTGGATGACCTCAGCCATGCCGGACAGATTCATTTCACCTCCACCCGCACAGGGAAGTTCGTACCGGCAAC
>NZ_JAHZMO010000001.1 GCF_020748185.1 Terrisporobacter petrolearius | reverse complement strand
CCCTTAGTTGTTGTAGAAAATGTTTTAACTTCTTTATTAGGCTTTTTATCTAAGTCTCCATATAGAATACATGCAACAACTGTATCCAAATGAACATCTAAACCTGCGCATCTTTCTACTATTGCTTCCATAACTACCTCCATAAAAAATATAAGCGAATATATAGTAACTGTCATAAAAAAATTCCTACGCGTGCTCTTAGCACAATATCTTGTACTTATCAGTTACTACTCCTAGTTTCCTAGAAAGAATTAAATTACTACATTATAATCAGGGTTTTAATTCGCTTTATATTAATTATTGGCGAAGCCATCACGAATCAATCATTTTCATTATAGCTTGTGAAGAAAGGTTTAATGTTTTTTCCTAACATGTAAAAAAGACATATCAAAAGATATGTCTATAATATATACTTTATTACACTTCACAGTTTTCTACTTGTATTATATAATCATTACAATGTTTACATATTATTATACTCACTATATAACTATCATCTACAAGATTTGATCTGGATAGTTTGTTAAATGATTTCCCTTGATAATCTTTGTCTATAGTGCTTATAACATATTTTTCTTCTTTAGTATAAATATAAAAATGATATTCCAAAAAAGGGAAAAATTTTTCTTTTTCTTTTATTCCTTTTAAGCACTTTGGACATGCTTCAATATAAAACTCCTCACCAAATATTATTTCTTCTGGAGAGTTTTTTAGCAATTCTATTATCATATCCTTATCAATATCTTTAACCGGTTTATCATCATCGTTGATTAATTCATCAAAATTTTCATCATTTAATATGTATTCTTTTTCATCATAGTCAAATTTAAACATTTAGTCACCTCTTTTATTTAATAAACTTAAAATAGCATTAATCTTATTATAATATGAAATAAATAAATATCAAGACCGTAGACTAAAAAATGCCAATAAGTTTTATTTATTGACATTTTAATTCTCTATGCAATTTCAGATTTAAAAGGTGTTGGATCATTAAGTGCGTCCTTATATTCATCTTCACTTATATAACCTTGCTGATACATATGTTTTAGCACTACTTTTTGCCTTCTTTTTGCCTCATCATGTTGCATGTATTTTGCTGGATTATTTGTAATTCCTGCTAACATAGCACATTCACTCAAATTTAAATCTCTAACGTCTTTTCCAAAATAAGCTTTTGCCGCATCTGCCACACCATAACTTGCTTTTCCAAAATATATATTATTTAAATAAGTAGACAAAATTTCATCTTTTGTCATTATTTTATTCATTTGCATGGCATTGTACATATCTCTAATTTTTCGCTTCATAGTCCTTTCTTCACTAGTCAGTAAGTTTTTTGACACTTGCATATCAATAGTACTTCCACCTTGTGTTGAATCTGATAAAATATTATTAACAACAGATCTAGTTAGAGATCTAAAATCAACACCTCTATGTTTATAGAATCTCTTGTCTTCCGTTGAAACAATAGCGTGTTTTAAGTTGTCTGGAATTTCATTAACTGGAACCACATTTTTAGATACATAACTATTATAAATTAAATCTTTAGTAACATCGGGAGTTCCCTTTAGTGATACAGCTACTAATACAGAGGCAAATATACTTCCTATAAATGTTAGTATTAACAAAACAGTTAAACATTTTTTTATAAGACTATTTCTTTTACGTCTTTTTTTATCTCTTTTTTTATAGAATAATTCTTTCTCTAATTCAAAATTTTCATCTATTTCTTTTCTATTGACTCTATTGATTTCTTGTTTATTTTTAGTACTAACTGCATTTTGATTACTTTTATTTGAATTATTAGAACTAATTTTTTTTCGTCTTATTTTATTATCACTACTATCGTAATAGCTCATATATACCTCCTTACTTGTTAAATTAATTATACATTGTAAATTAAAATAAATCAAAGTACAAAATTGTAATATTACACTATGTCAATTGTAAGGTATAAATGATTAATATGTTGAAAAAAATCAATATTCAAACTATTATTTATTATTTTTATTAATATGTTAAATATTTATTATTTTTATAATCTTTTGTTTACTACAATCGCTTAAATTTTCAAAAACCACCTTTAGTGGTTTATTTTTTTTCTCTAATACTACTCCTATTGTCACTTTTTTTTGTTCTCCACTTCCTAATGTTCCTACAAATCCTAGATATTTATTTTGGCTTTTTATAAATGTTTGTAGCTTTTTATTATCTTGATAAACAGAATAGTTTATATTGGATAATTCTACATCTTCTAGTCCAGTATTAGTTATACTAATAGTAATAATAGAATGAGATTCATAAATTTCGTCTAAACTAATTGCACTATTTATTGTTTCCACATTTGTGATTTCTATTTTAATATCTTTGTCATTAATATTATTTGCATATATCGAACTTTCAAATGTATTATTTTTATTAATAGAATAAGATACATTATTAAACGTAAATACTCCTATTAGAATTAATATGTAAATTATTAGTTCCTTTTTCATGATACTCCTCCTTATTAAAAGTATTTTAACCGATATTTTCAAATATATTTCTTAACTAAAATATATTTTTTAAAAACACTTGCATATTTTGTCGAATTTTGTTATTATAAATTTACAGTTATTTCCCCAATAACTGATTACTCCCCAAACAAAATATATTCCCTAATAAACCCCTTTTTATAATATATTTTAATGAAAAACCCTACTTGAACGGATTAAAGTAGGGTTTTTTCATTTTCTTTTATAATTTTTCTTATTATTCGATATCCTTGCGCCTTGCTTTCTACTTCCATATTACTAGTTCCTTTTATAAGATTTGATTCTATAAACCATATTTTATCCTCTCGTTTTAATATAATATATTTATCATCTTTTATCCATGTAAAGTAGTCCTTGCTCCTTTTATCGTATCTCCAGTCAAGATTTTCTTTAATTTTTGATAAATCATTTAAAATATCTAATATATTCTCATATCGTTCTTCTCTTTTTACTTGCAAACATTTTTCTATAACTTCAATTAAAGATTTAGGTATATGGGGCAAATACTTTTTTCTTACAGGAAACTTTCCCTTTGATATGGCAATTTTTAAATCATTTAAATTTTTATATCTTTTAAGTTGATTATTATATTCCTCATTTCCATTACACATCCTATATAAGGTAGTTCCAACTTGGTAAATATCAATACGACCATCAACAGTTGATGTAAAGCACTGTTCTGGTGCTATGTGCTTATAGTAAACATTTTTTAGCTTACCACACCCATGAATATCAAGTTTTATGGCAGAACCAAAATCACCAAGTATGGCTTGATTATTATCATCTATGAGAATATTATTTGGTTTTATATCACAATGAATTATATCATTGTCATGTACATAATAAAGAGCCGAAAGAAAGTCTAAAGAGTATTTTATAATTTCCCTTACTGTTAAACTTCTATAATCCAATATTTGATTTAATGATCCTTTTTTATAATAAGGCATGGTTATATAAATATACTCATCATCATAAGTTGCATAGTTAATTTTTATTATATTAGGATGATCCAATGAAGATATCTTTTTAGATTCTTCAAAATATTTATCATACTCTTTTAATCTTTTTTTATCTATTTGCTTTAATATCATCTCACAATTAAGCTGCCTATCTTCAACTATATATAAAGCTGAATTTACTCCTTCTGAATTAATCTTTTGTACTATTTTTAAATTTAGTTTTGGACTTATTTCCATAGCATTACTCCTTTACTCGAGAATAATTCTTCTAGAACTCCTTCCATTTTAACTGCATCTACTATCTCCACACCTATATCTCTATCCACTTCCAAACTATATGATTCTATATTATATTGTTTTATTATTGTGCTTATTATTTTTTTTATATAGTATAATTTATCGCCCATACTAAAAGAAATAGGCAATATAATTTCATCATTTTTAATCTGTCCTTTCTCACTTTGATCATAGTAAACTATGTAAAACTTAACTTTATCTGTATAAATATTTACATAAATGTGATTCATATTTAATCCCCCTATTATTCCTACTAATATATACTATGAATCTATACTTTTATTGAACACAAAATTTACAATATAAAAAAAGAGCCATAGATTTATCTATAGCTCTTAGTCTTAATTACATGTTTTCTGGAAATACTTCATCTTTTATTATTAAAAATAACTCTGCCGTAGCCTTAGTATCACTATCAGCTCTATGGGCATTTTCATTTATGATATTATAATAATTACATGCAGTTTCCAGCTTTTTATTTTTTCCTTTATATGATTTACATTTTTTAAGCATTTCTAGAGTGCATATATGATTATCTATTGGTTCTAAATTATATTTTTGTAAATAATAATTTAAAAACTTCAAATCAAATTTAGCATTATGTGCTATCATCACTCTATCACCTAAGAATTTTCTAAATCTTGGTAAAACAGTTTTTATGCCTTCTTCATTTTCTACCATCTCATTTGTTATACCAGTTATTTCTGTTATAAAAGAAGGTATGATTGTATCCGGCTTTACTAATCTTGAATAATTTCTTACTATTTTATTATTTTTTATTTCTGTTATACCAATTTCTATTATTTCACAACCGCTATATGGGTCTAATCCTGTAGTTTCTAAATCTACTACCACATATTCTTGCATAAATACTACTCCTTATCCAAAAAGATTATAAGTAATTTAATGGGTTTTGAGGAGTTCCATTTACTCTAATTTCAAAATGTAAATGTGGTCCTGTTGATCTTCCTGTTGATCCTATTTTAGTCACAACTTGTCCTTTTTTAACCTTATCCCCTACTTTAACTATTAAAGCGCTATTATGAGCATAAAGTGATACTAATCCATTATCATGTCTTATCATTACTGTATTTCCATAACTTCCTTGAACACCTGAATAAATTACAGTTCCACTAGCAACTGCAACTGCTGGAGTTCCTGTAGGCGCTGGTATATCTACTCCTGTATGTAATTTACTTACTCCCAACACAGGGTGTATTCTATATCCAAAAGGTGAAGATATTGTACTATGTCCAGGTACTGGCCACGATCCATTTGATATTACAGCATTTGAATTACTAGAATCTGATTTGTTAGAATCTGATTTGTTAGAATCTGATTTGCTAGAATTTGATTCACTAGAAGTTGCTGCATTTTCTGCTGCTATTTTTTGTAGCTTTCCTTCTAACGCTTCTTCTTCATTAACTAATTGGCTCTTTAATTTTTTTAGCTCTGCTTTATCTTCCTCTAAACTTTCTTTATCTTTCACTAACTCATCTTTAATTACTTTAGCTTCTTCTTTATTTTTATCTAGTATTGTTTTCTTTTCTTCTATTTCACTTTTATCAGATTCTAAATCTTTTAACATTTGTTTATCTTGTTCTACAACTTCTTGCACTATATAAACATTATTTAAAAAGTCAGAAATAGAATTACTACTTAGTATAACCTTTAAATAACCTAATGTATAGTTACTATTTATAACTTTTAATCTGTCTCCTAAGCTTTCTTCATTTGAAGTTATATCTTTTTCTAGTTTCTTAATGTCTTCTTTTAATTTTTCTGATTCATTATTTATTGTTTCTATTTTTTTGTTTGCTTGATTAATCTTTTCTTCAACTTTTTCTTTCTTTTCATTTAAATTTTTTATCTTTACATCTAATTCTTCTTGCTTTTCTTGATTAGACTTTAGCTTACTTTCTGTATTTTCAGCACTAACATATACCATGCTACTAGCTGAAAATAACATTGAGCAAATTAAAGCTGTTGATATTATTTTCTTCATATCTTCCCCCAAATTGTTTTATACTTTTAAATATTTTTTTACAGATAATCCACTTCCTAATATTCCTACCATTATTCCTGTAACAAATAATACTAAGACTAATAAGTATGATACACTTGAAAGAGGTAACATCATATCTCCAACAATTGAATTTAGAGATATTTGCATATTTTCAACTACATACTTATACATTCCTGTGCATATCCCAAGGGATATTAAAGAACCAAATAAGCCTATTATACATCCTTCTACTATAAATGGCGCTATAACAAATCTATTACTACCACCTATGTATTTTATAACTTGTATTTCTTCTTTTTTGCTATACACTCTAGCTTTTATTGTATTAGATATTAATACTAAGCAAACTATTAATAGGAATCCTATTACAATTCCTCCAAATTGTTTTACTGTATTAGATGCTGTTATGAAGTTTTCCATTATTTCTTTATAATATTGAACTTCTATAACACCTTTTATTTTTTCCATATTTTTCGCTAAAGTTTCTATTTCCTGAGAATCAGCAATAGTTACTATAAAATAGTCATCCAAAGGATTTTTTACTCCCTCTAACAACTCTTTGTCGTCTCCAAAGCTTTCTTTCATATCATTAAAAGCTTCATCCTTTGTTTGATACTTGACGCTTTCAACTCCATTTATTTTTTCTAATTCTGCTTTTATTTTTAAAGTCTTATCTTCACTTGATTTTGGATCTAATGCTACTCTTATCTCATTTACTTCATTTTGTGTTTGTTCCATAAATGAGTTAATGTTTAATACTATACATAACACTATTCCAAGTATAGCTAGGACTGATGTAACTGAAACTACAGAAATCAAACTCATAGTTTTATTACTAAATATACCTTTTAATCCTTGTTTCAAGCTATATGTTATTTTTGATATTATCTTCATTATTCACACCTCTTTGTGTCATAAATTATTTTGCCACTTTCAATTTTCACAATTCTCCTAGGAAATTCTCTTACTAACTCCAAATTATGAGTAGCCATGATTACTGTGATGCCTACTTTATTTATATCTTGTAGTAGCTTCATTATTGAAATAGAATTGTCCATATCTAGATTTCCTGTACATTCATCGGCAATTATAATAGATGGCTTATTTACTAATGCCCTGGCTATACCAACTCTTTGACACTCACCACCTGATAATTCATCTGGATATTTTTTATACTTATGGGCTATACCTACTCTTTCTAAAACATCCATAACCTTGGATCTTATATTCTTAGGATTTTCTCCTACTACTCTAAGGGCTAATTCAACATTTTCATATACAGTTTTTTCTTTGATTAATCTGTAATCTTGGAAAACTATTCCTATATTTCTTCTGTATTTGTGTAGCATTGAGTTTTTTATATTAGTTATGTTTTCTTTATTAACTATAATCGTTCCATCTGTAACTTTTTCTTCTCTAGTTATTATTTTTAGAAGACTTGATTTCCCTGCTCCTGAATGTCCTACTAAAAAAACAAATTCTCCTTTATCTATTGTAAGATTTATATCTTTTAGACATTTATTTCCATCAGAGTATTGCTTCTCAACTTTTGTAAATTTAATCATTGTCTCAACTCCATATATTTTAATTTTAAGCATCTAATTAGTTACAATTTTGTTACTTTCTAATTCATTATATCATTTTTTTTGTAAAATTTTGAGATAAAAAATGAAATTTTATATTTTTTGTAAAAAAAACAGCTTGAAACTTATTATAATTAAGTTCCAAGCTATAAAAAACTATTTATTTTTTATCTTTTAAATAAATCAATCCATTACCTTGCACTGTTCTAGGATATCCTAAATTTTTTGTATACTTTATAAGTTGTGCGTAAATCTCTTCTTGAGTTAAATCTCTTTGAAATTCTTCATGAGACCAATTTTTAAGTAATGCTAAACTTCCAGTGACATGTGGAGCTGCCATACTTGTTCCGCTTAAACTTGCAAATTGATTATTAGGATAAGTAGATACTACATCAACCCCTGGAGCTACCAAGTCTACTACCAAATTGGCATTTGAAAAACTAGCTGGAACTCCTTTTTTATCTACTGCGCCCACTGATATTACATCCACATAAGATGCAGGATACGAGTATTCAAAATCACCTGCATTTCCATCACCTTCATTACCAGCAGCGCATACCACTAATATATTATTATTAACAGCATGTTTTATTGCTTTTTCAAGCTTTGGGTCATTGTTCGGCATACCAAGGGACATAGATATAATATCAACGTTCTTCTCCACAGCATAATTTATCGCATTAATAACCCAATTTACTTTTCCACTTCCAGTTCTATCAATAGCTTTTAAAATGTATAAATTAGCCCATGGAGCTACTCCAACTACTGTATTATTATTTCCATTTGCAGCTATAATTCCTGCCACATGAGTACCATGACCAACCCTATCAATTACTATATTTGGATTTTTCTTATCTTCATCTGTAAAATTTCTAACAAATACAATATTCTCTTTTAAGCTTTCATGGTCAATATCGCAACCTGAGTCTATTACTGCAATATTTATACCTTCCCCCCTACTAGATTCACTCCACATATTTTTTGCTTGAATCATGGTTACTCCATAAGGTGTTTTTCCTGTATTTTTTACTCCTCTATTCATTATAAAAGGAATAAGTTTTATTTTATAATCATCATTTTGGTTTTTCATAATATTTCACTCCAATATTATTAATTTATATATTAGAAACATCCTTTACAAAATAAGATCTAATATTCTTAATTACTTCTCTTTCATTACTTAAATCAATATTATAAATATATTCCTCTTCATGCCCTTCTCTTATATATGTGCCTTCTACAATTGTCCCATTTTCAATAATAACTTTTAAATATGAATTTTCTGGTAGATGGAATGTTCCTACTCTTCCTTTTCTATCTGCATAATATTGGCCAATATATTTGTAGTCTTCACAAGTATAAACTCCAATACCTTCCTTACATCCATTTTTAAAATCACCACTATAAAAAGATTTGTCTGCAAATACATATTTACCTACACATTCCATTTTATCATTTTTCCACATTCCCTCATAAACATCCTTATTGGCAAAGTAGCAAGTTCCAAGACCTTCTCTTATACCATTTTTAATTTGACCTTTATAAATATCTCCATTAGTATATCTTATTACATCCTCATCACTATTTATGTTGTACACCTTTGCATCTTCATTCCTACTATGTATATTAAACATATTGTACCTATTTTTAAGGAACGATTTGGTGTTTCTTCTTAATAAGTAATTAATAGTTTTTTTGCTCCCCACTACGGATGTTTTAATATTTTTTATATATCTTACTATTACCACTGCAATAACAATAAAAAATATTATTTTTATTAAAGTAGACATTTTTATAACTGTAGTTATAAACATACAACCCCCTCCTCTTACATAATTCTCTTTCTTATTTATATTTATAATATTTATTATTTAAAACAAAAAAAATGATTTCTTTTGAAATCATTTTACGTTATATCTGTTGCTACTTCAGTTATATTTTCTACTTCTAAATCTTCATTAAATAAATCAATTATATTATCAACTTCTTCCTCATATTCCTGTTGATTCAACTTATACAAAAGAGCATCGTCTAATAATTCTTTCATGTCTAGGTACAAATTATCTAAAACATAAAAATAACCTTCTTTTATGTCTTTTAATTTATCCAAAGATTCTAGTTTTTTACTTACATCTCGAATAATATCTATCTCGTGAACATTTATCTCTTTTATGGATAATAAATATAGTTTAATAGTTTTAATAATTTCTAAAGATATACAGTAAATATCAAATTCCCCATTTTGATTATATAAGTACTGTCTGTATTCTTCAAATCTATTTTCCAAATCTTCATTTAAGGCCGTGAAGGGTGGTTTTAAAAAATCGTGTATTATTAATAAATTTCTTATTTTATCATTTTCTTCTAAGACCTTGTCTAATATATATAAATTATATGCATCATACAGTGGATCATGTGCATCTCCACAAAACTTTACATTTGCATATTCTAAAAGATTTTTTAAAGATACATAATTCATACACTTCATACCATAATTTATATACTTATCTTTAATATCTACAAATAAATTTCTTATATTGTTTAAAAATCTTGGATGATTATTTTTTTGAGAGCTTAATCTATCTGTATAATTAAAACAAGTTAAGTCTAAATTTCCAAAGGTATAAATTCCTTCAATATCTGAATATATACCAAGCCATGATTTAAAATTTCTCATAACATTTTCATAGGTTGGAGCAGTTTCCAAATCTTTAGTTGTAATATGGGTAAGTTCCTCAATATGAGGAAAAACTTCTTGATTAGTTACAGGTTTGATTAAAGATTTAAACTTATCTATTTTTCCACTTTTAGTATCATATTTAATAGCACCTATCGCTATGATTTCTGCTTTAAACCCCTCCCTCTTACTTTTGGAACTTGGCATATTCATTTCAAAATCCATGTAAATTTTCTTCAAAATAATTCCCCTCTCTTTATAGCTATAATTATATTTTATCATAATTAATATAAAGAAAAACCGTTGAATTGTTATTTCAACGGTTATTTTATATTTTATTCTTCATCTTCAAATTTATCTAAGAAAGAATGTCTTTTTCCATCTTTCTCCCAGCCTAAAACTGAATCTAAATATACATTTTGAGCCGATCTAAATATGGATTTTTCAACTTCTTGGAAATTGTCGCCTAATGATTTAATTAAGTCTTTAATTTCATATCTTTTATTACCTGTTTTTTTAGCCGCAACCATACACGCACAATTTAGCGGCCATATTCCACTATTTTGAATGAATTTTATAATGCTTTCTTCTCTTATATAATAAAGAGGTCTTATTATTTGTATTCCATCAAAGTTTGTTGAATTAAGCTTTGGAAGCATTGTTTTAAAGTTTCCAGCACATAATAAGTTAAGCATTGTAGTTTCTATAACATCGTCAAAATGATGCCCTAAAGCTAACTTATTACATCCTAGTTCTTCAGCTTTATTGTATAAAGCCCCTCTTCTCATTCTTGCACACATATAACAAGGATAATCACTTGCTATCTCATCTGCAACTTCGAATATATTTGCATCAAATAATTTTATTGGTATTTCTAAGTACTCGCAATTATCAATTAATAGTTGTCTTATATCTTTATGATACCCTGGATCCATTGCTATAAATTCCAATTCAAAGTTCACTTGTCCGTGTCTTTTTAATTCTTGAAACATTTTTGCCATAAGTAAGCTATCTTTTCCTCCAGATATTGCTACAGCTACTTTATCTCCTTCTTCAACTAATTTATAATCTTTTATTGCTTTTATAAATTTAGACCAAGTGTATTTTCTATATTTTTTTAATATACTTTTTTCAATTTCTTTTAAAGGTTTACGCTCGTCAAAAGGTACAATTATTTGACAGCCATTTCCTGCTAATTCACTCATCTTTTCACCTCATATTCTCTACATATCTATGCATAAAATTAATTTTATCATATTTCATAGGTTTTATACAAGCAAGTACTCACGATTTCGAATAATTGGAATAGTATAAAACTAAGATAGAAATATCTAATTCAACAAGGAGGTTTTGACAATATGGAAAATACGTCAAGAGGAGTTTCACAAAACTGTGGTTGCTGTTTAGTAAGACCATATATAAATGACCAAGTGCTTACAAAGATATACAATCTTGAATGTGCTTTAAAATATGGTACAATTTTCCCAGAGTTAAACTTATTTGATTCTGAAATGTACAACCCAGCATTATACTCATCACCTAAAAAGAGAGTAGGAGGTAGAAGGTAATGGCTAGTATGACTAGAGGAGAACAAATAAGAAAAATTCAAGAACTATGCTTTGCATGTGTAGATTTAAATTTATATTTAGATAATCATCCAGAAGATAAAAATGCTGTATGTTTATATAATTCATTAGGACAACAGTTTGAGCAAGCAGTTAAATCTTTTGAAAAAAAATACGGGCCATTGATGAATTTTGGTCATAGTCGTAGTGATTGTCCTTTCCAATGGGTTGATGATCCTTGGCCATGGCAAAGAGAATATTATGAATAGATAAAAATAGGGGGATTAAATATATGTGGATATATGAAAAGACATTACAATTTCCAGTTGTTTTAAAGTCTAAGGATTTACGAATGGCTAAACTTATAATGACTCAGCTTGGTGGACCTAACGGAGAAATGGCTGCTGCACTTAGATATTTACAACAAAGATATACTATGCCTACTGGAAAAACAAAGGGTTTACTAACAGATATTGGTACAGAAGAACTAGCTCACGTTGAGGTAATATCATCTATGCTTTATCAGTTAACTGAAGATGCTACACCAGAAGAAATGAAAGCCTATGGGCTAGGTCCAAATTTTGCACAATTTGGACATGGATTACAACCGAGTGATGCTAACGGTGTACCTTTTACTACTGCTTATATTAATGTATTTGGTGATTCAATAACTAATTTGCACGAAGATATGGCTGCTGAACAAAAAGCATTAGCTACTTATTATCAACTAATTAATCTTACTGATGATGTTGATATAATTGCTGTATTAAGATTTTTAGCAGAAAGAGAAATCGTTCATTATCAAAGATTTGGGGAAGCTTTAATGGACGTTTATGATTATACTGATTGTAAAAAAATATTTTAATATTTAAAAATATATATTTAAAAGAGGTTGCAAGTAAAATTTTTCACATGCAACCTTTAAAATTTTATTTAAATTAATTTTCACATTTTTGATAAAGCACTTATTTTAGTATTTTCCATCAAATAATAAAATTTAAAAATACTTTCACCATCTTCTTCAATAAAATATTGTAAATGACATATTACTTCTTTAACATATAAACTTTCTTCTCTATCATAAAAATCATAATATAAATCCTTTAGATATTGTAAATAACATTTATTTATTCTAAGTTTTACATAAATACTTTCTTTCATATTTTTATTTATTTTGTCCAACAAAATAGTATAAACACATCTATATTCTTTACTTAAATTTTTTTCTTTTAATTTTTCTAATAACAATGACTTCATTCCTTTTGCTGACTCTTTATTAATAAATACATTGATAAAGTAATTTCCTCTACAGTATTTATATTGATAAAAATCAGTTATCTTACACATAATAAATCCCTTCTTTAAAATTTCTTATTAAAGATTATTACCATCATGTACAATGTTTTATACATATTGCCTCAACTAAAAAACCTTAAGCAAATGCTTAAGGTTTTTTAATTAATTATTTACAAAGTCCATCATCATACTATCTCCCAGTATGTCTTTAAACTTAATATATTCTTTTTTTACTAATATTATTAACAACTCTCTCAATAAATCAATTACCAACTCTCCATTAAAATCATCTGCTAATGATATATATGGTACTTGAAGAATAAGTTCATTACTTTTACTAAGTACAAATTTATTTGCTGTATAAGTAGTGTTTAAACTATTGATTAAGTTTAGTACTTCATTTCTTTTATCTTCTAGTACTAATTTTCCAAAGAAAATATTAATCATTGTATAAGCAGATTCACTTAATATTATTGCTGTCAAACAATTATTAACATAAATTTCTTGAAAAGATCTAAATAAAACTAGGTTTTCTTTTTCTACAATAGTAAACATATTTTCCATAGATTTTTTCCTTAAGGCTTCCTCTAGTAAAACTTTCTTTACTTGTAGATTCTCCATTATTATTCCTCCTGTTTTATCCTTGAGTATCTAAAAAAGATAAAATTCCTTGATATATCCCTTCTGCCAAATCTTTTTGGAACTCAGGATTTGTTAATTTTTTTTCTTCTTCAGGATTGCTTAAAAAACCACATTGTATTAATATTGCTGGCATATTGTTGCCTTGTAATACGTCAAATGTAAAAGGTGTAACTCCTCTATCCTTCAAGTCTACATATGCTGATACAGACTTTTGTATCAGTGTTGCGAATTCATCTGAAGCATCATTTGCTCCCACTCTATAAAATGTTTGAACTCCTTCTGCTTTATTATCTTCATTACCAGTCATGTGAATGGACACAAAGAGATCCGCATTTTGTTTATTAGCATCTTCTACTCTTTCACTATTAGATAAATTAGTGTCTGTATTTCGTGACACAACCACACTAATATCCCCTTGAGAAGATAGTCTAGATGAAACTAATTTACTTATCTGTAAATCTAAATCTTTTTCTAAAACCCCATTGCTTGTTTTATATCCTACGTCTGTACCTCCATGACCAACATCAATATACACTATATATTTCTTTTTTTCTGTAGTACCTTCCTCTTGTAAATCAAATTGTTTTTCTTTGTTTACTTTGCTAGCATCTTCACCAACTCCAAATACTGCTGTAATAAGAGACCCTACATTTTCCTTTGCTACAGATATCCCTGAAAATACACTTTGAAAAGCTTTAAATAAACCAAATGCTACTATTAATAGACCTAAGGTTACAATAATCAACTTTCTTTTATTTATTCTAGTTCTTTTTTTCCCATGTTTTGCTTTTTTGTTTTGTCTTGCCATAATTTCACCCTTCTTAGCATATTATTCCATATAATGAAAATAATTCTGATAAATTTATTTTAACACCAAGAAAGATTCTTTTCAACTTTACATATTACATATAATATCCAAATATTTTTAAGTATCGTCTTTCTCCAACCTTCAAACTCAAAGGGTAATCTAATAAATCATAAGTATTTTGACTTTCAAGGTAATCATGAACTTTATCTCCGTCAAATAATATTCCCGTTATTATCATTGTATGGTATGCCCTCCCATCTTTTACTAATTGAACAATATCACCTAACTCCAAGTCATCATAGTCGGCTTCTGCTGCGTATACTCCAAAATTCTTTGTATTACCTTTGTTATTTCCAGTAAAATACTCAAAAAATGGCTGTGACGCCGTCCAACTAGGTGTTCTCTTTTTATCACTATACCAATACCACTGTTTCATCACATTGTCACCATAAGGGTCCATGGGAACTCCTCCTGCATTTACACATTGAGAAATATAGTTGGTACAATTACCTCCCCAATCTTCATAATCTTGAAATTTAGGATTTCTTTTCAATGCCCATTGTCTTGCATACTGAACAGCAGCTATTCTATCATATTCATAAAACATAATTTCACCCCATACTAAAGCACTATTTTTTTTACAATACCTTTTATAGCATAATCACTAAGGTAATTGTAAATCTTATTAAAAGGTATCTTAAATTCAATTAAGTTTAAAATATCTTTATCTATTTCACAAGAAGAAAAAGGTAATATTAAATACTCTTGAGTAAAATAAAATATATTTTCTTCATCTAAGCAAATATTCTCTTCAACTATTTTATATAAATTGTCTTCTTCATATTTTTGTAATTCTGAAACTAGTATTTTAGCTTGAATTAATATATATTTTTTA
The DNA here is from genome assembly GCF_020748185.1 of Terrisporobacter petrolearius. Lineage (GTDB taxonomy): Bacteria > Bacillota > Clostridia > Peptostreptococcales > Peptostreptococcaceae > Terrisporobacter > Terrisporobacter petrolearius. Next base: position 262,701 of record NZ_JAHZMO010000001.1, on the reverse strand, counting down.
AGTATTTTTATATAGTCCACATTTTCCTTAAATAAATGTTTTAAACTAATATTTTTTTTTAATTTAAAATCAAAATTATAACCTTTCAAATAACTTATATCATAAAATCCTGCTAGTTGTGAAAATTCAATAGCCAAACTTATTATGTCATTTGACAAATATCCAACTTGAAATTCTGTAATACTATTAATATGAGTATACCCTTCACTATTTACATTATAGGTATCCTCTACCACATCCATAAAAGTCATTATGTCTTCAAAGATAATTTGATTTACACTTTCTATCATTTCATTTTTTATATAATCTTTGTCATTGTCCTGTTTATAATATATTTTCGGAAAGTTTATAGAGTATTTAATATAATCTTTCTCATATTGTAGAAGTTCTTTTGCAATTACAACCATAATCGCTGCCCTCCCCTTTATCCTTTTATATTTAATAATATGAAAATGACCTTATTTTTATTATTTATATAAAAATAAATGATAATAAAATATTATAATAACAACCTATCATCTTTCATTGGTCGCGTTATTATTTAATATTCAACATAATAACAATAAAAAAGCTATAATGAAAATAAAATTTTCATTATAGCTACTTATATCAATTAATCAATTATTCTTCTTGCTGTTACATACCCTTTAACATAATATGAAGTTGATAAACTTTCATATCTTACTGTTTTTCCTGGACTTGGTGAGTGAACAAATTTATTGTTTCCTACATACATACCTACATGACGTATACTATTTGTACCACTGTTAAAAAATATTAAATCTCCTGGTTTTAGATTACTCTTACTAACATATTTTCCATTTGATGCTTGATCTCTAGAACTTCTGTTAAGATAAATCCCTGCTTTTTTATAAGAGTAGTATGTAAGTCCTGAACAATCAAAACAGTTTGGCCCTGCTGCTCCATATACATAAGGCTTACCTACTTGCGCTTTTACTGTAGATACTACTGTATTAATCTTTTTGTTAGTTGTCGATGATGTAGAAGACTTAGTGTATGTTACTTTAATATCACCAGAATCTCCTGAATATGTTCTCATATGATCAGAGCATACATATCCTGTTGAAGAGTTGGATATTTTCACCTTATACCATCCATTGCTGTATGATTTTATTACTCCTACAACACTACCTTTTTTTATTGTTTTTTTAACACCATAATTTGTTCCAGGACCTTTTCTAACATTGAGAGCAGAACATGTTACTTTTCCTACTTTTTTTATAGTGTCCTTATTTTCATTTGATGTTGCTGATGTAGATTTTAATCTTGAGTAATTATTACTAATATATCTAGTACTACCTTTATATTCGACTTTATACCAACCATTACTGCTTGTAGAAATATATTTAAGCTTAGTTCCTTTAGTCACTGTACCAGCTATAGAATAATCCTTACTTGGACCTTTTCTAATATTAAGAGCTGAACATGTTACCTCCACAACTTTAGTTGTTTTATCTTGTTGACTTGTGGATCTAACTTCTTTTGCTTCCACATTTTCATTTATAGCAACTACAGGCACCATACTTGTACCAAGTATCCCCATTGCCATCGCTTTTGATATTACCTTCTTATTTTTATTAAAAATCATACTCCACACATCCCCCCTTGTAACTTATTTGTAACTAGTATAACATAGTTTAAATTCTAATTACCACTATTTTACAAAAATAATTTTTTTCTAACAAATATTTACTATAAAATAAGTAGATATTTGTAGTTTACTTCTTGTAACTATTTTTTCTAAAACCATTCATTGTGTATTTAAAAAAATAATAGATAGCTTTATTTAAGGGTAATTTTTCAACATTAGTATATATATTCCAAGTCCATAGGGCTGCTTTTATTTTATTGTGACTTACAGATGAATTAGATTTTCTATAAGAAGACAAAATCTCGTCTATTCCATAGGCAACTACATTATTTTTTAATATTTTTAACCATAAGACAAAATCCTCGTGGTGATAATTTTCAAATCTTATAGGAGTATTAATTTTTAGTCTATCTATCATAACTGTCAAACATCCTATGTCATTTCCTTTTAAAAGTCTATCATAATCTTCATATTCTTTTGCTTTAATAACTTTATTTAAGCTTGTACTATTTTCATTTATTAAGTCATAAGCTGTATATGTAAATGAATAATTGTTCTTTAACATAAAATTTATTTGATTTTTAATTTTATTCTCTTTATATATATCATCTGCATCTAAAAATGAAATAAATCTACCTTTTGCTTTTTCTATACCTATATTTCGCGCTGCCCATATTCCATTATTTTCATTACATTTTATATATTTTATAAATGGAAAGCTTTCAGTATATTTTTTTATTATATTTTCACTATTGTCAGTAGATCCATCATCAATAATTATCATCTCTATATTTTTATAACTTTGACTTAGGACACTTTTTATACATTCTTCAATATATTTTTCACCATTATATACAGGAGTAATTATAGATACTAATTTATTTTCCATATAGATTTTCCCCTTCTTAATTTAATATATAAAAATAGGGAGAGATTATTATCAATCTCTCCCTATTTTTTCGTTATGTTTTACTTTTGTTATATTTTTATTATTTTATTATATATATTTTACGAAAATTTTTCAAGAAAAGTTATAATGAATAATAATTTTTTTATTTATCTAGCGCCTTCTCCAGTAAAAATCACCTTGACCGTTTTAAGTAATATAGATAAATCTAAAAAAACACTTCTATTTTTGATGTAATATAAATCTTCTTTTATTTTATCTTCTGGAGATATTTCATATCCTCCATGTACTTGAGCATATCCTGTGAGACCAGGTTTAACTACCAGTCTATTAATAAACCCTGGTATTTCGTCATTAAATTCCATAGTTAAAGTAGGTCTCTCTGGTCTAGGACCAATTACACTCATTTCTCCTTTTAAAATATTTAAAAATTGTGGTATCTCATCGATTCTTGTCTTTCGTATGAATTTTCCAACCTTCGTAATTCTTGGATCATTTTTTTCTGCCCATATTGCTCCATTGGTTTCTGAGTTAATCCTCATGGATCTTAATTTATATATAAAGATTATTTTCCCATCTTTTCCTAGTCTATCCTGTTTATAAAATATAGGGCCACCATCTTCTTTTTTAATTAAAAAGCCAAAAACTATTATCATAGGTATAGAAATTACCAATCCAATTATTGAAATAATTATGTCGAGTATTCTATGATATATTTTAAATAAGAAAGAGTCATTTACTATGGAGTAATCTATGTTTGCTGATATTTCACTACTAAAATTACAAACATCATCTTCAAATTTCTCAACATATTGACCCATCATTGTGCTTATACCCCCCTGTGCACAAACATAATTGTAGTTACCATATTATGCCATTTAACATTCTATTAACATTATAGTTTATAAATTTATTTATATCAACACCTTTAATTTGTTTTCAAAGTTTTTCATATTAAATTCATATTGATGTTAAGTTAAATTTAAACATAGGTTAATTAGTTTTAAAAAATAGCAAAGGCAAATGGAACTTCCATTACAGTAAAAGATAAAAAATTTTCTTTTATGATCCCCCCCATTGTACTTTATTTTTCTACTTGAAAATTATAACTTATTTAGTATATACATGCAAAATATAGAAGATTAAGTTCTTCTTACTTTTTTGTAATAAATAAAAAAGTCTCCCCATTGTTAATCAATGAGGAGACCTTTTATGTTTAGATAGCCTCTTTTAAAGAAGCATCTTCATTATTTTCTTTTATGTCTTTAGGACGTGATTCATCCATATTTTGAGAATCATAAACCTTTTTTGATGTACTTGAATTTTCTTCTATTTTAGTTTTATTAATTATTTTCCCTGTTTTATCAAAAGTATAAATATAACCATCTATTTGTTTTTCACAAGATTTATAAGCTTTTCCATCACTACCAAAATAATAAGAATCAATTTCTTTATTCTTTATCATCTTTCCATTATTTCCAAAGCGGTAATAGTCATTTCCTATTTTAACATTTTTGTCAATTACCATTGCACAATTATCATCAAAGTAGTAATAAGTTCCATCTATACTTTTCTTACCTTTAAGGGCTTGGCCTTTCGTATCTCCTGATTTTTTAAAGTAGTATTTTTTGCCAGATACTGTTTGCCATCCTGTTTTCATTTTTCCATCTTTACCAAAGTAATAGTAGCTATTTCCTATTTTAATCTTTTTATTTGCAACCATTACATAGTTCTTGTCAAAGTAATAGTAAGATTTATCGATATATCTCTTATCTTTAACTGCCTGACCTTTAGCATTTCCTGATTTTACAAAATAATATTTTTTACCAGATATTGTTTTCCATCCTGTTTGTCTTGCTCCATCTTTTCCTAAATAATATTTTTTACCAGATATTGTTTTTAAACCAGTTTGCATTCTTCCCTTACTATCAAAGTAGTATCTTTTACTACCAATAGTATACCAACCAGTTGCATATTTACCATTTGACTTACGATAATACTTGTAACTACCATTTGTATACCACATATTTCTAAGCTTTATACCATATTGATTAGCTATCCACGCATCATCTTTAGATGTACTTTTTATTATTACTGTAGCACCAACTCTAATTTTATTATATAACCACTCTACATCCTTGTTATGCATTCTAATGCATCCGCCACTTACATTTTTGCCAATAGAACTTTCATTATTATTTCCATGAATTCCATATGTAGTTCCTTTACCATACATGTTTAGTCCCATCCATCTTTTTCCTAAAGGATTTCTTGGATCTCCTCCAGGAATATTACCTTTATAATAACGTCTGTTTTTAATTTTATTAACTATAGTTGTCTTACGCTGTGGAGTTGGCGTACTTGACTTTCCTGTTGCACATTTAAATTTTCTTACTAAGGTATAGTTTTCATAGAAATTTAAAGTATTATTTTTTGAGTTAACTATAATTAATTGATGAGTTGCTGCATTTGCTACAGGTACACTCGACGCTAATATCATAACAGTTGCCAATAATATTGTACAAAATGATTTAAACCTTTTTTTCATACTTATTCCCCCCTTGCCTATGATAAGGTAAAATATTATACAATAATATTCTAACATATTTTGGTTCCATAAATGATGACAATTTTATTACACCCTTTTCTAAATTATATGATAAAACAAAAGACCTACAATTAATCCAGATAGTGCGTTTCCTATTAATATTCCACATAATGCTTCCTTAAACCTCATTTTCAAAATAGATGCTATAATTTATCCTATTAATTTTTCATATAAAAAAGCATCTTATATTATATAAGATGCTTTTTTATAACAAATATTTATTTTACATATACGGCTGCGCAATAACCTGAAATGTTATTATAGCTTACTTTTAGCCACCCATTTTTTTCTTCATATATTTTAATACTTGCCCCAGTTGGCATAGTAATTAATGTCCTACCATCTAAATTAGGTAATGCTCTAAGATTTAATCTAGCTGTAGTAGTACCTAGCTTATAATCTTGTGTTGCTTTTGATGTTAAGTATTTTGAACTTACCCATCCTAATTTATTATTATATTTTACTTGTGCCCATGTTTTATCACTATTATATGATACAACATTTACCTTAGCATTCTTTGGTATTGTGCATATCTTTGTACTATTAATACTTGGACTTATTCTTAAATTTACGTTTTCACCTGCATATAATATATTGTTATTGCTTACCTTTTTTAAATAAGATTTACAAACCCAACTCTCTTTTCCATTATAATTAAATTTGATCCAATTACCATACTTGTCAAAGCCTATTGGTTTTACTACTACATCTTTGGACAATACCCCTATTTTATTGTAATTAGCTGACGGTCCTGTTCTAACATTCACTGATGAAGTAGTTATATAATCTTCATATTTAGAAACATTATTGTCACCTTGTGATGTTATTTTTTCTATGTAAGTAGTACTCACCCAACCAGTTTGATTGTTATAGTTAACTTTCGCCCAGTTATTATCACTAGAAAAGTCAGTAACTTTAACAGTATTATCTTTGGGTATGGTTAAAATTATTATATTATTAAGAGATGGCCCTCTTCTTAGATTTAATTTTTCCTTTGTTTTATAATCTCCAAGTTTGTTATCAGTTTCATTACTACTTTCAACTTTTTTAATATATTTTGCACACATCCATACACACTGGTTACTATATTTAACTTTAACCCACAATTTATCCTGTGAATACTCTAAAGGTGTTACTATGGTACCCTTTTTTAGGGTCCCTATAGATATGTAGTCTGTTCCTGGTCCCTTCCTCATATTTAAATTATCAGTCAGATAGTACTGAGCCTCCCCTAATTTCTCAGCCTGAGTAAAAATTACACTAGATGATAATGTTATCCCCATTACTAAAGAACCAAGTATTGCTTTTTCAATTTTTTTCATTTGTTTTCCCCCATATTTACAAAAATCTTTCCCCATATTAAAATATTACCATAATTTACCAAAAATAGCCAATATTTCTAATATTTTTCCCCTAACTTCAATATAATATATTATCTTTGTTACAATAATTAATTATATGTATAAAAAAAGAACCCTTCTAGGATTCTTATAATCAAGCAAATCTATAAGCGGAGTTCTGTATTTGATAATCATCTATCTAGGCATATTGTCACCAATATGCTCAAGCGACCTACCTACCGGAGAGTGCGAGCAACACTCTTTTGGTCCTCTTTTGGTCTTGCTCCAGGTGGGGTTTACACGGCTTTCTCAGTCACCCGAGAAACGGTGAGCTCTTACCTCGCCTTTTCATCCTTACCAAGAAAATCTTGGCGGTAATTTTCTGTTGCACTTTCCTTAGGATCACTCCCACTAGGCGTTACCTAGCACCCTGCTCTATGGAGCTCCGACTTTCCTCACGTAGCAAATGCTACCTGCGATTATCTGACTTACTTAATCTTCATTTATATTACCATATAAGATTATTTTTGTCAAAACCATTATATTCCATATGTAAAATCAACTTATTTTCTCTTAAGATTTTTTTAAATTTTATTTCAAATTTGAATAAATAATATATTATTGTAAAAGTAAAAGAAGTCTTAAAGACTCCTTTTAATACAGACTATATTGCTACTATTAATCCAACTATTAATGCACTAAGTACACTTACTGTAAAACCACCTATCATTCCTCTGAACGCTAGCTTAGCTAACTGATTTCTTTTTTCCGGACAAAATACAGATATTCCAGATATACATATACCTATAGAACCTACATTAGCAAATCCACATAATGAAACAGAAAGAACTAAAGCTGTCCTTGGATCAAGAGTTTTTATAACTTCTCCCAATTGACCAAAGGCAACAAATTCATTTAATACTAATTTACTTCCAAGTAATTGGCCTGCAAGCTGAGCATTATTCATGTCAAATCCCATTAAATATCCTAATGGTGCAAATAGTACAGAAAGTATTTGCTCTAAAGATAATCCAAATATTCCAAGAATACCATTAACAAGTGCAACTAAAGATAATATTGCTATAAGAGATGCTCCTATACCAAGAACCATATTAAGTCCATCATTTGCTCCTTGAGATATTGCTGAGATTAAATTAGGATTATCACCCTTATTATCAATCTTGATTTCTTCAGCTTCATCTATTTTTAATTCTTTATTTTCTGGTAACATAAGTTTTGAAACTATTATACTACTTAAAGGAACTAAAGCTCCACCTATTAATAAATATTTCATTGGTATACCCATACCTGAATATCCCATAAGTACTGTAGCAGACATACTACCCATTCCCGAAACTAAAACAAGCATTATTTCACTTTCAGTCATATTTTTTAAGTATTTACTTACTAATATTGGTGATTCAGTTTGTCCAAGGAACATATTTGCAGTAGCAACAAAACTCTCTACTTTTGAAGTTCCAAGTACCTTACCTATTATACCACCTATAACTTTAACAACAGATCCTATAACTCCTAAATAATATAATGCTGAAACTAAAGCTGAGATAAAAATTATGTTTCCTAATGTTTGTATTCCAAATATAAATCCTGTTGGCGCTCCACCATCAGCTAAAGATCCAAATATAAATTCAAGACCTTCCCTTCCATAACCTAATATATTAGTTACCACATCAGATACTTTCTCGATTAATACTTGCCCTAAGGGAAATTTAACTAGCAAAAATGCTAGTACAAATTGTAACACTAATGCTTTTAATATCATCTTCTTGTCTATTAACTTTTTATTTGAAGAAAAGAAATATAATATACCTAGTAAAACAATTATACCTATTATGTTTAATAATATTGTCATTTTATCAACCCATCTTCCATATTTTTTGTATCAATTTATTTATATATATTAACACTTTAATTATTATATACTGTACTTATGTATATTTTCAATATTTTTATACATTTTTCTACATTTTTCTACAACAATTTTATCAAAAGCAATAAAATTTATATGTTGACAATTTTCAGTAAATTTTGTATCATTACTTCATAAAACAAAATTCAACGTAGTAACTTAAGGAGAAAAAATGAAAAATATAAGTCTAACTAAAAACACACAATTTAATTTATATTATTTTAGCTATTTTAGATAGATTTGTATTTATGAGATATGTAAAATTATCATAGGTACAAATCTAAAAAATTTGTATCTATGATGGCTAGAATTAATTTGTTATGCAAAGCCACATGGATAATCACTATGTAGCTTTTATTAATCCTAGGCCTAAAGCCACATAGTGTATGCTATGTGGCTTTTTATATATTAAAATTTAAATCTGAGGTGTAAAAAATGAATAAAAATAAAGATATAATAATAATTGGTTTTGCCCTTTTTTCTATGTTTTTTGGAGCAGGAAACTTAATATTCCCTCCTTTTATAGGTATGATTTCAGGTAGTAATTGGCTAATAAGTTTTTTAGGGTTTGTATTAGCTGATGTTGGAATAATTTTGTTATCAATCAATGCTGTGGCTAAATCTGGTTCTTTCCAAAATATTGTTGGTAAGGCAGGCAAAAAATTTGGAGTTGCTTTAGAGGTTATAATGATGCTTTGTCTTGGTCCTATACTAGTTATACCAAGGACAGCAGCTACAACATTTGAAATGAGTATATTACCACTTACTTCTTCTATTAATTCAGTGATTTTTTCTATTTTATTTTTTGGATTGACGTTTATATTAACAATAAAACCCACAAAAGTTATGGATATAATAGGCAAATTTTTAACTCCAGTTCTTCTAATTGCTTTAGGACTTTTAATAACAAAGGGAATTGTGTCTCCTATTGGTCAATTGAATATAAATACTGACAATAATTTATTTGTAAATGGACTTAGCCAAGGATACCAAACTATGGACGCTTTAGGTATAGGAGGAGTTACAACTTTAATAATGACTTCTTTTATAAGTAAAGGATATATCGATAAAAAAGAGAATATATCTATGACTTTAAACTCTGCAATTATTGCTGGATGTGGACTAGTTATTGTATATGGTGGATTAGCATACTTAGGGGCAACAGTTTCAACAGTATACGATGCATCTATTTCTCAAACTGCTTTACTTGTAAATATAACTAATAGTTTACTAGGTAAAAGTGGAATTGTATTACTTGGTATAATTGTTGCATTTGCATGTCTTACTACATCTATAGGCTTAACCTCCGTTACTGCTAAATATTTTGAAGATGTAACTAATAAAAAATTAAAATACTCTCATTTAGTTACTTTTATTTGTATCTTTAGTTCTGTAGCTTCTAACCTAGGTGTAGATAAAATAATAGCTATTGCAGCTCCAATTTTAACTATTATTTATCCTGTATCTCTATTATTGGTAATTATGAGTACGTTTAACAAATGTTTTTCTAAATCAGCAGTTTTTAAATGCTCAGCTTATATAACTTTATTAATAGGTTTATTAAATGTTATTGATAGTTTAGGTATAAATATAGACTTTGTACATAAATTGCCTTTAGACTCCATTGGATTTAACTGGGTAGTACCAGCTATAATAGGAGGCCTTATAGGCAAATTTATAATAAACGATAAGAGAAATAAAGATAATTTAAGTAAAATTAGTGCATAAAAAAATGGCCAACATCTAGTTGGCCATTTTTTTATTTTAATATTTCTATAGTTATATTTTTTATACCCCAATCATTACAATTTTTTTCTGTTGGCATAAATATATCTATTGTATTTCCTTTTATTGCTCCTCCACAGTCCTCTGCAGTAAATACTTTATCTAGCTCTTTTATATAAACCTTTGTTCCATATGGTATTACACTTGGATCTACTGCTATTGTCCCATATTTTGGAACTGTACCTGTAGCTGTTATTCCGTCTCCAGTATACGCATAAGCCTTAACATTTAAAGTCTTTGCTACATCTTTTGATGTATTATCTGATGTTGTAGTAATATAGTCAGTACTTACCCATCCTGTATTATTTTGTGAGTACTGAATTTCATGCCATCCATTATTTGTTGATAAAATTTCTACTTTTTCATCTTTACCAAGTTTTCCTATTATGGAATATGATGTTGACGCACCGCTTCTCACATTTAATGAAGTTGTTGTTACTGTTCCTGAAGTAGTATTTTTTGATATATAGTCATCACATGACCATCCAGTTTTGTTGTCGCCGTATTCTATTTCATACCATCCATCTCTTGATGATAATATTTCTACTTTTTCGCCTTTGCTAATCTTTCCTAATACTGAATATGATGTTGAAGCTCCACTTCTAACGTTTAATGAAGTTACTGTAACTGTTCCTGTAATATTTGCTGCATCTGCCTTACTTATTGATGCAAAAGCTGATACAGTTAACATCATAGCTAATGTTATAGTTCTTATTGTTTTTTTTATCATAAGTCTCCCCCCGTTATTATTTTATTTTAATCTAATCACTTTCGTTATTGTCGAATTTTGTAATTCCATGAATCTATTTTATTACACTTTTGTAACTTTTGAAAGCTTTTTTTGTGTAAAAGTTACAAACAGGTAACAAATATCTTTATTTTCTTAATTATTTTGTCTAAAATCACATAAGCATTTTCAAGAGTTTCAATTGTGTTAGCCTTAAATAATTTTAGTTAGAAAAAATATTTTATTTTTTTTAACTTTTTTTATTTTTTAATAAAAAAGAGAGGATTTTACTCCTCTCTTTTTCCTATATATTACATTAATTAAACTTACACATGACTATTTTAGCCTTACAAATCAAAAGCTTCATAATGGCATATTAATTTTAAAAGTATTATTAAATAGTAAGTCGATTATATATATATACCCAATGCTATACATTTAAAACATTTTTAATATCTACTATTTTATCAGTACACTATTTTTACTTAATAAATTTATCTATTGCACTATTTAAGTCTTGAAGAACTTTTTCATCTCCAGTTTCTAGCGCATCTACAATACAGTGTTCTATATGATCTTGTAAAATTATTTTCCCTATATTATTAATAGAAGATTTTACAGCTGAAACTTGTATTAAAACTTCACTACAATCTCGTCCTTCTTCTACCATTCTTTTTACAGACTCCAAATGTCCAATAGCTCTAGAAAGTCTATTTATTACTGCTTTTGTATTTTTGTGAGAATGATTGTGGTTGTGTTCTTTATTATTTTCCATTTTATTCATCTCCCTTCTTCTTAATTATATAGCTATACTTTTCCATTTTCCATGATTAAATCTTATAATAAGTATGAATGCTCTTACAGTAATGTCAATAGCATATGCTATCCATACTCCAAATAACCCCAAATTCATTATTATTCCTAAAAAATATCCTATACCAACTCTTACACCCCAAATTCCAAATAATGTGGTATACATAGGAAATTTAGTATCTCCTGCTCCTTGCAATGCACTAGTAAAGATTTGCGTTATAGCAATAAAGCACTGAAAAAGTGCAATTAATCTAAGTACATTAATCACCATAATTTGTACCTGATCAGTATTTGTAAATATTTTTACTATTTGTGGAGCAAATATAAATAAAAATATGCCTATCAATACCATACAAGCAGTAGTTATTATATCAGCTAAATATACTATTTCTCTTGATTTTTCACTATCTCCCTCTCCTAAGCTAATACCAACAAGAGTTGCTGTTGCCACACCGAATCCTAGAGCTGGAATATAAGTATAACTTTCAATGTTTCCTGCAATATTATGCGCAACATAAGCTGAAACTCCAATAGAAATAATCATACTATTATAAACTAATTGGCCCAATCTCATTATTAACTTTTCTATTCCTGCAGGTGCTCCAATTTTAATTATAGCTTTTAAAGTATCCTTTCCCTCTTTAATAGCCTCTTTATTAATTTTTACATGAATATTGCACGTTTTAAGCTTAATTAATAATATAGCTACATTTATACACCTAGAAATAGTCGTTGCTAAAGCTAATCCTATAATCCCCATATTCATTTTTATAAAAAGTATATTTAATATTAAATTTAATATATTAGCGAAAGCAGTGGCAATCATAGGCGTTTTTGTATCTTTTGTTGATCTTAAACAACTAGATAAAATCAATGATAAGCACAAAAATATAATTGGAACAGCAACAACTAAATAATAAGGTATAGTAAAGTCTAAAACCTCATTAGTTGCTCCACACAGGTTTAAAATCTGCTCATAAAATAATATATTAATTATTCCTACAACTAAACTAATTATAATTCCTAAAAAAATTGATTGTTCCGTAGCTTCTTTAACCTTATCCATTTCTCCTTTTCCAAAATTTCTTGCAACAACAGCACTTGTTCCTATGCTAATAGCTGTAAAAAATACAATAAATACATTCATAATTAAGTTAGTCACACCTATAGCTGCAATAGCATTATCATTGATTTGTCCAGCAAAATAAGTATCTACAGTTCCAAGCAGAGTTTGAAGTATATTCTCTATAATTACAGGAATGGCTAAGGTAATAATAGTTATTATGTTATTTTTATTTTTAAGTAAATAATCCATAATATCCCTCCCATATCCCCCCTAGGGGGTTATAAAAATTATAGCACTTACTTAAATCGATGACAATAAAAAAGAAGGTCTAATTTACACTAAATATGTAAATTAGCCTTCTTTTTATTAATTAAAAACATTTAAATATTTACGCTAACTTCTTTAACTTCATCTATTTCTTCTTTACTTAATTTAGAAATATAATACGATATAGGTTTATTATCAATAATCAACCCTTTGTTTAAATCCATAAGAGGAATTAATACAAAAGCCCTCTCTTTAATTCTTGGGTGTGGTAAAGTCAACTTTTCGTCATTACTTATTATATTGTTAAAAAACAAAATATCCACATCAATAGTTCTCGGTCCCCATTTTATTACTCTTTTTCTGTTTAGCATCTCTTCTATTTCATGGCAAACTTCTAATAGTTCTATAGAAGATAATGAAGTTTCTATCTCCATACATATATTTAAAAAATCCTCTTGCTCTGTATATCCCCATGCCTTTGTTTCATAGACTTTTGATATTTTTAAAATATTAATATTTCCATGTTGCTGAAGAGTTTTACAGGCTTGTCTTAAATATCCTTCTCTATGTCCCATATTAGTTCCTAGACCTAAATAAGCTCTATTCATCTTTATCTCTCCTAATTTCCACAGCAAAATAATCAAAAATACCATTTACAGGCGCTTCTGGTTTTTTCACTCTAACCATAATAGATTTAATAATAGTGTAGCTTTCTAAAACCTCTCCTGCAATGGCCTCTGCCAAAGCTTCTATTAAATCAAATCTTTTATTTTCTGTTATATCTTTTATTATTTCATATATATCTGCATAACTAACAGATTTTGTTAAATCATCACTTTTGCCAGCTTCTTTTGTACTAAGAAAAAGTTCAACGTCTATAAAAAACTTTTGACCCAATACTTTTTCTGCCTCTAAAACTCCATGATAACCGTAAAAACCTAAATTACTTAAAATTATTTTATCCATAATTAACCTCTATATATTCTATCTGCAATTTTTGCAGCTTGTAGATTTTCTTTTACATCATGAACTCTAACTATTTCAACACCATCTCTTATTCCACAAACTGTTGTTGCTACAGTAGCTTCAATTCTTTCTCTAGGTTCTCCTCCAACTATATTTCCTAAAACAGATTTTCTTGAGGTTCCAAGCAAAATTGGATACCCTAGGCTTTTAAGTTCATTTAACCTTTTTAATACTTCTAAATTTTGTTCGAAAGTCTTTCCAAATCCTATCCCTGGATCTAAAACTATTTTTTCTTTTTTCACTCCAGCTTTTAAAGCTTTGCCTATGCTACAATTCAAAAATTCTTTTATACTTTCCATTATATCTTTGTCATAGTCTGTTCCTTCTTGATTATGCATAATACAAACAGAAGCATCATATTTTCCTATAATATTAGCCATATTTTCATCATAAGTTAATCCCCAAATGTCATTAATCATATCAGCTCCCAACTTTAATGCTTCTTCAGCCACTTGTGATTTATATGTGTCTATAGATATGGGCACATTAATACTATTTTTAAGTGTTTTTATCACAGGAACTATTCTTTCTATTTCTTCCTCAGCTGAAACAAATTTATGACCTGGCCTAGTAGACTCCCCTCCAACATCTATTATATCTGCTCCATCTTCAATCATTTCTTTAGCATGTTTAACTGCTATTTCCACACTTGTATAGTTTCCTCCATCTGAAAAACTATCTGGAGTAACATTTAGAATTCCCATTATGTAAGTTTTTTTACCATATTCAAACATCAGATTTCTCCTCATATATTAATCAAATTTAATTAAACTCATAGCTTCGCTTCTTGCTAAAGCATCTTTCTCAAAGATTCCTCTAACAGCTGATGTTATTGTTTTACTTCCTGGTTTTTTAACACCACGCATTGTCATACACATATGCTCAGCTTCAACTACAACCATTACTCCATATGGCTCTAATTCTTCCATAATAATATTGGCAGTTTCCTTTGTGATTCTTTCTTGTAGCTGAGGTCTTCTTGCAAAAGTTTCTATAACTCTTGCTAATTTAGAAAGTCCTGTAAGTTTTCCATCTTTTGGTATATAAACAATATGAGCCTTTCCAAAAAAAGGAACTAAATGATGTTCACAACTTGAATAAAAAGGTATATCTTTTACTACTACCATTTCTTCATGGTTTTCATTTTTAAATAAAACTTTTAGATGTTCTTTAGGATCTTCATGAAGTCCGCTAAATATTTCTTCATACATTCTTGCTACTCTATCTGGCGTCCCTATTAATCCTTCTCTATCTGGGTCTTCTCCTATTGCTATTAATATTTCTCTAACTGCCTTTTCTATAGCAGGTTTATCAACTGTTCTTCTTTCCCCCATTGCTTACCTCCAAAATTATAAGTTTTTTAAAATATAGTCTGTTACTTTTATTATTTTTTTATATTTATCAGGTCCACAAACATTACATATTATTTTATATAATATGGGCTCTTGAACCTTTAAAGATTTTAGTAACTTTTTATCTTTTGGTAACCAAATATCATTAATAAGATAATACATTTTTATGATTTTATTTAAGTACATATAAATCAGAAAATCATATTCAAATTCTTCATATTCGTCTTCATATTTTAGTCTTGATATATCTGATAATAATCGACTCGCATGAAGTCTTTTTTCTTCTTTTGATAATTTATTTGGCCCTTCATTATATTTTTCTTCACATAATGACAAAATTCCTTTTCCAAAATCATTTTCATCATATAATAATTTTCCATCTTTTATATTTAGAAAAAAATATGTTTTACTTTCTATAAAGTCATAACAACCTTTTATAGAAATATAATTAAAATCAAATTCTATTTTATCAATCATTTCAATTTTTCTAATCTGATTTTTTTCTTGATTTTTTATAATAATAAATAAGTCTACATCATTTACTTTAGGATTTTGTTCATAAATTTTTTCTTTACTAGAGCCTACATGAATAATAGACTTAACATTTTTATCTTTCTTTAAATTTTCTATTACTTTTTCAAAAGTACTATAAATATCGTTGTTCATAAACCCCCTCCTAGGAGTAAGAGTACATATTCGTTATGTTTTTGTCAATAATATAAGCTATTTTTCCATTAAAAAACATTTTGTTGTTTTAAAATATCTAATGATTCTTCTATACAATTAAAATCCATCTCAAGTACTACAAATTCTGGGTTTAACGATAAAATATTTTTTAATTCGTCTTCACCTAAATTTCCTTTTAATATCCCTAAATGTTCATCTTCAGTTCCATAATTATCATTAAGATGGATTACTTTTGTTTTATTTTTTAATAAACTATAGTTACTTTTACAAATTAAATTGTGTCCACTATCAAAGCAAAAACTTATGGATTTATTATGTTCAAATATATACTTAAAATCTTCTACATCACTTCCCAAATTAGAAAAATCTCCTCCTTTTGTATAAGTGTTTTCTATTGTAATATGTAGAGGATTCTTTTCTAATAATAATTTATTAAAAAAATCTACTATATTATTTAAATATTTTTCTTTGTTTTTACTTAACCTAGTTGTCATAGCATAGCCTAAATGCATATTTAAATATGATACATTTAAAAACTTCAATTTTTCATTTAATATGTCAATATACTCTATCCACTTTTCCTTAATATACATAATCTCTTCACAAGGATTAAGCTCCATGGGTAAATGAATCCCCACACTTAAATTAAGTTTTTTTATATCATTTTTATATTTTATAAGCTCTTCACAATCATAAAGGTTATCAATACCTATCTCTATATGGTTTATTTCTTTATTTTTATTACATATTTCTAAAGCTTCATTTATATTAAATATTAATGAAGATATGCCTACCCTTATATTTTTACCATCCATCATTTTATCCCCTTATTTTATATTAATGTAATTATAAGTAAAGCTTAGTTTCCATCTTTTTATCATAAACAGACCAAGTATCTTCTTTTGTTTCTTCTTTAATTTGGTTGATTTTGTTTAAAGAAGCATCAACTGTATCAGCAAAATTTAATATTATTGATTCTTCCATATTAGCTTTTTTAGGTGATCCGTATTCCAACCTACCATGGTGTTGAGTAATGCATCCCTTTATTCTAGTTATAAAATCTTCACCAAAAGGAATATTCAGTTCTATAATTGCCCTATCAATCATTTGAACTCCAATAACAATATGACCTTCTAATTCTCCTTCTAAAGTATATTTAAAAGGACCACTATAATCCATTTCGTATATTTTCCCTATATCATGAAGCTTAGCACTTAAAACTGCAATTTCTCTCCTTCTACAATCATATATATCACATAATATTTTTGTCAAATACATTACACCTAAAGTATGCTCAGCTAAACCTCCAATATAGTTATGATGCATGCTAACTCCACCAATTCCTCGTTTAAATTTTTCTAAAAATTTCTCATCTTTAAAAAAATAATCATCTAGTATTTTGCCTTGTGGTGATATTATACATTCTCTACTTATTGCTTCAATATCTTCCATAATTTCATCTATATTTCTACTTACAGTTGCAAGATAATCATCAACATCATATTCTTCTATTATTTTAACTTGGAAAACATCTAATATATAATTTTTAACACCTTCAATTTCGATAACTTCACCTGGTTCTAGTTTTACTTTTACAGGAATTTTTGCATTTATATATCCACTTTTATCGCTTAATAAATAAAGCATCTTATTTCCGTCTTTATATAATTTCTTATTTACCATAAGAGAAATTTTCACACTTCCATCTTTTAAATCTTTAAGATATAATTTTTTTTCTGCCATAATATTTCTCCTTAATTATAAAGTTAGTCATTAAAAAAGCTCTAGATTTAAATATAAACTATCTAATCTAGAGCTTTTCGCAAAAGACATAGGTTATAGCCTAAACTTTTGACTTATGTTTCTCAAACTTTTTTATACTATCAAAAGGTTAGACAATGCTAGCTTTTACCTAGTTAGTTTGAGATTTTGTTGATATTTGATCAACTAATATTATATTAACCACTAACTTAATTTTAATTCAAAAATAAAAAATATCATAAGTCATATAAATTTATCATAACTTCACGTAAATATATTACTAAAAATAGACATGCAATTTGCATGTCTATTTTTAAACTATTATAATTCACTAACTATAGTTTTAACTAATGCTAAGAATTCTCCTTGAGCTTTTTGAGTAGTTTCTATTACTTCTTCATGATTTAAAGGTTGATCAAGTATTCCTGCAGCCATATTTGTTATGCAAGAAATTCCCACAACTTTAAGTTTACTGTGTGATGCAACTATAACTTCTGGAGCTGTTGACATTCCCACTGCATCCGCTCCTAAAACTCTTGCCATTCTTACCTCTGCTGGAGTTTCATAAGTTGGGCCTGAGAAGAATGCATACACACCTTCTTGAACTTTTATATTTAACTTATCTGCACATTTTTTAGCTAGTTCAACATATTCTTTTGTATATGCAGATGACATGTCTGGGAATCTTGTTCCTATTCTATTATCATTTGGCCCTATTAAAGGATTGTTTCCAGATAAATTTATATGATCTTGTATTATCATTAAGTCTCCTGGTTTAAAATCTTTATTAGCTCCACCTGCTGCATTAGTTACAAATATAGTTTCCACACCTAATTCTTTCATTACTCTTACTGGGAAAGTTATCATTTCCATTGAGTATCCTTCATAGTAGTGGAATCTTCCTTGCATTGCTACAACAGTCTTTCCTTGTAAATTACCTATAACTAATTGTCCTGCATGACCTTCTACTGTTGACACAGGGAAGTTTGGTATTTCATCGTATTTTATTTTTATAGGATTTTCTATTTCATCAGCTAATACTCCAAGACCTGATCCTAATATTAATCCTATGTTTGGTTTTATTTCTGTTTTTGAATTTATATAATCTACTGATTCTTGTATTTTAGTATATAAATCTTTCATTGTTTCACCTCATATATCTTTATTAAATTAATAATAATTTTTTATTATAAATCTATTTTACCCATTTTCTTTTTTTCTTTCAATCTATTTCCAAATAAAGTTTTTATATATAATTTATATAGCAACTACTGCTCCTACTATTAAAGCACTTAATAAACTTACTAAGAAACCACCTATCATTCCTCTAAAGGCAAGTTTTGCAAGTTGATTTCTTTTTTCTGGACAAAATACTGATATTCCTGATATACATATACCCATTGAAGATATGTTGGCAAATCCACATAAAGATATTGTCATCATAAGACCAGTTCTATAATCTAATCCATTTATTATTTGTCCTAATTGTCCAAATGCAACGAACTCATTTAATACTAATTTACTTCCAAGTAACTGAGATGCAGTAAAAATTTCTGCCTTATCTAATCCCATTAAGAATCCAAGAGGAGAAAATACATAAGATAGAATTTTTTCTAGAGAAAGGCCTACTGCTCCTAAAGCTCCATTAACAAGAGCAACTAAAGATATAATTGCAATAAGGGATGCCCCTATACCAAGAGCCATATTAAGTCCATCGTTAGCACCTTGGGCTATGGCTGATATTAAATTGGCATTATCACCTTTATTATCTATTGTTACTTCATCAGAAACTATTCCTGTTGCTATAGGTTCTGCAATTTCAGCCTCTATAAGAGTGTCATCTATATTAGTAATATCTTCCTTTATATTAGCTAATTCTTCTTTTTTATTTTCTGGTAGAAGTATTTTAGAAACTATAATACTTCCTAGAGGAACCAAGGCTCCACCTATTAATAAGTATTCCATTGGTATACCCATTCCTGCATATCCCATAAGAACAGTCGCTGACATACTTCCCATACCAGATATTAACACAAGCATTATTTCACTTTCGCTCATTTCAGGCAAATATTTTGATACAAGAATTGGTGATTCAGTTTGTCCAAGAAACATATTCGCAACAGCAACGAAGCTTTCAACCTTGCTAGTTCCAAGTACTTTACCTATTGCTCCACCTATTACTTTAACAACGGCACCTATAATTCCTAAATAGTATAGAGCTGCAACTAAAGCAGAGATAAATATAATATTTCCAAGAACTGATATTCCAAATATCATTCCTGTAGGAGCACTTGAATCAGATAATGATCCAAATACAAAGTTTAAGCCTTCTCTACCATAACTTAATACATTAGTAACAACATCAGATACTTTTTGAATACCTATTCTACCCAGGGGGAACTTTACTAATAAAAAAGTTAATATAAATTGTAATACAAGAGCTTTTAATATCATCTTTTTATCTATATTTTTCTTATTGGACGAAAATAAATATAGCCCAAATATTACTACCATTATTCCTAAAATATTAATTAATATCGTCATCTTATTCTCCCATTTTTTATTTTATTAATTCTAAGAATGATTTCCCTATTTCAAAATCATATTCTTTGTTGTCATCATTAAAATTATTCAATATAGTCATTCCTATATCTGCCATAGAGCTTAATTCATTTAATTTAATAGGGTTTTCTAAATTTTTATTGTAAATTAAAACTGGAACGTATTCTCTAGTATGATCAGTTCCTTTAAATGTTGGATCATTTCCATGGTCTGCTGTGATAATTAATAAATCATCATCATTCATTTCTTTTATTAATTCTCCAAGCTTATTATCAAAAGACTCTAAAGCATTTTTGTATCCTATAGGATCTCTTCTATGACCAAATAAGGCATCAAAATCTACTAGATTTAAAAATACTAGTCCTTCATATAAATTTTCTTTTGCTATATTTATAAGTTCATTTATTCCATCTTCATTGCTTTTACTTTTTATGCTTTTAGTTATACCTTGATAAGAGTATATATCTCCTATTTTTCCTATACCAACCACATCTAAATCTTTTTCTTTAAGAACATCTAATATTGTGTTTTTAGGTGGTCTCAAGGCATAATCTTTTCTATTTGCTGTACGTTTGAAGTTTTCTTTATTTGTTCCTACAAAAGGCCTAGCTATAATTCTACCAACCTTGTATTCTTCTTTTAGAGTAATTTTTCTAGCTATTTCACAAACTCTATAAAGTTCTTCTAAAGGTATAATTTCTTCATTTGCTGCAATTTGTAATACGCTATCTGCTGAAGTATATAAAATTAATGCTTTGCTTTGTATATGTTCTTCACCTAAATTTTTTATTATTTCTGTTCCTGATGCTGAAATATTTCCTATAAACTTATGACCACTTTTCTCTTCAAGTTCATCTATTAACTCCTTTGGAAATCCTGTATCTGTAAATACTTTAAATGGTTCTTTTATAAGTATTCCTGCCATTTCCCAATGTCCTGTTATTGTATCTTTTCCTTTAGATAATTCGCCACATTTTGTACTATAAGCTATTTGATTTTCTACAGATTTTACACCATCAATTTTTTGAATATTTCCAAGACCCATTTTTTGCATGTTTGGAAGATTTAATCCTCCTGTAGCTTTAGCTATGTTGCAAAGAGTATTGGCACCTTCGTCCCCATACTCTTTTGCATCATTTAAAGCACCTATGCCTACAGAATCTAATACTGTTAAAAATACTCTGTTAAATTTTTTCATATTAATACCCTGAACATTCTTCATTATTTATTAATTTTATTATTCTGCTTGTCCCAAGTCTTGTAGCTCCAATTTCTATAAATTGAGAAGCAGTTTCTAAATCAGATATTCCACCTGCAGCTTTTATAAGTACATCTTTTCCAACATTATCAGCGAATAGTTTTAAATCTTGTGCTGTAGCTCCTCCACTGCTAAATCCAGTTGAAGTTTTTATATAATCAGCTTTTGCATTTGTTACACATTTACACATAGCAATTTTTTCTTCTTCAGTTAAAAGACAAGTTTCTATTATTACTTTTAATATTTTTTCACCACATGCTTCTTTTATTGCTTTTATCTCATCTTCTATTTCTTCAAATCTATTTTCTTTTACCATTCCTAGATTTATCACCATATCTATTTCGTCTGCTCCTTTAGATATAGCATCTTTTGTTTCATATACTTTTACATCAGTTGTATTATATCCATTTGGGAATCCTATTACTGTACAAACTTGCATTTTATCTCCCACATATTCTTTTGCTTTTTTTACGAAAGAAGGTGGTATACATACTGATGCTACTTCGTATTTCATAGCATCATCACATATTATTTTTATATCTTCCCAAGTTGATGTTTGCTTTAACAAAGTGTGATCTACTGTTTTTAAAATAGTTTTATTATCCATTGTCTCTCTCCTATTAAATACTGTTAATTTTAAAGCTTTTAATTTCTATATCATTTTATGAATTATTGGAGCTTTTTCAGCTTTTTTATCTGCTATAGTATAAGCACTTAATAACTCTTCTTCTGCTTTTTCAAACTTAGATTCATCTGATGAGTAAAGAGTTGCTAATACATCTCCTACCTTCACATAATCTCCCATTTTCTTTTCTAAAATAATTCCTGCTCCATAATCTAAATCATCTTCTTTAGTGTGTCTTCCAGCTCCTGTTAATAATGAAGATATTCCTACTTTCTCAGCATTTAATGCATATACATATCCTTCTTTAGTAGCTTTAACTTCATGAGTTAGGGGTGCTATTGTAAATAACTCTGAATTATCTATTACAGATGGATCTCCTCCTTGAAGTACTGCTAATTCTCTTAATTTAGCTAGCGCACTTCCATCTTCTAAGCATTTTTCTAGTTTTTTTCTTCCTTCTTCCATAGTTTCAACTAGTTCCCCAAGCATTAACATTCTTGATCCTAATTGAAGAACTAACTCCCTTAAATCTTCTGGTCCTTTTCCTTTTAATATTTCTATAACTTCTTTTAATTCAAGAGCATTACCTATTGCATATCCTAAAGGCTCTCCATTTAAAGTTATTGCAGCAGAAGTATTTCTTCCTAAACTTTTTCCTATACTAACCATAGCTTTTGCTAATTCTTCAGCATTTTCAGCTGTTTTCATAAATGCACCTTCACCATATTTAACATCTAGTAATATGGCATCAGATCCTGAAGCTATTTTTTTACTCATTATACTTGCCGCTATTAAAGGTATACTATCAACAGTTGCAGTTACATCTCTAAGTGCATATATTTTTTTATCTGCTGGTACTAAGTTTTGTGTTTGTCCTGCAATAACAAGTCCTGCATTTTGTACCATTTCTTTAAATTTGTCTTCTTCCACAGATATATCAAAGCCTGGTATTGACTCCAATTTGTCTAATGTTCCTCCTGTATGTCCAAGTCCTCTTCCTGATAATTTAGCAACTTTTCCTCCTGCTGCTGCAACCATAGGTACTAATATTAAAGATGTTTTATCTCCAACTCCACCAGTACTATGCTTATCAAGTTTTATTCCATCTATCATACTTAAATCAACTACATCTCCTGAATTAACCATTGCCATAGTTAAATTTGCAGTTTCTTCTTTTGTAAATCCATTTATATATATAGCCATTAATAATGCAGATGTTTGATAATCTGGTATTTCACCATTTGTATACTTTTCCACAAAAAATTCTATTTCTTCTTTACTTAATTCTTCTTTGTCTCTTTTTTTAGATATAATATCGTACATTCTCATTGGTTTTTCCCCCTTATGTGTTAAAATTATCTCACTACATTTTCTATAATTTTATTATACAAAGGAAAACATTTTCTTTACATAAATTATATTGAGGTTTGTTATAACAATATTGATGTATTTTGGTAGATACATCTCTAAATGAATACTAATATGCAATATTTTTGACATTTTATAAAAATATTGACACACAATAAAAAATAACCCACCATAAATGTGAGTTATTTTTTATTATTTAAGTATTCATCTAGTTCATCTTTGGTAGATGGTATTATAATTTTCCCATCAATAATTAGTTTTTTTATTTCTTCTACTTTTTTAATTATGTTAGAAGTAATTTTGACATTAGAACCTTCTCTTTCATATCCTATAACATCATCTTCTAGCCCTAACTCTTTTACACCTGCCATCCACTTATCATTTACTAAAGACTCAATCTCATTATATATGATCATATCGGCATACCTAGTTGCTGTTGAAACTATGTAATCTGGCTCGTATACGTTTTGATTCGAATCCACACCAAAAACATATTTATTCATTTCTTTCGCTGCAGCAAATACTCCAAATCCTGATTGACCTGCCAATTGCTGAATATAATTCACACCTTTTTTATACATTAAAAGACCAATTTCTTTTGCTTTTGCTGGATTATCAAAATCACCTACAGTGGCCTTTATTACATTTATATTTGGGTTAATATATTTCACTCCAGCTTCAAATCCAATAGCACCTTCTTCCAAATAACTTAAGTTTTTTCCTAAAATTACACCTACGCTATCATTTTCTAGCTTTGACTCAGTTGTACATAATCCTGCTAAGACACCATTTAAAAATGTTTGCTCATTCCACTTCGTGTATATTGAGCTAACATTAGGCAAACTTAATTTAGAGTCTATAATAGTAAATCTTTGCTTTGGGTATTCTTTTGCTATTTTTTTAATAGCATCTTCTTGTTCTTCTCCTAATCCTATTATCAAATCATATTTATCATCTTTGGCATAATTTAAATATGCGTCATCATAATCCTCATTATTTTTCACATGTATATAATCAAATTCTATTCCTAACTTTTCTTGAGCTTGTAACATACCTTCGTAACATAAATCATTAAAAGACTTGTCCCCAAGTCCTGTTTGATTAAATATAATACCTATCTTAAATATTTTTTTCTCTTCTTCATTATTAAGTAAATTTTTTTTATTACTATCTACTAAAAAAATCATAAATAACATTACTATAAATAATATTAGAATTGTTTTAATCTTAGTTTTATTCATTTATACTTACCTTAATACCTATCGTCATCAGGAGATATGCCTTTGTATTTTTTATATGTCTTAGAAAAATAGCTTGGATTTTGATATCCAACCTCCAAGGCTATTTCTCCCACCTTCATATCGCTATTTTTCAAAAGATACTCTGCTTTATTTAATCTATAGTTTGTAAGGTATGTTGAAAAATTTTCTCCCACTTCTTCTTTGAATAATCTTGAAAAATACTCATGTGATAAAAATACATTTTTAGATATATCTGCTAGACAAATAGGTTCTTTATAATTAGAGTCAATATATTTAAGTGCCATTGTTATTGATTTGGAATACTTATTTTCATCCTTATTCACTTCTTCGCTTTCATTTTCCTTATTAATAATTAGTTCTTTTTTAGCAATCATATCCTCTTCAATTTTAGAAAATACTTCTTTTAATTCTACTGGTCTTATATCTGATTTAATTAAATATTCAAATACACCATAACTTATAGCCTGCTTTGCATAATCAAATTCTGCATAATTACTTAATAATACTACGTAAACATTTGGCATTATTTCTTTTACTTTTTTTGTAAGCTCAATTCCATCCATCAATGGCATTTTTATATCACTTATTATTACTTCTGGACTTAAGCTTTTGGCCAATTCAAATCCTTCTTTTCCATTATTGGCACTGCCTAATACTTTATAATCATCTGAAATTTTTGAAATATTATATACTATCCAATCCCTTATTGGTGCTTCATCTTCAACTACTAAAATATTTAGCATATATCCTCCCTTAAATTTGGTAACCTAAATATAACTTTTGTGCCTTTACCTTCTATACTCTCTATTTTTAATCCATATCTTACTCCGTAATTTAATTGGATTCTTTCATGTACATTAGTAACACCAATAGAATTTATACTTGCTCCTTTATTTAATACATTGGTCAATTTATCTTTTGACATGCCTATTCCGTTGTCTTCAATTATTATTTTAATATATTCATCTTTCTCAAAAGCAGTAATTTTTATATTTCCAAAATTATTTTCCTTTTCCATACTATATAATATTGCATTTTCTAATATGGGCTGTAATACAAACGAAGGAACTTTAAAATCTAATATTTTTTCATCAATATCATATTCGATTGTAAAAGAATTTGGATATCTCATTTGTTGTAATTCACCATAGTTTTTTATATTTTCGATCTCTTCGCTTAGAGTAATCATTTCACTTGCTTTTGGTAGTATAGATCTAAGCAACTTTGTAAATCTATACAACATTTCTTCAGCTTCTTCATTTTTTTCCATAGATATTAAAAATCTAATTCCACTTAAGGTATTGTATAAAAAATGCGGATTTATTTGAGCTTGTAAAAAACTTAGCTCTGCTACACGCTTTTGTTTTTCGGACTCTTTTATATTATCTATAGATGCACTAAGTTGATTTACCATACTATTAAATGATTCTTGCAAGTCTCCTATTTCATCATCTCTATTAACAATAATGTGTGACTTCAAATTTCCATCAGTTACTTCTTGCATTTTATCTTTTGTTTGTATAATAGGCTTTGTAATCCACTTTGAAAGTTTATATGTTATTATCAAAGCTATAAAACTTACTAATATTATTATAAGAGTTGTTATGGATACAATTTGGTTTGATATTTTCATACTAATATCACTGGGGATATCTTGTATTATTTTCCAATTATATTCTTCAATTTTAGAAATAATTTTGGTGTTACTTTTCATATACCCCTCAATATCCCCATTATTATTTGATATAATTTCATAGTTTTTACCAATGTCTCTTTTATCTTTACTCGATATAATTTTTCCGCTTGAATCTGTTATATAAATATCAGAACCTGAATCTATTATTTTTGAATATCTGTCATACAGCATAGTTTCACTTATATCCATTATTAAAATTCCCAGAGTTTCATTAGTTATAATATCCTTAATTAACCTTCCCATTTTAAAAATATTTTTATAAGGGCCAATACCATTTTCGTCTTTATATGTGTTAATTAAAACAGTATCTCCATCTGCCTTTACAATTTCTTCATACCATGGTTCCTCTTTTATATTTTTTAAATAATATTTATTTTTTGAGTATGTGCTGTATGTATATCCATTATTACCTACTATATATAGCTCTGGCTTCATATTGTATCTTCCATACTCCCACACTACATCATTTAATAATCCTTCCACATAAGAATTCATATTTTTTTCCAGATTCTTATTGGAAGAAATATCTTTATATGAAGTCGCCAATATTTCCATTAAATTACTATCAACTACAATATTATCTCCCATGATTTCAACATTAGATAACAAAATAGATATATTATTTGCTACTTCATCTAAAACTTGCTCCCTCATTACTTTCATTTCTTTATCTACTATTTTATTAGTATTTTTCACTTCCCAAAAGGAAATAGCAAATGATATTAATAATATAAGCATAAATAGAAGCAAAAATAATTTTAACGTAATACTTTTTCTCATTTTGAAAATATTTCCCATTTACTTTAACATCCTTAATAATTTCTTGTTATAGTAATTAAGTTTAAACTATATCTTTTTTTTAATCAATTATATTTTATATTGTATATTATTTTATCATTGATATCTCCCTCTTTGATGAGTGATAATGCACTTCTAATTATATTCGAAGGATTCTAGTCCATGGCTAGTATATGTAATATGGTCCTAATTTTTAAAAAGTAAATCAAGTTCTTTTGGGGACAAATCCCATAAGCAAACAATACATACTAAAAAATACATATTACTCTTACTATATAATATTTATTTTTTGAAATCCCCTAACTTTTTCCTAGTATAGTACATTAAATACATGCCACTTAAAATAATAAACAATATACAAATTATTTTCACATATAAAAAAGTGCTTTGTAATGCCATTGTACCATTTGAAAGGGCATAAGCACGCAAAGCAATACTTCCATTTTGATTTTTTATCCAAGAAACTACTATCAATATAGACAGCAATATAGCTTGTTGGATAATAGCGCCAAGTCCGTAAAACTTTGAACGAATAATTCTTCTTTCTAATATTGGAAATGTATTATCTTTTATAAATTTTTGCAAAACCAAACTGTTACCAGTAGCAACAAAAGCACAGCAAAACATGATACCAAGCAGATAAGTGTATGAAGAAAAAAGTAGCGTAAGGCTTATCATACTTGCCAATATACAAATAATTTCAGGATTTATCTTTAAAGAGAGTAATTTTATTTTTCTTTTTATTATAATAGATAACATAATACCTATGGCTATCATTGCATAAGAAAAGCCAACCATATAACTTTTATCAATAGCTATAAAATATATCAAGCTATATATAATTAAAAAATTTCTTACAGCACCAAACCACAAAGTTTGTATTGAATGGAGATGAAAGGATAATTTTTTTAAAAATGCGCCTATTAATATAAGTATGCAAAAACCAAGTCCTACATATAGAATATATCTTATATCTGATGTCTGCTTTAGTGTTCTTGTAAAAAAAGTAAATATCAGCATACCTAAAGCAGGTAAAAAGTTCAGCCATGCATAGTTTTGTTTTTCGAAAAGTGGCTGAAACTTCATTTCAGAATTACTACCAAGTTTATGAATGAAAATAAGAATATTAAGTAAAATGACAAGAAATACAATGAAAACTATATTTATTGATATATGGCGAAGAAATATTGAAAGTCCCATGATAACTGCCAAAATAAAGTAACCTTTCATCAATGTATTTTCATAGTTCCAATTTCCTGCGTTTTTTAATATATCTCTTATTGTCCTAAATAAAGCAGTATAGTTAGACAAGCCAATACCTACTAGAATCGCACCTATTTCCCATAGATAATGATAATAAGTACCAAATATACAAAGTATGATCCCAGTAATGGCTGTCAATAAACAACATTCCAAAATTTTATAAGGATTCTTAACAGTTCCAAATCCTTGTATAGCAAATACACCTGCTTTTTCAAAAGAATATAACAAGACAAATGGAAGTAAGAACTGATAATTACCATTATGCTGATAAATTAAGCCCGCAAAAATTACATTTGGTATTATTACCGCTCCTTCAGCTAATGCCTCTCCTAATGCAACAGATAGATTTTTCACAGGATACACCTCTTTTTTAATCGTTATTTTGAACTAAAATTATACCCCTTTATGATTGTATTGTCAAAACGATAAGGAAAGAAATTATACCAAAATACATGATTAACTTAAACAATTTATTGTAACTTATATGAACTTTTTTTAATAATTATCTTGAATATATGTGTAGTACTTAACAATAGTAAAAATGCCAGAAGTACCTAAAAAATAAGACTTTCTGGCATTTTACAATTCTTAAAAAGATAATAAGAAATTTATTTAAAGTTTATATAAAATTTTTTAAATATTATACTCAAACTCTCCATTTTCCTTCAGAGAATAGAAGTCTGCATATCCAATATCAAATACCCTCTCTCTTAAGTTAGGTATTTCAACCTTATGTTTTATTAGATAAGTAATAGGTCCAGTATATGAAATGTCTCCTTGGGCAACAAATCCTGTTATTACATTATCTTTTATAACAAACTTTTTATATCCATCCTTATCACATCTAGTAATTACGTCGTAAGTGTCATTTGGTGGTATAACTATTCCTAAAGAAACTGTTGGTATCCCTACAAAGTTCATACTATTTTTAAAGGTAAATTCATCGTCTATAATTTTTTCAACTCCAGCCATATTGTAAGCTGCTACAATTCCTTGCTTTACAGCTAGTGGCCAAATAGCATTTTTGCCAACCACATCTCCTGCCGCATATACATCTTTTACTGTAGTTTCACATTTGTCATTTATAACTATTCCTCTGTTGTCTTCTATATTAGTATTAGCAACAATTTCTGTATTAGGTCTAACACCAGTAGCAATTATTAATAAATCGCATTCAACTATACTATTATCTCCCAATTCAACACCTTTAACATTCTTATTTTCATCTAATAGAATTTGATTTACTGGTGAAGAAGAATATAATTTTGCACCAAGGTCTATAAATTTACTTTCATATACTTTAGCTGAATATTTATCAAGTTGTAAATCTAATATATACTCATTTGGATAAATTAAAGATACGTCTAAATTTCCCTTATCTAAAAGTGATGTCAATATATCTATACCTATAAGACCTGCACCTATTATTGCAACTTTTTTACTATCCTTGATTTTTTCTTTTATATAAATTACATCTTCAAAATCTCTAAGGGAATATATGTTATTTCCTTCTTTTGCATTTTTTATTGGTGGCACAAAAGATTTTGCTCCCGTTGCTATTAATAATTTATCATAACTTATATTTTCAAGCTCTAAATTTACTATTTTATTTTTAGTGTCAATACTTTTTGCTTCAGTATTTTTTATCCACTTTATATTATTTTTTTCCATAAAATTCATATCTACAAAATTAATACTTTCCACACTTCTATGTCCTGATATCACATGATGTAACATACAACGAGAATATATTTTTTCATCTTTTGATATGAGTGTAATGCTTGACTTTTGATCTAGTTGTCTTAAAGTTTTTGCTGCATTTATTCCTGCTGCACTTGCTCCTATAATTACATAATTATTTGGAGTACTTTTTATTTCAATATAATTTTTTTCTTTATTAGATGACAATTTATTAAATAATTTATCTAGCATAAGCATCCTCCTTTTGTAGCTTTATTGCTCCTGTAGGACACATAGCTACACACTTAGGAATTTCTTCATTTTTACATAAATCACATTTTAATATTTTTTGTTTACTTCTATCGTCTACTTTTAATAAACCATAAGGACATGACATTACACACATATAACAAGACCCACATTTATTCTCATCATATGAAACTATTCCGCTCTCTTCGTCTTTACTCATAGCCCCACTCATGCAAGTCATTACACACTCCGGCTCATCACAATGTCTACAAAATATAGGTACTGGTTGATTATTTCTGTCCATTTCTATATGATTTTTACTTTCAGTATCTATACTATCTAAATCTAATGTGTATATGTCTTCAGCATTACTATTTCTTAACATACAAGCTAGAACACAACTTTTACAACCTTTACATAAGTCTTTATCAATTAAAATTCTATGCATAAGATTCCACATCCTTTAACCCAAGTTTTACTCTTCTATCTATTATTATTTCTTCTAACTGATCTGCAGTTGATTTAGGGTCTGGATTAACTATTACGTGACCTCCTGTTATATCTTTTAACCCCTCTGTTAAAACTTCTGTCACTAATTTACTTCCTGTTATAAATGGAGGAAGGGCTAAATGTAGAGGAAGACCTAATGCTAGGCCAAATGCTCCATCTGCAAGTGCTTGTTCTTCTAACCATTGTGGTGCTGAAAGTACAAGTGGTAACTGTGGTAAATCTATTCCTAAGTATGCAGCAAGCTCTGTTGCAACTATTTCAAGTCTACCTATTGCTAAACATGGCCCAAAGTTTAATACTGGCGGTATATTAAGTTGTTTGCATACAGCTTTTAAATTTTCTCCTGCCAATTCTTCTGCTCCTGGTGACATTAATCCTACGTTTTCAAGTCCTCCTGTTGAACATCCTGCTGACAATACTATAATATCTCTCTTAATTAATTCTTTAGTTAACTCAACTGTATTGATATCATGACCACCAGCAGTCATATTTGAACATCCAACAATTGCTGCCACACCTTTAATCGTTCCATTAGCTATTAAATCTACTAATGGTTTCCATGAATCACCTAAAAATTCTTTTAAGTTCTTTTCACTAACACCAGTTAAAGATTGCTCAAATCCATGATCTTTTGGTATATCTATTTTAACTTCGCTTCTTCTATTTTTATAAGACTCTAATGCTTCATTTATCAATTTTCTATCTATTTCATCGTACTTATTTCTATCCAAGTAAATATATTCTGCATTTTTCTTTTTAGCCACATCATCGAGGCATATCATTTTAACTTTTAATTTATCCGCTATAGGTTCAAGCCCTGGTATTGTGCAGTTAAATTCTGAAACTACCATATCTATTGCCCCTGTTGATAATACAGCTTCACTTGTAAAGTTGTTTCCAGCATGACCTGCAAATATTTCTTGATAGTGTTCCCCTCTAAGTTGTAAATCTTGACCTACACATGTACATCCTACAAGTCTAAATCCTTTTGCTCCCACAGATTTTGCAAGTTTAACAACTTCCGCCTCTTTTAATTTTTCTTGGAATGATGTAAATGTTGAATGTTGGTGACCTGTAATCATTATATTTATATAATCTTCGTCTATTACCCTAAATCCAACTGGTGCCATTCTTATAACTGGGTCACCTAGCATTATGTCATTAATAAGGTTTGTAAGTGTTAATCCATAAAGACCTGTTGAAATTCCAAGACTCAAACAACTCATTAACATGTCTACTGGATCTGAATTTAAATTAGTTGATGATTTTACTACTCCGTCAAATACTTCTGACTTAGCTCCACCAGGCATAATACCTAACTCTTTCCATTTTTCAACTCTTGGTCCATATCCTATTTTTTCAACAAGTTCCATTTTTGTAAATCTAGGTTTGTATAAATCATTTAAAACTGCATCGGCAACTTTAATACATTTTTCATATTTATCATTTGCTTCTATTCCCAATTTTTCAGCTAAATGATTTAATGCTTTTTCACTTTTGATTATCCCCTTTGTTTCTCCCACATGTTTTAGATTTAAAGCTGTATTTTCTACTACATGAATATAACATGCTGATCCTGAAGCAACTGCTCTTAAAAAGTTTCTACCAACTATTGTATCTGCATCAGCTCCACAGATACCCTTTGGTGATTTAGGTGTTATTCTACACGGTCCATTTGAACAGAGTCTACAACAAACTCCTTGTAAACCAAATCCACATTTTTGTTTTTGAGTTTCTGTTCTATGAAATGCTGTATCAAACTCCCTACTTGCTACAAAACTTTCCAATCTTTCATCTGCACTTTTACACATTTTACAACTATTACAATCCATTTTAACTCCCCCTAAAAATAATTTTTGATTTTTACATTCTAAGAAATGATTTTTGATTAGCTTAGTTATTGTGATAGTTTATTAACTAACAATTTTTTCTTCCTATTACTATACATACCTTGGAAACTTTTTCCTAAACATATTTTTGTATTTTTCAAAAAAAAAAAGATAGAAATTAATCTATCAATTTTATTTTAGACTTGTGCTTAAATTTACTACTAAAAAATCTTTTTCAACAGATATTGATTTTATGTAGGTGTTTTTGAAAAAAGTTTTTTCTATTATTATATCACCCTTATCCACAGTAATATTATCTAAGTTTGAAAACCAGCTATCAGCTATAGCATCAACAATATCGTTGTTTAAACTTAAATTTAATACCCTAATATCTTTTAAATTAAGTTTCAAATCATTATCTTCAGTTAAGGTAGGTAATATGTCTATATCTATTGGAGTTTTTAAGTAAGCAAGAAGCTTATATTGACCTCCTATAGTTAATCCATTTTCATTAATCGTAATTTTTATATTTTCAATATCTTTATTGTTTGTATTTTTTAAATAGTGACTAACAAAACTTAATATTGTATCTTCTGGTATATAAAAACTTCCCTCTATTCTCAATGGATTGTCCAATATTTTCATATCTTTTGATTCCAACCCTACTAGTGACTGTATATATTCTATTTGGTTTTGTGGTAAATTAAAATTTGTATTTACATTCATATCTACCTTAGGGCTATTATTATTTATACTTTTCCATTCAACCCTACCTATAAAAAATAAACTTGTAATAACAAAAAATATTATTCCTATGAATAAATACTTTCTTCTATTTTTCAATAAAATACCTCCTTACATAAATCCCCACTTAATTTATAAGTTGTATTATATAAATATATGCTTATAAAGATTATATACATTACCAGCAAATTACATAATTAATTAATGCGAAATTTAAAAATAAGCTATAATAAGCTATCATGAATTTTTTTGATAGCTTATTTTTATTTTAACTAATCTTCTATTAAAATTTCTATTTGTCCAAGTGATTTTTCTTTCCCATCATTTCCTACTCTAGTCATTATATATATTTCATTAAAGTCTCCAATAGTTTTTATATTATTATTTTCTATGTATTTCATTATCACGTCATAATATTTACCTGAATCTCTGTAAGTATCATCAAAATACATAGTTAAATAATTTCCTTTCTCCATTGAAATTATTTTATCGTCTTTATAAGACACATTTTGCCCCAAATTAATCATTACATTTTTACACTCTGCTCGTCCTTCTCTTTTCACATCTTCATACGATACGGTGAAAGCTATTTCCGCATTAACATTCTCATAATCTCGTTCTACTTCCAAAAGAATTTTCCTTAAGTTAATTTCAAACTCATCAGAAAAGCGATCTGTAAAATTATACTGAATAAATTTTCTTTCCTCATTGTATTTTATAAAAATATCATTTATACCTATATTTAAAGATATTTTTATTTTAGCTTCTAATGACTCCACTTTATTTTTTATATTCTCTAATTCTTTCATTTTTTCTGTTACTATTTTTTTTTGGTTTCCTAGTATATCAACTATGGATTCCAATGATGTATAGTTATTTGCAACCTCTTTTATTTCTTCTAAAGATAGTCCCATGGCCTTGCACTGTTTTATTAAATCTATAGTATTAAAATCTTTCATAGAATAATACCTATAACCTGTATCTTCATTTATATAAGAAGGTTTTAACAATCCAACCTTTTCATAATGCCTTAAAGTTTGTACTGATAAGTTATTTAATTTTCCCATTTGACCAATAGACAAATACTTTCCCAATTTATCACCTCCAAAATTATGTATATAAAAAGGACATTAATTTAAATATTAATGTCCTTATTATATCTATATTATAGTAGCTTCTTCAAGTGATTCCACTGCTTTTTTTTCTTTATTTAAAACAATATCTGTATATTTTTTTACATTAGCAATTATATACATAACTATAAATGTTAGTGATTCTGATATTAAGACACTTGCCCAAATTCCATTTAACCCAAATATCTTAGGTAATACATATAAACATATTGGTAAAAATACCATTGCTCTAAATACGCAGAATAAATTCGAGAATAAAGGTATTTCAACTGCTTGGTAATAAACTAATGTATCTAGATTTACACTACCTACTATATAAGCAAGACATGCTATTTTTATACCATTATAAGCAAGTTCAGCTATTTTAGGATCTGTTGTAAATATACCAACTACACTAGTTCCAAATATATAACAAATTGCAGCTGCACTTATACTTACTACTAAAGATGATATTACATTAATTTTATAGAATTTCAACATTTTATGTTTATCTTTTCTACCAAAATTATAACTTATAAGCGGCTGTGCTCCGAATGTTAATCCTAATAATACCATATATATATTTGTTGTTATATAGTTTATTATACTATATGTTGATATTCCTATTTCTCCCATGTAATTTGAGAATGCTATATTGTGTAAGAATACTATTATTGAGAAACTTAATTGTCCAAAGAATGATGGAAATCCAACGTTTAATACTTCTTTTAAAGTATCTTTGTTTAATGATGCATTCCCAAAGCTTAATACGCCTCTTTTTCTTAAGAAATGTGGTAATAACATTGACACTGTCACTATTTGGCCAAGTCCAGTAGCTATTGCAGCTCCTTTTATACCCATGGCAAGTGGGAATATAAATACATAATCAAGAATTACATTTGTAATGGCACCTGCTATAGTTGAAACCATGGCAAGTTTTGGTCTATTATCATTTCTAACAAATGAATTTAATACTATACCTACTAAGTTTGGCGTGCAGAAAATTGCATAATATCTTAAGTATTCTGTTGCCATAGGCTCCAAATTATCTGTTGCTCCAAGCATCCTAACTATTTGTTCTGGAAATGCCACACAAGTTATAGTTGTAACTATACATATTATTAATAATAATTTCATTACTTGTCTAAATATATTTAATGCTTTATCTATATTATTAGCACCAACATTTTTTGATACTAATGCTCCTCCACCTACTGCTAGCATACTTGCTATTCCAAATAATACAACAGTAAAAGGAAGTACTATATTTACGGCAGCTAAAGCCGTATCTCCAACACCTTGACCTACAAATATTCCGTCTACGACTGTGTATAAAGATGAAATAAAGTTTGCCAAAGCAGATGGTATTGCATAACTTAAAAATTCTGTAACCATAATATACCTCCTATTAAAATACTAAGGTATATTATAAAGTCTATACTAAGTATAGAGTCAATACATGTTTCAAAAAATATTTGTGTATTAAGCAACTTCTTTAGTAACTTTATCATCACTTTTATCCATAAATAAAACAGAGATTAAATGTATACTCATACCAACTATTATGGCAATAACCAAATCAAATACTATCGTTAAAATAAATGTGGATAAAAGAACGAGTATATCTATTTTTGGTAGATTCATCATTTCTTTCATTTCTTTCCACTCACCCATATTATAAGAAACTATTATTAGTATTGCAGATAAAACTGTCATAGGAATCATTTTTGCTAATGGCATTAATAATATCATTATTAAAAGAAGTGTAATGGCATGGATTATTCCAGATATAGGACTTCTTCCTCCGTTTTTTACATTTGCAGCTGTTCTTGCTATTGCACCTGTTGCAGGTATTCCTCCAAATATAGCCGAAGCAATATTTCCAAAACCTTGTGCTACAAGTTCACTATTTGAGTCGTGATTATCATCGATCATTTTATCTGAAACAACACAAGATAAGAGTGATTCTATGGATGCCAAAACTGCTATGGTTATGGCTGGCTGAATTAATTGAATTATTTTATTCATATTAATTTTTGGAATGCTTGGCATTGGTATAGTTGAGGATATGTTGGAATATAAACTTCCAATTGTATCAACATTTAAACTAAATATTTTTACAACTAGCGTTGCAAATACTAAGGCTATTATTGATGCTGGCACACTTTTATTTACTTTGGGCCAATATACCATTATCAAAATACATGCTAAACCTATTAAAAAAGTAATTACATGAAAACTATTTAAATTTTCCATATAGGCTACAATTTTATGTAATGCTTCAGCTGGAACATCTTTTATATTTAACCCTAATAAATCTTTAATTTGTGTAATTAGCAAAGTAACTGCAATTCCACTAGTAAATCCAACCGTGACCGTTTGTGGAACATATTTTATAAGGTTTCCCATTTTCAGCATACCCATAATAACTAGTATTATTCCAGACATTATGGTTGCAATAATAAGACCATCAATTCCATGGATTTTTACAATCCCATAAACAATTACTACAAATGCACCTGTAGGTCCCCCTATTTGCACCTTACTACCACCTAAAAAAGATATCATAAATCCAGCAAATATAGCTGTAATAAGGCCTTTCTCTGGTGATACTCCTGATGATATAGCTAAAGCTATAGATAGCGGAAGTGCTATTATTGCTACTATAAAACCAGCTATTATATCATTTTTCATTAGTTCACCACTTATTTCATTATTTCTAAACATTGTGATTAACTTTGGCGACATTCTATTATATTACCTCCTTTAAAACTTCGTCCTTTTGTATCATACTCCCGGAAAGTAATAAAGTCAAAGAAATATATTTTTATATATTTAATATTTTTTCTAATTTTGCTTCATTTATTATTATTAAATCTTGTCCTTGATTTATATAATTAACTGCTGTTCTTAACTTATTACTCATTTGGTTTTGGCTTAAATCTTCAATATTTCTAACATTAGTAATTAAAATATTAGTTTTTTTAGTAACAGAGTTCCTTGTTATGCCACCTAAATCATTTATAACTTTTGTTACTTCAGCTCTACTCATAAAGTTTAGTTCTCCTGTGAATACTACTATTTTATTTTTAAAGTAATCAGTTTTTGA
The DNA here is from genome assembly GCF_020748185.1 of Terrisporobacter petrolearius. Classification (GTDB taxonomy): domain Bacteria; phylum Bacillota; class Clostridia; order Peptostreptococcales; family Peptostreptococcaceae; genus Terrisporobacter; species Terrisporobacter petrolearius. The sequence goes on along the minus strand of NZ_JAHZMO010000001.1, from coordinate 224,755 downwards.
TGAAAATATATTATTGTCATACTCATTATCTTCACATCTATTTGAAACAACACCTTTTCTTATTTTCTTGCATGGTGCATAAGTATTATCACCTATACTGCCTAACTTGAATCCTACAATATTAGCTACATCATCTATATTGTTTAAATTCAATTCTTTAGAAATATTTATCAAAATATTGGCAGCAGCAGTAGCATCCGCACTAGCATGATGATGATTAAACTTATAACCTAAATGTCTATTTACCGTATTCAGCTTATGATTATTTAAATAACTATAAAATAATTTTGAAGCTACTAAAGTACATGCATAATCTAAATTTGGATATTCTAAATTATAAATATCTAGTGTATTTCTAAGTACTGAAAAATCAAAGGATGCATTATGTGCTATTACCAAATTATCTTCTAAATATGTTTTTATCTCTGGCCATAATTCATCAAATTCTTTTTCATCAATTACATCTTCTTCTCTAATTCCGTGTATAATTATATTTCTTGGTTCAAATCTAAGTGGTTTTGGCTTAATTAACCAATATTTTTCCTCTATTATTTTATTATTTTTTACAACAGTAATACCTAAAGAACATGCAGATGCTCTTTTTTCATTTGATGTCTCAAAGTCTATAGCTACAAAGTTCATATAATCCTCCACAAATTTATATTTTAATGGTACTCATTATATCATAGAGTTTTAATTAATAAATAATATGTTTTCAATATAATATTATAATTTCTAATTATTAAAGGAAACTTATATATTTTATCGAATAGATTAAATTGTAAAAATTTGTATTTCAATAAAGGAGGCAAGCTTATGAAGGAATATGAAGTATCCAGAGAAATCTATAACCCTTGTGCTGGCGTATATATTTTTGATGATAAATTTTTCAAAGAAATTGAAACTGATAATATCGAAAATACTATTGCTGAATGGATTGGTGGAAGTATGCCAAATTATGAAAAAAACACTTTTTCAGATGGATCTGTAGAATACATATTAGATTTACCACGAAAAATTAGATATACATTTAGTATTCTATAATAAAAAACACTCACTAAGCCTTATTTGGCATAGTGAGTGATATTTTTTACTATTTATTAAATTACTATTCAGTTACTGTACAATACATAAAGTATTTGTATCCAAGTGGTGAAGTATACATACCTTCTAATTTATCTGATATTAAGTATAAATCAGTATAGAAGTATATTGGTACTATTGGCATATCTTTTGCCAATATATCTTCTGCTTCATGCATTTTTGCATATCTTTCTTTTGCATCAGTTGTAGATTTTATTTCAGATACTAATTTGTCATATTCTTTATTAGACCATTGAGCGTTATTATTTCCGCCATCAGTTACCCACATATCTATAAAAGATACAGGATCATTGTAGTCACCTAACCAACCATCACGAGCAACTTGGAAGTCTCCTTCTTTTCTTGTTTCCAAGAATACGTTCCAGTCTTGAGATGATATAGTAACATTTATTCCAAGATTTTCTTTCCACATATTTTGAACTGCTTCCATTATTGGCTCATGTCCTGGATTACACATAAGCTCTATACTTGGAAGACCTTTACCATTTTCATATCCAGCCTCTTTAAGAAGTTTTTTTGCTTTTTCAACATTACCTTTATAATCTTTTGCATCATACCATTTTTTAGCATTTTCATGGAACTCAGTTTTTCCATCTGCATCAGTTAATCCAGTAGCCACAAATGAATCTGCAGGTATTTGACCACCTTTAGCTACTTTTTCAACTATATAATCTCTATCTAATGCTAAAGATAAAGCTTCTCTTACTTTTACATTATCCAATCCTTCTTTTTTAACATTTATAGATAAGAAGTAAGTTCCTAATTGTTTTTCTATTACTAAACCCTTATCTTTCATTGCTTCTATTTCTTCACTTGGTAAGTCATCAGCAAATAATATTTCATTATTTTTGTATGCTGATAACATAGTATTTTTATCTTCCATGAGTACAAAATTAATTGTATCTGGTCCTAATTTTTTCAAATCATAGTAATTTTCATTTTTTACATATGTCATCTTAGATTGATGTTCCCATGATTTTAATACATAAGGTCCATTTCCTATATAAGTTTTTGGATCTGTTGACCAAGTATCTGTATTAGCTTCTACTATATCTTTTCTCACTGGGAATGTAGCTGGAAACGCACATACTTCTAAGAAATATGGTGTAGGATTTGTTAATGTTACTTCTACAGTCTTTTCGTCTAATGCTTTTATTCCTAATTCTTTTGGCTTTTTCTTTCCAGCCATTATTTCATTAGCATTTTTAACCATACTTATCATGTAGTTATAATCTGCACCAGTTTTTGGGTCTACTAATCTTTGCCATGCATATACAAAATCCTCTGCTTTTACTGGTTTTCCATCAGACCATTTTATACCTTCACGAAGTGTAAAAGTATAAACAGTTTCGTCTTTGTTAACTTCATATTTTGCTGCTTGAGCTTCTACTATTTTATTGTCCTCATCTAGTTTCATTAACCCTTCAAAAGCATGATTTATTAGCGTAGCGCCATCAACTGCACTGTTTTTTGCTGGGTCTATTGTTGTTGGTTCTGGACCTACGTTAACATTAAGTTCCACTCCTTTTGACGATCCTCCACTACCCGAGTTACTACATCCAGCCAAAGCTGTAGACATTGCTAAAGCTGATGCTAATAAGACTGCTATTTTTTTCTTAAATTTCATACTGCTCCCCCTTTTTTAATAATTTATATATATACCCTCTGTAATATATATCTTATATTTTTTCTATATTATGACATGCTACAAAATGTCCTTTTTCGTATTCTTTCAATAATGGTGCTGAATTTTTACACTCTTCAGTTACATATGGACATCTTGTTCTAAAAGTACATCCACTTGGTGGATTTAGAGGACTTGGTATATCACCTTGTAGTACTATACGTTTTCTTTCTCTACTAGATTTAGGGTCTGCTATTGGAATAGCTGATAATAATGTTTTTGTGTAAGGATGCATAGGTTTATTGTATAATTCACTGCTAGATGTAAGTTCTACCAAATGTCCTAAATACATAACTCCAATTCTATTGCTTATATGTTTTACTACAGATAAATCATGGGCTATAAATAAATAAGTAAATCCTCTTTCCCTTTGTAAATCTTCAAGCATATTTACTATTTGTGCTTGTATTGACACATCTAGTGCTGATATGGGTTCATCACAAACTATAAATTCTGGTTCCACAGCCAAGGCTCTAGCTATACCTATTCTTTGTCTTTGCCCACCAGAAAACTCATGTGGAAATCTATTTGCATGCTCTTTATTTAATCCAACTGTTTTTAGCAGTTCATAAATTTTATCTTGTCTTTCTTGTTTATTGTTATATAATTTATGAATGTCTAATGGTTCTCCAATTATATCTCCAACTGTCATTCTTGGGTCTAGAGAAGCATATGGATCTTGAAAAATTATTTGCATTCTTCGTCTGTAAGAATGCATATTCACATTAGTAATGTCTTTACCGTCATAAATAATTTTTCCCTCTGTTGGTTCGTGAAGCCTAAGTATAGCTCTACCTAAAGTAGTTTTGCCACATCCACTTTCTCCTACTAACCCTAAGGTTTCACCCTTTTTTATATGAAGAGTTACATCATCTACAGCTTTTATAAAATTTGATTTAAGAAATCCTTCTTTTACTGGAAAGTATTTTTTTAACCCTTTCACTTCAACTAAGTTTAAATTTGCATTTTCCATGATTTACTCCTCCTTTTCCATTTCTTCTTTAACCAATAACCAACAGCTAACTTCATGATTTTCGTCAACTTTGTAGACAGGAGGCACATTTTCCATGCATATTTTCATACAATGCTCACATCTTGGGGCAAAAGAACATCCTTTGGGTGGATGAATTAAATCTACAGGATTACCTTCTATAGGTATCAATCTTTCATGAGTGTCATTATTTATTTTAGGTATAGATTTTAATAAACCATGAGTGTATGGATGTTTTGGATTATAAAAAATATCATCTATACATCCTCTTTCAATAATATTACCTGCATACATTACAGCAACTTTGTCACATATTTCTGATATAACTCCCAAATCATGAGTGATAAATATAATGGACATATTGATTTTTTCTTTTAATTCTTTTAATAATTCTATTATTTGTGCTTGAATTGTAACATCTAGCGCAGTTGTAGGCTCATCTGCTATTAGAAGCTTTGGATTACAAGCAAGAGCCATAGCTATCATGGCACGTTGTCTCATTCCGCCAGAAAATTCATATGGATATTGTTTTAATCTTTTTTCTGGTTGATTTATACCGACAAGTTCAAACAATTCAATTATTCTCTTTCTTCTTCCTTCTTTGTCTAAATCCGTATGTTTTTTTAAACTTTCATCTATTTGACTGCCTACTGTAAATATTGGATTTAAAGATGTCATAGGGTCTTGAAATATCATTCCCACTTCTTTGCCTCTCAACCTCAACATTTCAGATTCTGGTAAAGTTGTTACTTCTTTGTTTTGAAAATCAATATTTCCACCAATAATCTTTCCTGGGTCTGGAATAATTCCCATAAGTGCATAGGATGCCACTGATTTTCCACTTCCAGACTCTCCTACTATTCCCATAGCTTCACCATATTTTAAATCGTAAGATATTTTACGAACTGCTTTTACTTCTCCCGCATGAGTAAAAAAAGATACTCCCAAATCATTAACTTTCAATAATACATCTTGTTTTGTAATTGTATTTTCCATATAATCGTCCCCCTATTTCTTTAATCTTGGGTCAAGGGCATCTCTTAGACCATCACCAAATAAGTTAAATGCAAGGATTATAATACTTATAGCTACAGCTGGAAACATTAATCTATATGGATAAGATGCTATTCCATCAAGTGCATCTGAAGCTAATGAACCTAGTGATGCAAGTGGCTTACTTACACCTATCCCTAAGAAACTTAAGAAAGCCTCTGTAAATATTGCAGAAGGTATTTGTAACATTGTAGTTACAACTAATTGACCTACACAGTTTGGAAGCAGATGTTTAAATATTAATCTTTTATTGTTGGCACCAAGGGCTCTTGCTGCACTAACATATTCCATTTCCTTAAGTTGCAAAACTTGACCACGAACTATTCTTGCCATACCAACCCAATAAAGCAAACCATAAACTATAAACATGGCTAAAATACCTGGTCCTAGCGTTTGCAACACACCAACAGAATGACCCGAGTCAAAGGCTTTTGTTAAAGGATCTTGTAACACTATTCTTAGCAAGATAATAACTAGCATATCTGGTAATGAGTAGATTATCTCAACAATTCTCATCATTACCATATCTACTTTTCCACCAACAAGACCAGAAATAGAGCCATATATAGAACCTATAACTAATACTATAAGGGCTGAACCTATTCCAATTAATAGTGATATTCTAGCTCCTACCATAGTTCTTACTAATAAATCTCTTCCAAGCTTATCTGTCCCAAACAAATGTTCAGCGCAAGGTCTTAAATTTTCATCTCCTCTTATTTGCTGATCGTATGTATAAGGGCTTAAATAAGGCCCTATAAACGCAAATGCAATAAATAATAATATTACTATTAAAGAAATCATTGCTATTTTATTACTTTTTAATCTTCTCCATGCATCTTTCCAGTAACTAGTATTTTCTCCCATAGTAATTAGGTTTTCTTGTTCTTGTTTAGAAACTGGCATAAAATCCTCTGGAGATAATTTTAGATTTGTGCTAAATTTATTACTTTTTTCTAGAATCATAATATTTATCCCCCCTTACCTAATCATCTAACTTAATTCTAGGGTCTACTAATTTGTATAAAACGTCACAAAGTAAGTTCATTAATATTACAAATGTAGCCAAAAATACAGTTGTACCCATTATAATGTTATAGTCCCTTGCATCTATTGCTTTAATGAAGTATCTACCAAGTCCTGGAATGTTGAATACTTTTTCTACAACAAATCCTCCTACAAGAGTAAATGCAACTAAAGGACCTAAATAAGTTATAACTGGTATTAATGAGTTTTTAAGAGCATGTTTAAATGTAACTACAAATTCAGACATTCCCTTTGCTCTCGCTGTCCTAATATAATCTTGACCCAAAGCATCTAACATACTTGAACGCATTAATCTTGTTATATAACACATAGGGTAAAATCCCAAGGTGAATACAGGTAATATATAACTAGACGGACCACTTAATCCATATGTAGGTAATATTTTTAATTGAATTGCAAACAGCAACATTGACGCTGTTGCAATTACGAAAGATGGTACCGCAATACCTAAAGTTGATATTACACGAATTACACTATCCTGCCATTTTTCTCTTTTCAACGCGGATAAGCATCCTAACGGAATTCCAAATAATATTGCGAAAATAATTGCCATCGCACCAATTTTTGCTGATATAGGAAATGATTGCTTGATTATTGTCATGACTGGTACATTTCTTTGAAGTTTATAACTTACCCCCAAATCTCCATGTAATAATTGTTGAAGATATATCTTGTATTGCTCATATACAGGTTTATCCAAACCATACTTCTCATTTAATGCTTGTTGGGCTATTTCATTTGCTTTTTCAGAAGCAAATGGACTTCCAGGTACTAATTTCATTAAAAAGAATGTAATAGTAGCTGCAACAAAAATAGTAAAAATAGCCATTAAAATACGCTTAAAAACAAACTTTGCTGTGTCCATCTTTTTTCCCCCTTCTTATCTAAATTTTAATTTATACATTAATAGTAATTTTTTTACATTTGTTTATTTTTTCATATTATCGATGTTTTTTATTTACTTAAATATTAATTTAGGCCTAAATCAAAGTCAATATTTGGTAATATACATTTTCGGATAAATTAATCAGAAAATTTACATAATTCTTTTTATTGATATAATTTTCGCTGTTTTTTTCTAATAAAAAATAATATATCTTATACTTTCTTGTATTTTTTTGTATAAATATTCTTTTAACAATTAATTTGTATGCATAATTTAATAACTTTAACAATTAAGTTTTAATTTATTATATGTAAATAGAAAAAGGCAAAGTTAAAATAATTAACTTTGCCTTTTTCTATTTACATATTTCAGATAAATTTATTTTCTCTCTTCTAAATTCTTTGTATAATGATAATACAATTATAAACATAGCTAATAAATCTGATATTGGCTGAGATGCCCATACTCCTTTTAATCCATACATCTTTGGAAGTATTATTATAACTGGTATTAATATAATCACCTGTCTAAGTAAACTTAAAAACATAGACTTTTTAGCTTTACCTATTGATTGAAAATAAACAGAACCAAGAACTGATATTCCAACTATAGGTAACGTAGTTAAATGTATATTTATACCTTCAATTGCCATATTCATTAAACTTTCATCTTTTGTAAATATTCCAATAAAAACTTCTGGGAATAATTTAATTAAAATAAATCCTATAGTTGAAATTATTGTACCATATAAAATTCCAAATAAAAGAGTTTTTTTAGCTCTACCTAATTGTTTTGCCCCATAATTATAAGCAATTATAGTTTGCATACCTTGGCTTAGTCCAAATATAGGCATTAAAAACATTAGTGAAATTGATGTAACTGCTGTCATAGCTCCTATAGATAAATCTCCTCCATATATTTTTAATACTTTATTTGTAACTAAGTGTATAGACCCAGCAGCTAACTCCATAAGAAATGGTGTTAGCGCTATAACTAATATTATTTTTACTAATTTTTTATCTAATTTTATATTCTTTAGTCTTAATTTTAAGTTTGATTTACCAAGAGTAAAGTAATAAATTGACCAAATAAATATAAATAGCTGGCAAACCACTGTACTTATTGCCGCTCCTTTTATTCCCATACCTAACCCAAATATAAATATAGGGTCTAGTATTAAGTTAAGAACACATGATGTTATCATCATTCGAGCAGATAATTTGGGATTTCCCTCACCTCTTATACAACTATTTAGCGCAAACCCAGGTAAGTTAAACCAAGCTCCTGCAAAAATTACGCTCATATAATCTCTCGCATATTTTATAGTATCATCACTTGCTCCAAAAGCATAAAGAATCTTATCTAAGAAAAGTATTCCTACCAACACCATAATAATTCCTACAACAAATTCTAAAGCCACTGTACTTCCCATTATTTTTTCTGCTTCTTCTTTATTTCCTTCTCCAAGTTTTATTGATATATTGGTGCTTCCTCCTACAGCTATAGCTACACAAAAAGCTCCAAGTATGGTAAATAGCGGCATAGTAATTCCTAGTCCCGATATGGCTAAAGCACCTACATTTTCCATAGAGCCTATATATACTCTATCAACTGTGTTATATAATGAAGTAACCATCATAGCAAGGATGGCAGGCACTGAATACTTAATTAGTAATTTACTTATATTTTCATGTCTTAATGCTCTTTGATTTTCCATTATTTCTCCTATCCTACCATATCATAAGTTATACAAACAGGTTTTTTAGATCTAGGATCTTCCACAATTTCTGCATCAATATTAAATAGCTCTTTAAGATTTTCCTTTGTCATTACTTCATGAGCACTTCCCTCACAAGCTATTTCTCCTTTTTTGATTCCTATCATATGATGAGCAAACCTTGCTGCATTATTTAATTCATGTATAACCATAACAATTGTTGTATTATGTTTTTCATTTAGTTCTTGTAATAAATTTAATACCTCTAGCTGATGAGCTAAATCTAAATAAGTAGTTGGCTCATCTAACACTAGTATATCTGTTTGTTGAGCTAGTGCCATTGCAATCCAAGCTCTTTGTCTTTGACCTCCAGATAAGGCTTCAATGGGTCTATCTCTAAATTCCTTTATTCCTGTAACTTCTAGAGCCCAAGTTACTATATCTTCATCATCTTCTTTTAATCTTCCAAACCCTTTTTGATGTGGAAATCTTCCATATGCTATTAACTCTTCCACTGTAAGCCCTTTTGGTGCTTGTGGACTTTGAGGCAGCACTGCCATTATTTTGGCTAAATCCTTTGAAGATTGTTCTTTTATATTTTTTTCATTTATAAATATATCACCACTTTTAGGTGTTAATATTCTTGCGATAGTTTTTAAAATTGTGGATTTACCACAACCATTGGCACCTATTATAGTTGTTATTTTTCCACTAGGGATTTCTAAATTCAAGTCTTTAACAATATCTAAGTTTCCGTAAGATATATTTAAATTATTAGTTCTTATAGCTGTCATAATTTTTCCCTCTTTCTACTCTGCTAACATTAAATAAATAAAGTATGGTACACCTATTATTGCTACAACTATTCCCACCGGAATTTCCATAGGTGCTATTATATTTCTTGATATGGTATCTCCAACTAATAAAATCAACGTACCTATAAGTGCGGAGATTGGAATTAACTTACTATGCTTTGGACCTACCAACTTCCTTGCTATATGTGGAGCAACAAGTCCTAAAAATCCTATACTTCCTGCTACAGATGTGGACACACCTGATAATACAACAGCATAAATTATTAATTTTCTTCTTTCTTTTTCCACTTCTATTCCTAACCCCTTAGCAACTTCATCTCCTAGATTTAGTGCATCTAAATATCTAGCTTTATAAAGTGTAAGTGTCATTATTATTAATATAAACGGTAAAATTGCCATTACATATTTCCAGTTAGAACCCCAAATACTTCCCGAAGTCCAAGCCATTACCCTATTAAATTCTTGTGTAGTAAATTTAAGTTGGAAAATTGTAAGTAATGATGTGAATGCTATGTTTACTCCTATACCTATTAATAATAATCTTGAAGAGCTTATTCCCTTATTCCATGCTAATATATAAATTAAAAAAGCAGCAAATAGTGCTCCACTTAAAGCTATTATTGGCATAGTGAATATTGTTAAGTTGCTTACACCCTCATATACGTTTCCATTCATAAAATAAATATACACTACAACAAATAAGGCTGACCCTGAATTTATACCAAGTATTCCTGAATCTGCTAAATCATTTTTAGTAATACCTTGTAAAATTGTACCTGCAGTAGCTAAAGCAATTCCTACTAATATGGCAATTACAATTCTAGGCAACCTCAATTTAAAAATAGCAATCTCATGGGCCTTAGATCCTTGCCCTAAAAAAGTTTTTACTACCTCAAATGGTTCTATTGATAAAGATCCCATATTTAAGCTAACTAAAAATGTAATTCCTATTAAAACTAACAGTATTCCTGTGATTAATAAATATTTCTTGTTCTTTTTCATAAACTATTAACTCTCCTTTCTAACAAGGTAAATAAATATTGGAACTCCAAGAAGTGCTGTTAAAGAACCAATTGGTGTTTCATATGGAGGGTTAATCATTCTTGCTAATATATCACTATATACTAATAAAATTGATCCAAACAACATTGAAAATGGAATTATATATTTGTAATCTGCTCCTATAATTCCTCTTATTATTTGAGGTACTATAAGTCCTACAAATACTATATTTCCAGCTACTGAAACTGATGCTCCTGTAAGTCCTATTACAATTATTAAAGATATAAATCTTACTAAGTTAGTCTTTTGCCCTAATCCTATGGCAACTTCTTCGCCTAAACTTAAAATTGTAACCTTAGGTGCCATTATCATAGCTGAAATAAATCCAATTCCCCCTACTATTAAAAGTAATTTTACGCCTTGCCACTTAGCTGATGTAAGTCCGCCAGCTATCCAAAAGCTTAATTCCTGTGATAAGTTAAAGTACATAGAAATTCCCATAGCCAGTGAAATTAACAAAGTTCCCATTGCAGTACCCGCTAACGCCAGTTTTACAGGGTCAACTTTTCTAATACTTCTAGAACTTATAAAATAAACTAATAATCCACTTATACTAGCTCCTAAAAATGCAAATATCATTTTAATAAAACTATTTAGAACTAAGTTAGGATAAATTCTTTGTAAAACTAAAGCTACAGCTATCATAAAAGTAGCTCCTTGAGTAATTCCCATAACAGATGGTTCAGCTATAGGATTTCTTGTAATACCTTGCATAATAGCTCCAGACACAGCTAAAAAACCACCAACTAACGCGGCTGCTATAGCCCTTGGCATTCTTACATCTCTAATTATTTTTGTATTTATATCATTTTTGTCAAAAAAAATACTGCTTATTATTGTTCCTATATCTATATTTTTTGCACCCAGTGATATTGACACTACCATCCCACCAATAAGTACTATAATTCCAAGTGTCATCATTATTAATGCTATTTTTTTCTTCTTATTCTTACCCACTTACTCTCCTCCTTATAAGGTTTTCTTAGCTTTTTCATCCAGTGATATACATTTAATTTGTCATAATTATTGAATAAAATTAAAGAAGGTGAGGAAATCAGATCTTCTCCCCACCAACTTGATTTATTATTTTATAACAGCGTCTTTAACAGACTCTAAGATTAATTCTCTTCCTATTGGATTGTAAGCTTGAGAGAAATATGGACTTGCATCTAATATAGTTACATTCCCTTCTTTTACAGCTCTTATTTCTGACCAAACTGAACTATCTTTTAGGTCTGATTTATCTGACTGAGTTGCTATTACTATTATGTGATCTGCATCTATTTCTGATAATCCTTCCATTGTAACAGTTGGTAGAGTTATACTATCTTGCTTAGGTATATTAGTTGGTTGAGGTAATTTCATATCTTCTTTTAACACTGTTCCTATTCCACCTTCACTAAATACCATAAATGAACCTGAACTTGCTAAAACTGTTAAATAAGTAGTATCTTCACCATTAGCTGATTTTATCTCTTTTCCTAATTTTTCAGCTTTTTTATAATAAGCATCTAGCCAAGACTTTACTTTGTCTTCTTGTCCAAATAAATTAGCCACATCTTTTAATTTTGCTTCCCAATCATTTGATTTATCTTCTAGCATAACTGTAGGTGCTATTTCTTTTAATTGATCATATATTTCTTCTTGTCTTGGTGCCATTATAATTAAATCTGGCTCTAAAGCAAGTATTGCTTCTATATCAGCTGTTTCCATCATTGAATGTCCCACTACTTTTGCATCACCTAATAAATCTTTCATATATGAAGGTACATTTTCTGTATCATAAGAATCTACGTTTGCTGTACCTACTACATTTTGTCCTAATAATGATAGTTCTTCACTACTTCCTGATATATCTACTATTTTTTTGGGTTTAGCTGGTATTTTTACTTCTCCCTTTACTGTCTCAACTACCCTTGTATCTTGCTCTTCCTTTTTTGCTTCATTTGAAGAACAACCTATTAATCCGAATGTTGTAAGTACTAATGCTAGCACTGCTAATACTTTTATTTTTTTCACGTCAATATCTCCTTGTTGTTATAGTATTAATTATCATTAATTATTATAAATAATAATCATTATCATTTTTGTATTTTAATTATATCATCCATTTTTTTTTCGGTCAAGAAAATTATAACTATATTTTTGTAAATCAAAAATATAGTTATAGTTTTCTCATATAGTTAAACGCTTTTTATCTTCTCTTTTATTAAATAAGAACTTTAATCTTTCCGGGTAATAATAATTGGTAGAAAATTTTATACATAATTCCCATTTTTAAATCAGTATGAACAATTTCCATATCATATTCATAATTACAACACATCTCTTAGCTAATGGCTCTGCCCAATATCTACACATCCAAATAGTATTCTTGCATTTAAATAAGTTTAGTCATTTGAATAAATTACTTGTGAATTAATTTCTTTTATTTGGCCTATTGTGTATTTTGGATTTTTTAAAATATTCCACTTATTATATTGATACACTCCTGAAATAATATTAATAGTATTCTTACTTAAATTCGTTAAATATTATCATAACTCTTAAGTTTATGGCAATAAAAATCCCCAAAAAGGGGATTTTTATACTAATATTTCATATATATCAGATAATTCTAATTCTGTATTGTAGTTACTTATATCGTAAATTTTATAATCAATACACTCATCGCATCTATTAGGAAGTATTATTTTGAAAGTACTACCTTCACCAACTTTACTTTCAACACTAATATAGCCATCATGAATATCAATTATAGATTTTACTATGCTTAATCCTATACCACTACCTTCATTCTCTCTAGTCAATGATTTGTCTGCCTGAACGAACCTTTCAAATATGGCAGTCTTATCACTCTTTGATATTCCAATACCTTCATCTTTTATATTAATTTCTGCAAAGTCATCATTGACATATATATTAACATAAATATTTTTATTTTCAGGAGTGAATTTTATAGCATTTGAAAGTAAATTTAACAAGGCCCTCTCTATCATAGATGGATCACATTTTGCTATAAATTCTTCTTCATTAGTGTCAAATTGTATATTAATAGATTTTAATTGAGCATAATTTACAACAGATAAAGTTACATCCTCAACTATGGCAATTATGTTATAATAATCAAATTTTCCTTTTAATATTCCTGTTTCTATTTTAGAAATATCAACCACATTATTAATTAACCTTAACATCCTCTTGCAATTTACATGTAATGTTTTTCTATATCTTCTATACATTTGCTTAAAATCTTTATCTGATTTTGCTAGTGAAATATCAAGAAGTTGAATTGTTGAATAAAAAATATTTATTGGAGTTCTAAGCTCATGAGATATATTAGACATAAATTCGGTCTTCTCTTTGTTGTATACCTTTAATTTTTCTAACTCTAATTCTTTACGTATTAATTTTGATACATCCATATAAGTTATGGCAAACTCTTTTTTTGCATCTAATGTTTCAATAACTTGTAATGAACAATCTACTGATCTACTTTCATCTGGATTTTTAATTATTCCTCTCCATACCCCTTTAGTGTTTAAGCTTTTTATAATTTCATCCTTATTCTCTAATTTATTAGCTAATATTGCAAATGACAACTTAACTCTTTTTACATCTTCAGGTGAATTAATTTTGTAATAGTCTTTAAACTTTTTATTCCCATATATTATTTCTCCATCTTCTCTGCAAATAAACATAAAACTATGTTTATGGTTATCAGTTAAATTGTAAAAAAGACTTAAATTTTCATTAAGTATTTTTGTTCTATTTATGTACAAATATAATTCAATAAAAGACCCAGCAATAATAATTAAAAATATTATGTACGTAATAGACACCGATGTTAACTTCGCATAAAATGATGTTGTATCTACTGCATATACTGCATAAATTGCCTTGATAGCTAGCATAAAAATACTAGAAGCTAATACTACAAATATATATTCTTTGTCCTTAATACCTATAGCAAGTAGTCTTATTGCACAAATAAGGTATACTAATGTTAGAAAATAATTATATATTATAAAAAAATCTGTACTATAAAGATAGTGAAGAAAGCTAAGATTTTTTTCTACTAAATTAAATAGTATCGTATACAACACTACAAATATAATTGATATTTTTTTATTATTAACAATTAATGTTTTAATTTTACTTTTAGGAATTATAGCTATTAATAGCAAAATAATCCTAAGAATAGAAGTAGATACAGTAATATAACTAAACAAGTTATACTCTTCATAATAAAAGCTAAGAAAATCTATTTGCCCAGATACTATTCCTATAGATAATCCTAGATACATTAAAGATATAACAAAAATACTATCTTTTTTTAATCTATTATAAGAAATTAAACAACTCCCAAAAGCCAATACGGATAGTATAGAACTAAAACTTCTTATAAAAAATAAAGTAGATTCTAAATAAGATTTTTCTTCCCCCATTTTAGAAAATATATTGAAAACATAAATACAACAAACTAATAATACGAAAAATATTATCTTTTCAAATAGTTTCTTTTCTTTTTCTATTAAGCTCCTATCACTTATGATATTGTTAATCATAAATTTAATCCCCCTATATATATCTCTCTTTTATATTGCCATTTTTGATAATATTACACAAATATATAGTAACAAATTTTTATTAATAAATATAGCGTTTATGAGAATTTAAAAATCCTAGCTATTGTTTGGCTAGGATTTTTTATTATTTTCAAATTCATTATGTAAATAATAAAAGTGTGCTTTATCTTTATTATAAAGTCTATGTAAAACTTTGCATTTTTCATTATTAAAAGTAAAAAACCATGAAATATAGATTTTTTATCTATATTTCATGGCTTTTTATACTATTTTATACTGTTTTTTATTGTAATTAATATGTATAATATGTCCATATTCTAATTTAATACTTAATATTTCATCTAAAGGTATCTTTTCAATAGAACAGATTATAGATTTTATAACACCACTGTGGCATAATATAGCAATACTATTATTATAATTTTCTTCACATAATTTCCTAAATACACTATTTGATCTTTCATAACATTCTTCAAATGTTTCCCCATCTTTAATTCTAAAAGTTGATAGGTTTTTCCCTCTATTTTCATACTGTTTTTGATATTTCACTTTAATGTAATCAAAGGATTTATTTTCCCATATACCCATATTTATTTCTACTAGTTGATTATCTACATGATAAGGTACATTTAGAATAGACGATATAATCTCTGCAGATTTTTTACATCTGTTTAAACTACTCGTATATATTTTGCTAATATTTTTATCCTTTAAATATAAACCTACTAATTCAGCTCTTTCAATACCTTTTTCATTTAAATTAATATCTGTAATTCCTATACATTTTTTTATATTATCTTCCCAGTATAGCTCTCCATGCCTTACTAAATAAATGTTCATAATTCATCCTTTTTAAATAGAGTTAATTTTTCTCTTTCCTCTATATAAATTAATATATTCATCTGTGTACATTAGATTTATATGCATTTTTAAGATTCCCATTTCATAGGACTTCTTAATCCTTGGATTTTTTAACAACAAATTTTTAATCTTTATTTTCAATTTTTCATTGTCATTAGATAAAATTATTTTTTCCTCTTGAAATAAAACAAGTTGTAATTTTAGTTCATAATAATTATGAATATTTTCCACACCTACTTTATAATTTATAAGGTTATTCAAATTAAATAACTTACTATCTATGGAATTAATATTTATATACAAATTTCTACCTATATGCGCCCTATCATCCATTCTATATCTTAATTGTTCTAGCCTTTTTAAAACACTAGAACAGTTACAGCTCCCTACTGCGAAAGAAGATATATCTCCAGTTGCATACCTTATAAGTGGCATTGCTTTTCTCGTTAAAGTAGTAATTAATATTTCCCCGCTTACTCCGTCTTTTACTTTTTCTTTTGTGACAGGATTTACAATTTCTACTATCAAATCATTTTCTCTAATATGCATTCCCTCATGATAATTACAGTCGACTGCACATCCAAGGCCAGTTTCTGTCATTCCAAAATGATTAAAGACTTCACAATTATATATATTCTTTATTTTTTCAATCAATGTTTTATTTACCATATCCGCACTTAATAAAATACTCTTAATTTTTATAGGTAAATTTTCTTTTTTTATATATCTTCCTAAAGCTAAAATTTCAGTTGGCATACCTACAATAGAGTTTACTTTATTACTTATTATAATATCTGTAGTTTTCTTAAAAGAAGATAAAGTCCCATTCATAACAGGTTTAACCTTCATAATTTCTAAAGATTGTTTTATTAGATCCCCCACACTATTTTCTCTTTCAAAAGGAAGCATAATCATCATTACATCATCATTTTTAACAAGAAAACTAAGTCCTTGCATAAAAAAATCAATTGTAAGTTTTTGATCTTCTTCAGTGAAATAAATTCTTTTACATTTACCCACTGTTCCAGATGTATCTAGTGAAACTATTCGACTTATCTCACTTTGATTAACACAAACCATTTTATTTCCATTTTCAATAATATCATCTTTATTAATAATTGGTATTTTGTATAACTCATCTAAAGAATTTATTTCATCTAAATTTTTATATAATTCTTTATAAAAAGGTGAGTTTTCTTTTACATATTTAATTAAATTATTTAATGCATTTAATTGGTATTTTTCTAGTTCTTCTCTACTTAATTTGTTCTTTATTTTAATTTTTTCACATATCCAATTATCTAATCTCATACATTATCTCCTATACAAACTTTTATTATCTATATTTGTTAAGTTGTATGCACAAAAAGGTATAAGTTTCATATCTTCACTTACTACATGTATATAACATTGTTTTAGCCTATCTAAATCCACATTCCATACATCTTGAAATAGCATGGCAGATATGGCCAAAGTATAATTATCAAATCTATCTAGAAAATCATCTAAAGACTTTGTAAAATTATTTTTAGCATCTTTTTTATTTGAGGAATTTTTTACAGCTGACCATTGTTTTGCCACAAACTCTCTAGATTGTTTTGAAGAAGTTGGTTTGCAACAACAATTACTTTTACTACCTAAAGGCTTTAAACTTTTATCCTCATTTACTATGAAATTTCCATGAAAGGAACAGTATGAATTTTCTGCTCCACCACCCATAAAGTTTTCTATTTTCATCTTACCTTTCATTTGTTTTTTTATTTCTCTTAACATTTTTGGAATTGTTATTCTATAGCTTTCATCTCTATTTTCATACCTTCCAAAGAAGCTTACTGGTTGAAAATGTACTCCCCTTATGGCAGGCATATTATCTATGGCAAAATTAATGATTTTCCCTATTTGATTAACATTTACATCTTGCATTATGGTAGGAACAAGAACTACTCCTACTCCTGCTTTTTTACAATTTTCTATGGCCTTTAGTTTTATTCTAAGTAATTTTTTACCTCTAAGTTTATAATATACTTCATCACTAAGACCATCAAATTGTAAAAATACTGTATTTAATCCTGCACGGACCAAAGCTTTTATATAATTTTCATCTTCTCCAATTCTAATACCATTCGTATTTAATTGAAAAAAGGTAAAACCTTTTTCTCTTCCAATTTTAATTATCTCATCTAAATCATCTCTAAGAGTTGGTTCTCCTCCTGATAGCTGAATATTATAAGGACCTCCACACGCCATTAAATAATCATAGTATTCACTAATTCTTTTTATACTTACATCTTCCTTTATATTTTCATTGGATGAAGCAAAGCAAATGGGACATTTTAAATTACATCTATCTGTTATTTCCAGTAATACACAACAAGTTTCTTGTCTATGTTCACTACAGATGCCACAATCATAGGGACACCCCTTATTTACTTCACTACTTACTACATTAGGCTTTTTAAATTTTTCCACATCGCTCCAAGTTTCGTAATCCTTTCCTTCCCAGATTAGTGTTTTAAAAAATCCATGTTCTTCACAAGATTTTTCCAAATATACTTGATCTTCATATTCTACTTTTTGTCCTACTATTTTTTTAAAACAATAAGGACATAAACTCTCCACTTGACCTAATATTCTTCCCATAGTTTACCCCCTAGCAATATGTTATGACTATAAAAGTTCATTTAAAAATTTTTCAAAAGCTTCTTTTCTTTCTTCATATACATAATCTGGAAAACTCACTCTTATGATCTTAGAATTAATAACTCCTTTAATTTTATTTTCATTTTCACAATCAATCATAAAAATTGGTCGTCTAAAATTTTTTATCTCTAGTTTACCTAAGCCTTGGAACTTTTCAAGAAATTCTGTGTTTATTTCCACATTTAATTTATACTCATACGTTTGACTATTTTTAAAGCAATTATCAACTTTTTTTACTTTAAACTTATCCATCTATTATATCCTTTATAGAACTAATAAAATAATCTACCTCTTCTTCTGTAGTAAATCTGGATAAACTAATTCTAACAGTTCCACTTGGTGATGTATTTAAACATTTGTGAATCAAAGGTGCACAATGAAGTCCACTTCTACATATAATGTCAAAGCTCATTTGAAGTATTTCTCCTACTTCGTTTACGCTGTAATCTTCCATAGTAAATGATATTACTGGAGTTATTTCTCCACTTACGTCTATTACATTAACATTAATTTTTTTCAATTCTGTTTTTATTTTATTAACTAAATAATCTATACTATCTTTATTTAAAGGATTTTTAAAACTCCATCTTAAAGCCTCTTCTAAGCCTTTAAATGAAATATCATTTGGTGTTCCCGCTTCTAATTTCAAAGGCATTTCTTCTGGCATTGTATTTTCATCGCTATATATTCCCGTTCCACCTTGTAAAACAGGATTTAATTTGATTTTAGGTGATACATAAAGGCCACCTGTTCCTTGAGGACCAAGCAAGTATTTATGGCCTGTAAACGCTACCATATCTATATCCCACTTTTGTGGCAATACATCTACTAAACCTAAACTTTGAGAAGCATCTAGAAGTACTACACAATTATATTTTTTCGCAATAACAGCTAATTTTTCTGCATCGTTAATTGCTCCAGTTACATTGGATGCATGTGTAAATATAACCATTCTAGGATGTATTTCTTTAATTGTTTTTTCCCACAAGTGGAAATCTATTCTTCCTTCTTCATTTACATCAATTATTTCATATTCAATAACTTTTTTCTTTTGAAGATAATACAGTGGTCTTAGTACTGAATTATGCTCTGCTGCTGTAGTTAAAACTTTATCTCCTTCATTAAACTCAAATCCTTGTATGGCTAAATTAAGTCCAAATGTAGCATTACTACCATAGACAATATCATTAGGATTGTCCACTTGAAGTAATCTTGCTAATAGCTGCCTACAGTTACAATTGTCTTCTTCATCAAATCCACTTCTGTGGGCGCTACACGGCAATTCATTTAATGCCTTTTGCATAGCATCAAAAACGCACTTGGGCTTAGGCCAAGATGTAGCTCCATTATTTAAATAAATCATTCTTGTTCCCCCTCCATTTATTCTCCAATTTTTCATACTCATTTTTACCAATTATTGAAATAATATTGGATTTTATCTTAAGGGTTATTTGATATTTTCTAATTATATTTTTTTTAATTTCTTTATCATTTTTATATTTATTTAATTTCATTTTGAATCTTTTTTCTGAATCTGAAAATTCATCTTCTACTACTAATTTATCACTATAATACAAAATAGTATTTTCATTTATTAAATTTTCCATTTCTTCTTCAAGTCTCATATGGCTCTTTACAATACTGGCAATTTCTTCATATCCTAAATTATGTAATAACTCAGCCCCTACCTTTTCATGATTTTTTTCTTCTCTTTTTATATCATGTAAAATAGCGGCTGAATTAATTAAATTGATATTGATAATTTCTTTTTCCTTGTTGATTAAGCGACTTAAATCTTCACATATTTGTTTCACCTTTATACTATGTTTAACTATAGGCTTTGGTACATTGAAATAAGATAATAGATAAATACAATCTTCATAAGATAAATATTGCCTATTTTCAAAATCCTTTTTCACCTTATAAAAATCTTCTTTATAATCCATATCACATAATATAAATTTATCTGGAGTATCTACTTCTTTAGATTCTCTTTCAAAATAGTCTAGTCCACCTTTTAATCCATTTTTTCCATTGTAGCTTAACAAATAATCAAAACATTTCCAACTTATTATAGGTGGATGTCCTATGATATTTCTATATACGGGATAAACAATTTTACTTTCTTTTTTACTTATTTCTTGAATCAATAAGTCTATTGTATATTTCGATACAAAACCTACATCTCCAGGTAAAAATATAATAGCATCGCAACTATTTTTCATTTTATTTAGTCCAAGTTTAAATGAATCATACATAAAGGTACTTTCATATTTATTGTTGTAAATTATATTTACATTTTGATTTTTCACACAATTTTCTATATCTTCTCCCTTATAACCTACAACAATATTTATATCTTCTATGCCGCTTTGTTTTAAGCTATTAATTGTATTTATAATAAGTGGCTTATTTTCTACTTTCATTAAAGGTTTAAAATCTTTCATTCTTGAAGATAAACCTGCAGCAACAATTAATCCACTTATATTCATTTTTCCAATCTTCTTTCTTTTGCTCCCCTTTCATTTATAAGCTCACCTGCTATGCTTACTGCTATTTCTCCTGGGGTTTTTGCATCTAGCTTTATTCCTATTGGAGCATGAACTCTTTTAAAATCTTCCTCTGTAAAACCATCCTTCTTAAGTTTTTCATAAGTCATATTAATCTTAGATTTACTTCCTATCATTCCTATATAATATGCATCGGTTCTTAATGCCCAATTGAGCACGTTATAGTCATATAAGTGTCCTCGTGTAATTATTAAAATATAACTATCATCATCTATTCCTAAATCACTTATTTCTTCTAAATTATCTAATACAATAGTCTCAGAGTTTGGAAATCTTTCTTTATTTGCAAATTCATCTCTATCGTCTAAAACTATAGTTTCAAACTCTATTATATCTAAAATTGCTGCTGTTTCTTTAGATACATGACCAGCTCCAAATATATAAGCTTTTCCTATGGTATGAACCTTTTGTACAACAATTTTTTCATCATCAATAGCATCAGAGTGAATACTTAATCTTTCTATGCCATTTTCTAATTTATTTTTCATTAATTCGCTTCCTGAGTATTGTCCAATAAGATTATTTTTATCATCAACAAATAGCATTTCTTTTTTATTTTTTCTTAAGACTGTAACTATCCATCCTTTTTTGTGATTTTTTATAGCTTCAGCTGCTTTTTCCATAATTAATAAGTTATTATTGTCGTTACAGTCCATATAATTTATAAGAATTTCTCCATTTCCTCCACAAACCATTTCTGATTTGTTAGCATCTTTATTATCTAAATTAAACTCGTAAATAAAAGATTCCTTATTTTTAATTGAATTCACACCTTTTTCAATACAAGATGCTTCCATTTTTCCCCCTCCTACTGTGGAGAATATGGAACCATCTTCTCTTATTATCATTTGAGTCCCTTTTGACCTAGGTGTGGAACCAGTACTACTCACTATACTAGCTAAAACAAAATTCTTCTTATCTCTTAAAAGGCTTAAGCCTTCTTCATATATGTTCATCAACTCTTCTCCCTTTATTAATTACAACTCATAACCATATTTATTAAGTATTTCAACTACTTTTTCAAATGTATTTAATACTAAGTTAGGGCAAATTTTTGACTTATTATCAAAATTCCCATCTAATATTTCCCCACAGTTTATTCCCTTGTTGTCACTACCCTCATTTTCAAACCACTCTATTAATTCATTTGTCATAATGCTTAGATTTTCATCTTCTATTTCTTCATCTTCACCCTTTGAAGCAAAGTAACCTAATATGCAAACTCCTCCTGTAAAAGCTCCACATATTTTTTGATTAAAACCTAGACCTCCTATTAATCCTCCCATGGCCCTAATTAAATCAGGATTTTCTTTTCCTTCTAAGTCTAAAATAATCTTCATTAGGATCTGACTGCAATAATACCCCTTAGATGATAATTCCAGCATTTCCATATATAATTCATCCATAATATCAATCCCTTTTTTTAAGTATTACTAAAAAATACCCCGTTTCTTTTTTTAATATATCATTATTTATTTTATTATTTTGATTCCCTCTAAGTAATCCTGACAACTCTCCATATTCCCAAAGAACCATTCCAAGATAATTTTTCCATTCTTTGGATTTGTCTTGGAATATGATAGTTTGAAAATTTAAATCTGCAAACAATTTATTCCAATAATTAAGAGTATATGTGTCATCATATAGGTTTGTTTGTTTAAAGAAAAAGTCACTTAGCAAAATTATTCCATTTTTTTTCAAAAGCTTTTTACAACTTTCTAATATTTGTTCAGGATTTTTCATAACTGATAAACTACATTCAAATAAAATTAAATCAAAATAACCTTCTGTGAAATCAAGATTATTTGCATCCATTACTTTTATATTAATGTCTTTATATCTTTCCTTACCTAAATTAATCATTTCTTCAGAGAAATCGATTCCTGTTGCATCAAATCCCTTCTCAGATAAATAGTTTACAGAATACCCACTTCCGCAACCTACATCTAATATTTTAACGTCCTCGTTTGTCTTGTACATTTCTATCATTTCATTTACAAGATTTAGGCCGCCTAGGCTAAATATATCTCTTTTATTTATCATTTATCTTCTAAAGCCTTTTCAACTCTTAGCATTTTTGAATATACTAGACTTTCGTCTATAAATACATTATTGCATTTAGGGCATTTAGGTAGCTCAACAGGAAAACTACTGCCTAAATATTCTAGAGTTACTTTTCCCCTTTCAAGGGGCACATTACATTTGGCACAAATCATGGACTCACTTGAGTAATCATAAAAATTATCATAACTTTCTTTCATTTAATTCACCTCTATCTTCATTCTATGACTATATGCGTTATAAACTAAATATTTTCCTCCTTCAATAGTGTACTCAACCCAAAATGTAACGTTTTTTATTCTATAATAAGCCAAATTATGATTGTTTGATTTGTTTATGAATTTTTCATTAGTTTCTTGAGCATTTTTTATTGTGTCTTCAATATCTTTATATAAAATCATTCTATCCTCTAGTTTTTCTTTCAAATCATCACTCATAATTAAATTGATTTTGTAATTATTGGTCTTATCTTTTTCCTGTGTTAAATCTAATTTTAATTGGACTCTGTTGTATCTTCTTTCAGAAATATTAGGTTTTTTGTTTTTACCATCAAAATTATATATAAATTGTAAAATATGTTTTGCTTCTTTATTTTGGCTTAAAAAACTATCTCTACAATTTATACAATAAGTTAAATAATTTAGTTTATTTTCTTTAATTCTTGATAAAACTATATTTTCCTTTAATTCCTTGTTAGAAAAACAAGTAAGTCCACCATATCCACAACAAGTAGTTATTTCTCTGCTATAATCCAACTCTATTAGATTAAATCCAAGTTTTTTTGCTATTTCTCTTACTTGACTTTGTAATTTGTCATCATATCGAACAGTGCATGGATCATCTATATATATATCATTATTATTTCCAATAAATTTTAGTTGTTTATCATCAATATAATCATAAATCATTTTAACTTTTACACTTTCTAGATGCGAACTGAAAATTTTATAACATGTAGGACAAGCTGTAATAAGAATAGTATTATTAACTTTCTCCAATGTATTTTTTATTAATTTTATTTCTTCATAAAACCTGTCTTCCTCTCCAGACCATTTTCCTATTACTCCACAGCAACCTAGAATTAATCCAACTTCATTTTTTAATTTATCGTTCAAATCATTATAAATTACTTTTACTAGATCAGGTTCAGATGCACATAATTGGCACCCAGGAAAAAACACATAATTTAGATTATCTTTCTCTATAACCGTAAAAAACTCTTCGCTATTGCTAAATTCCATATCTTCCATGGCAAATTCGAAAGCTGATGGAGGCATTTTATTTGTTTTTACCATTTGATTTCTTGCATATTCACAAACTTCTCCTAAATCTAATCCTCCTGGACAAATAGCTTTACATTGGCCACAAAGGCTACATGAATTTATCATTTTATTTGAAGTTCTGTTACCTAAAGCAATGGATAAGTTATTATAAACTTCTCTTGCCATTTTTTTAGGATAAGAATTATAGTGTTTTAAAAATTCACAGCCTTTTACACATTCAAGGCAGTTACAGTCAATACATCTTTGTCCTTCTTTTATAGCTTCCTCCTCTGTATAAAACTTTTTGTTACTAGGAATTGTTTCACATTCAATATCTACATCTTCTAAATTTGTATATAATTTTGTTTGAAAAACTCCTTCTTTTTCTCTTCCTTGAGTCATGCTACTATGTTGTAAATATCTATCTATAGATGTTGAAAGCCTTTTACCTAAACTTATACACTCCACAGCTGAAACATTCATTGGACTGTAAAAAACTTTATCATTTTCATGCTGTAAAGTTATCATATTGTAAGATAAGTATTCTTTATAAATGTTTCCATCAAATACTAATGCATCATATTCTTCTTTATATTCATTTAATTTTTCTTTTTCAAAATAGGAATTAATATAAATCTTCGTTCCTGAATCTTCAACTTTTTGTAAATCATTTTTTATAAGAATTTCTTCTAATACATCTTTATAATTTTCATATATATTTTTTCCTAAAATTTCTTCACTTTCATGTAAATCAACAAAATAACCCTTATTTTTTAATTCTACTGCACAGCTTAATCCACTTAAACTAGTACCAAATATTATTACTTTCTCTTTCTTTTTAGGTTTTAATAAAACCCTGGCCTTTACTTCTTTCCCATAATTCATGCAAGCTAATTCAAGCTGTCTGATATTTATGGAATTTCCTAATTCTTTTCTTTTACATTGACTTTTGCATTTTGCTTCACAAACTCTGCTTATTATGTTTGGAAAAACAACTTTTTTTTCATAAATTTTTCTACCTTCAGTAAAATTACCTTGGGCAACTAGTTTACATAGCTGTCTTACATCTATATGAATTGGGCACATGGCATTACACCAAGGATCTTCTTCTTGAATACATTTGCTTTCTAACTCTTTTAATTTATCTTGACTAAGATTATCCATAGTCTATTCTCCTTAAAAAAATATATCTATTATTTGTATTAAAAAATTTGCTTCCTTGAGATTCCTTATATGAAAAAAAGGCTTAAACTCTTGTAGAATATACTTAAGGTTAAGCCCTTTTATTTGACTAAACAAGAGCAACAATCATAAAATTACTCTTTTATATTTACTTCTTATTTAAGCATTTGCTCCACTTGCTAATTCATCTAGTGCAGCTTTAACTACTTCTGGAGTTGCAGGTACTTTAGTTACTCTAGCTCCAGTAGCATTAAATATAGCATTTAGTATAGCAGGGTGAGGTGCAGCTAATGGACCTTCACCTACTCCAGAAGCCCCATAAGGTCCATCTGGTCTTTCAGCTTCTTCATAATGTATTTCTAAATCATCTGGTATATCTTTTATTTGTGGTATACCACATTTAACTAACGTAGTATGCTTTTCTAAATCTTCAAAGTCTTCAGTTAATGCAAGACCTATACCTTGTGCTAATGCTCCATAAACTTGACCATCAACAACAAGTTTGTTAATTATCTTACCACAGTCAACTATACAAGTGAATTTTTCAACTTTTGTTTTGCCTGTTTCCATATCAACAGCAACTTCTGGCATATTAACAACGTACATATAGTTACTAAATGGTGCTCCTTGACCATTTTCTATTTGACAATCAGAACACATAGACGCAACCCATTTACCTACATATTTAGTTGGTAAACCTTCAGCTACCATCTCATCGTAAGAACGATAAGTTCCATCGCCTTTATCTAGTGCTTTTAACAAGTTTTCAGCTGCTATTCTAGTAGCATTGCCTGTAACAACATTAGATCTACTTCCACCAGCAGGACCACTGTTTGGAGTTTGACGCATATCACACATTACTAATTTAATATCTTCTGGTTTATATCCAGCTTCTTTTAAAGTTGCATGAGCCATAGTTAATGTTCCTATATCTGCACCTTGACCATGATCTTCCCAAGAGTTGTAAATAGTTACACCTTTTGGAGTTATTTCAGCATAAGCTTCAGATGAATCCGCACCATCAAGTCCACATCCATAAACACCTATAGATATACCTACACCACGTTTAACTTTATCAGTAGAATTTTCTTTAACTCTTACTTTAGCTTCTTCATATAATGGTCTTAATTTATCCATCATAGGTACTATAGAGTATACTTCTGGAGTTTGACCAGTTGGAGTAGTATCTCCTTCTCTATATGCATTTATATATCTTAATTCAAATGGATCCATTCCCATTTGGTCTGCTAATACATCTATAGCAGTATCAGTTCCCATAAAACTTTGTGGAGCACCATATCCTCTAAATGCACTACCCCAAGCATGGTTAGTACATACAGTATAAGAAGTGTTTCTTATATTTGGTATTCCATAACCAGCACCTACGAATTGAGTAAGACGCATAGTTAATAAGTCACCGAATTCTGAATATGGGCCATGATCTATATAGTTTTCACCTTCAAGAGCAAGTATTTTACCATTTTCATCTGCACCAAGTTTTATTTTCATGAATGCAGGAGACCTCTTTCCAGTGTAAGTTATATTTTGATATTGAGTATAGTTTAATGTTACTGGTCTTCCAGTAGCTAAACAAGCAACACCTAACATAGATTCCATAGTTGGAGAGAATTTATATCCGAAAGTTCCTCCAGTTGGATTTTGTACTAAGAAGCATTTTTCTGGATCAATACCTATACCTGTACAAATCATTGCATGATGTAAGTGGATTCCTATACTCTTAGAGTTTATAATTAAGTTACCATCTTCATCTTGGTACGCTTGACCACAGTCTGGTTCAAGAGGTAAATGCGGTTGACGGCTACAATAAGATTCAACTTCAACTACATTGGGAAGTTTTTCCATTAATGGAGCTGTTTCTTCACCCTTTTTACAATCAGTTTTAAAATAAACGTTAGGAATTCCAGGATGTATTTCTATAGCATCTTCAGCCATAGCTTCTGGTGCACTCATATATGCTGGAAGCACTTCTAAATCTATTTTTACTTTTTTAGCAGCAGCTTTAGCTTGCTCTTCAGTATCAGCAGCTACTAATGCAATAGCGTCACCATATTGGAATACTTTTTCATCACAAAGAATTGGTCTATCCCATCCATCTCCCTTATTAGCACTTGGGAAGAATACTAATCCGTTTATCTTATTGTTACCTTTAACATCTTTAGCAGTTATTACTTTATAAACACCTGGCATTTTTTCTGCTTCAGAAGTGTCTATTCCCTTAATATTTGCATGAGAAACCTCAGCTTGAACTAAAGCTAATCTTAAAGTTCCATCTGGCATTTGTAAGTTCATATCCGCACCGAAATCCCAAGTACCAGTTACTTTAGCTTTTGCAGAAGGTCTAATATACTTAGTTCCTAATATTTCATTTCCTACAGGTTCGAAAACTAAATCTTCTACTTTCTTTTCACCTCTTAGTACTGCAGCTGCATCAATGACAGCATCTACTAAAGGTTTATATCCTGTACAACGACATAAATTTTTATGTTTTTGGAACCATTCTCTTACTTCTTCTCTTGTTGGAGAAGGGTTTTCTTCTAATAAAACCTTCGCTGACATAATAAATCCAGGGCTACAGAAACCACATTGTGCACATCCGTGTCCCATCCATGCAACTTGTAGTGGATGTAACTCTTCACCTTCTGATAATCCTTCAATTGTTTGTATAACTGATTCATCCTCAATTTTTTTCATTTTAACTATACAAGAACGAACAGCCTTATTATTTAAAATAATAGTACATGTACCACAGTGACCTTGACCACAACCTATCTTACACCCTGTAAGTAATAGTTGTTCACGTAGTACATTAGCTAAACTGCTTTCTGGATTAACAAGTAGTGTTCTTTTTACCCCATTAATATAAAGGACCTTTTTTAGTAGCAAATTTATTTCCCCCTTTTAAATTTTTATTTCTAAATTAATAAACTTGGACTATAATTTATGTAAATTTATTAATTAGCAAAATTAATGCTTATTTTGGAGGTTACTATGATTAAAGATAATGTTTTAAATGAAGAAGTTTTTAAAGAAATATTTGATAGGTTTATCTCTACATCTAATGCTAAGACTAATGAGGAATTAATTATTTTGAGGGATTATACTATAAGTTATCTTATAGAACACTTCAACAAAAATTTAGCTCCAAATAATGCTCCTTTAGATTTTATTAGTTGTGATGAAATTACTGTAGAAGTTAAAGATAAGACTACTAATAGAATTTTCAGGAGAAATCTAGATATTTCTTACATAGAAAACTCTAATGGTTTAAAGTTGATGGGTGAAAATTTGAAAGGCGAACCATCAGAAATTGTATTTTTATCTGACACTGCAATAAATAAAATAATTGATGTAACTGGTCAAGGATTGAATAAATCAAGATGCCATGACTAACTTTGTTTTCTAATTAATTTAATGATATCATAAGAATTTTCAAAAATCAATTTCACTATAGTATATTTGTGCCTATTTTATTATATAAATAATAATTAATAAAAATCATTCACAAATTTGATAATTTTCAATATATTCCCATTTAAAGAAGGCATTACATAATAAATGTAATGCCTCTAATATTTTCATATTATAAATTATTCATTAAGCTAATAATTCTTTTTCTTCTATTACTTTTTTTGCTTCATCTTTTGCAATAGCTATTTCATCAAAAGGTAATTTTTCTCCATTTATCAATTGGTATTTTTCATGACCTTTCCCTGCAAATACTATCATATCTCCTTCTTTAGCATTTCTAATAGTATATTTTATAGCATCTTCTCTATCTGCTATTTTTACTACTTCACAAGAAGAACCTTCAAAAGACTGTGCTATATCATTTATAACATTCATCGGATCTTCAAAATCCGGATTATCTGCTGTAAGTATTGCTAAATCACACTCACGAGCAGCAACGTCACCTAATTCTTTTCTTCTTATTGCAGTTCTTCCACCTACTGAACCAAATAAGCATATTAATCTATCATGATCATAGTTTTTAAGTGTTTGTAATATATTTTCTAAACTAACACCATTGTGAGCATAGTCAACTATTACTGTAGCATAAGGAAGTATTGGTAAAACTTCCACTCTTCCACTTACCTTAGCATTTTTTAAGGCATCTACCATAATCTCTCTTTTCACATCTAGATATTTACAAACTACTATAACTGCCAATGCGTTGTAAATACTAAAAGTTCCTGGAGAACATATAAAACATGGGAATGTTTCTTCTTTTGTATTACAGTCAAAACTCACTCCTAGCGAGTCTATTTCTTTTGAATATCTTATATTGTTAGCAGTTAAATTCGCATCATTTTCTATTCCAAAAGTCTCCACTTCACAAGTTGCTGCATTTATTATATCATTTGCATAATCATCATCTATATTAATAATACCATGTTTAGCCATCTTAAATAATCTTGCTTTACATTGTAAATAATGATCAAATGTTGGATGTTCCTTTGGTCCTATGTGATCTGGAGATAAATTAGAGAATATGGCAACATCAAAATCTACATCTTCCACTCTGTTTTGCATTATTCCTCCAGATGAAACTTCCATAGATACACAAGTTACACCATTATCAAGCATTTTTCTAAATATTCTATGTAACTCATAGCTTTCTGGCGTTGTATTTGCTGTAGCTTCATAAGTTCCATTGAAAAAAGTTCCATTTGTTCCTATTACACCAGTATTAACTCCTGATTCATTTAAAACAGTTGCAATATAATTAGTTATAGTCGTTTTTCCCTTAGTTCCTGTAACACCAATTACTTTTAGTGAGTTAGATGGTTGTCCAAAAAAGTTATGTGATATTCTTGATAAACTTATTCTTGTATCTTCCACAAATAATTTTACTGTATCATTTGGAAGTTCCATAGCATATTTACTAGATTCCATTCCCTTTTGTAGTAAAAATACTCTAGCTCCATTGTCATAAGCATTTTTTACAAATCTATGACCATCTACAGTTTCTCCAACAAGAGCAACAAACATAAATTCTTCTTTACAACTCCTAGAGTTATATGATATATCTTTTATTTCAATCTCATCAATTTTTTCTAAAGGTAAGTTGGATGTAAAACTTACATCTTCCATTAATTTAAATAATTTCATAATATACTTCCTTTCTGATTTTAAAAAATAGAGTAGGTTCACTACTCTATTTTAGTTTTCTTCCGCTTCTTAATATAGTTTCTCTAGCAAGGACTTCCAGGGAATCTATATAAAAATCTCCGTTTAATTTATTATCATTTTTTAATATAGATAGCTCTGTGCATCCAAGAATAACTCCATCACAATTATTTTCCTTTAAATAGTCTACAATAGAATTGAACTTATGCATATCAGCTGGTTTTCCACTTTTTATATTATCGTAAATTATTTCCATTACCCTAGACTGCTTATTTTCATCTAATACTAAATATTCCATATCATACTTTTCACACATATTTTGATATAAACAAGTTTTAATGTTTCCAGTAGTGGCAAGAATGCCTAGTTTTTTATGATTAGTCTCTTTGGCATGTTTAATCGTTTCCTCTACAATATTTACTAAAGGTATATTAACTGCATTAACTATTTTTTCATAGAAATAATGTGCCGTATTACATGTTATCACAATAAAGTCTACACCATATTTTTCTAATTTTTTTGCATCATCTATTAATATCTTTGATGGATCTTCATCAGAGTTTCCTACGATAAAAGCTGTTCTATCTGGCGTAGTTGCTCTATTTGTTATTATCATATCAACATGTTCTTGGTCAGTCTTCGCTTCTGTCATATTCACTACCATTTCATAGAAATACACAGAGGCCATAGGTCCTAAGCCACCTAAAACACCTACAGTTATATTATTCATATTATCACCAATCTACTTGCAGTATTTTTTGAATTTTCTAAATTGATTTACATAGTATAAGAAGATGTACCATCTCCTTTTGAAGTTTCCTTTTAGGTCAGCTTCGTATCCAAATGATGTAGCTGATTTTCCTACAGCATCTAATTCTTTGCATTTATTTACTAATTCTTGACTCTTTACATATTTATATACTACTTCTTTTGGTATGCATCTCCAGAAGAAAGGTTCTTTTTGTATTTTTAAGTCTAGCTCTTTGTTATTAACTCTGTCTTCTACAACAAACTTAGCTATGTTATTTCCTGAAGATGTTACATAATAATTACTTCTGCCTTGTCTTAAATTTATTTCAAATACTTTGTATTTATTGTCCCTAGCATCGTATTTTATATCAAAGTTTGAATATCCTGTGTAATTTATACTTTCTAAGAAGTTTTTAAATTTAGTCATAACTTCTTCATCATACTCAGTTATTATAGCTGCATGATTTCCAATTCCTTTTGGAGTATGTTCTTCTAATAAAACATGTCCTAAACATTGCATTTTAACTTTTCCATTTTTATCTGAGTAACAAGTTAAAACTCTCATGTGGGAGTCATCTCCAGGTATGAAGTCTTGAACTATCATAGATTTTTCATAACCATGAGAATATATTTTTGCTATTTCTCTTTTAAATTCTTCTTCATCTTGTATAAGATAAGCTTTGTTCATTCCTTCAAAAGCATTTTGGAAGAATGATATACTATCAGAGGCTTTTAATATAACTGGATAATTAAATCCAAAGTCACCTATTTCATCACCCTTATTGTATATATATGTTTTTGGATAATCTAACCCATATTCTTCACACATATTATAAAATAATTCTTTTTCTATTAGCTTATCTTTAAGTTTCGCACCTATATAAGGTACTATGTACTTTTCTGATAATACATCTCTATAATCTATTATTAATTCTGCATACTCATCAGTACATCCATGAATTATAAGTTTTTTATTTGGCTCAGCAAGTTCATCTGCAGTTTTTAGTAAAACTTTTATAAACTCTTCTTTATTACCCATATTAGGATCTACTCTAAAATCTATTATATTACTGTCTTTTGTTGCTCCAAGTAACATTTTCCCAAAAGCTATGGACTTTACTCCATAAGCTTCGTGATAAGCTCTAGCTACAGAATAGCAGTTTATATCTCCACCAACCAATACAGGTTGAATTTTAAACTTCTCCACTTTATCCACCTCTTATTCTTTTTAAATACATTGGTTATTATACTTTATTTCTCACAATCTGTCAAAAAAACGACGGTTTTGCAAATCTAGCTAAATGTTGAAATCTCAATATGTAGAATAATACAATACTTTATATTATTCTTTCTTTATTTATCTATAATTAGTATTTATATACTTGTAAAAATTTCATCAAAATTTTTTTATTTGAATTTTAAAAATACTATAGATCAACTTATTTTCATAAATCAACCTATAGTATGTATTTTACATTATTTTATATAATTTTTTATAACTTTGATAGTGCACCTAAAAGTATTTCTTCTTTAAAAGGTTTTACTATAAATCCTTTAGCTCCATATATAATGGCCTCTTTCATTTTTGCTTCTTGTCCTAAAGCTGATACCATAACAACTGATGCTCCTGGGTTTAATTTCTTTATCATTCTCAAAGCTTGTATTCCATCAAGTTCAGGCATAGTTATATCCATTGTAACTATGTCTGGGCTTAATTCTTTGTATTTTTCAACAGCTTCTAAACCATTTTCTGCTTCTCCTACTATTTCATACTCATAATTTGAAAGCATATTTTTTATTGTCATACGCATAAAGGCTGCATCATCAACTATTAATACTCTTTTCATAACTTTCCTCCATTGTTTCAAATACATTTTATTAACTTACTCATACTTATATTTTAATTCTTTTAGGATTCAAAAACTATACTTTATTTTTTTTATATACTGATGGTTTTACTCTTTTTAAATCAGTCTTTAAATTAGATAAGCTTTCGGACATTCCAATTATCAAGTATCCGCCTGGTTTTAGAGAGTCATATAATCTATTAATTAATTTTTGATTTGTAATATTATCAAAATAAATCATTACATTCCTACAGAAAATAACGTCGTATTTTGACTTACTCCAACCTAAGTTATTATTCAAATTAAAATATTTAAATTCTACTAACTTTTTTATATTTGGATTTACCTCATAGTTTTTTTCATCTATTTTTTTAAAATAATTTTGTACCCATGCTGATGGCAATTTTTCTATTTTATCATTAGAGTAAATTCCATCTTTAGCTTGTTTTAGTACTTTATTTGATATATCAGATGCTGTTATAGCTATTCTTTGACTTGAGTTAATGCCTAAAACACTTGACGCTAGCATGGCAATACAATAAGCTTCTTCACCTGTTGATGAGGCTGCTGACCAAACTTTTAACCCTCCAAGTGGTGGTCTTTTTAAACTTGGAATTAATACATTTTCTTTTAAAAAATCAAAATGCATTTCTTCACGCATAAAATATGTATAATTCGTAGTTAATTTTTCTACCAATATGGATACCTGTTCACCTGTTTTATCTTGCATCAAATTATCTATATAACTGTTGTAATCAGAAAATCCTAATCGTTTAACCATCATTAGTAGTCTTGTTTCTATTAGTGTCCTTTTATTTTCAAGATTAATTCCATAATTATTATACATGAAATCTCTCAGCCTTGCAAAATCTCTATCTTTCAACTGCATAATTATTTTCCTCGACTATCTTCATTAATGAATCACAATCTAGTATTAATTGTACATCATTATTTATTTCACTAACAGATTTTATAAAGTTACTCTTTCCTTCATCTTGATTAGAGTCCATATTCATATTTTTTTCTGGCGAAATATGAATTACTTCATTTACCGTATCTACTATTAAACCTATTTTGTTATTATTATTTTCAATTATAATAATACAAGTTCTTTCATCATAACTTATAGGTTCTATATCAAATCTCATTCTAGCATCCATGACCGGAATAATCGTGCTTCTTAAATTTATAATACCTTTCATGTATTTTGGAAGGAATGGTACCTTTGTTATTGGTAACATTTCTATAATTTCTATAATGTATTTGGATGATAGTGCGTACTTTTGATTATTCACGACGAAAACCATATACAAATCATCTATTCTATTTTCTGATTCTACATCATTTGCATACATAGATACTGTCCCCCTTATTAATTAAATTAACTTTTCACCTTTACCCACACTTTTTACATGCAATTTATTTGTTCTTGTGTCAAATACAATTGTTCTTCCACAAGTACCCAATGTATCTTCTGATATAATTGGAATATTTAGTTTGGCTAAAGTCTCTTTGCATGATTTTACATTCTTTTCACCAATAGTAAATACACTACTTGATGAATTATTAAAGTTAAACATATGTGCACCACCAGCTAGCTTTGCCCTTATAAATCTAGAATTTGCTCCTAGTTTTTTCATATCTTCATATAATGCGACTATCCCTGTATCAGCATACTTCGATTTATTTACTAGCATTTTTTCGTTTTGAGAGTTAGAAAGTAAAATATGCACTAATCCTGCAATTTTATTTATCTCATCATAAAGGACTACACCACAACATGATCCTAGTCCTATAGTCATAATTTTTTGTGGTTCTTTTACAATCTTATACTCTGCTATACCTACCATTTCCATTATATAATCCTACACAGCAAAGCCTAAAGATGACAACAACTTCGTACATGATGATACATTAGGAATAAAATAATACTTTCCTTCTATATCATTGTCTTGAGTAAAGAAGTCTGTTTCAATACAAAGTATTGAACTAAAATCTAACCCATATAATGAAATTGGTAAATTCATTACTGCTCTTACCATATCTATACTAAAATGAGGTATAGATGGAGTTATAGTTAAATTTGTCATATCTGATATGGCTGTTAAGTATGTTCCACATAATATATTACATATTTCTCCCATGGCGCTTAATTCTTTACACATTTCTTCGTAATCATCTTTATTATATTTAATTTCTTTTCCTGATAATTTTGAAAGTAAATTAAAAGCAGAATCTATTTTCATGATAACCATGATGAAACCTTCCATATCTCCTGAAAGTTGTAAAACTGTTCCTACTACCAATTCTTCTGGAGAGTCGTAACTCTTTGTAATATCATCAAGTTCAATCATATCACTATTTGGTATTCCAATATCTACTAGTTCATTTAACATTGTTGCTAATGATGTTGATGCATTACCAGATCCTATATTACTAATTTCACGAAATATATTTAATTTATCACAAGTAATTGTCATATATACCCTCTTTCTATCTAATCTCTAGATTATTTTCTCATTTCATTTCTTTTGAGTTGATTTAGTATTGCGTTTGGAATCATATCTAAAGATGTTTCCTTTATAACCGCACCCATATTCTTTGCTACCATTGGCATACCGTAAACAGTGCATGATTGTTTATTTTGACCAATAGTATATCCACCAGCTTTTTTTATTTCTAATAATCCCCTTGCTCCATCAGATCCCATTCCTGTTAAAATTGCTGCTACGGCTTTTTCTTTAGCCTCATTTGCCACAGATTCAAATAAATAATCCACTGATGGACAATGACCGCTAACTTTATCGCCTTCCTTAACTTGAATTAAAAACTCATTATTTTTCTTTATAATACCCATTTGCAAACCACCAGGAGCAATATATGCATTCCCAGGCAATATAATTTCTCCATTTTCTGCCTCTTTTACATTAATTATGCACTCTCTGTTCAAACGTTCTGCATATCTTTTTGTAAAGACTGGAGGCATATGTTGTGTAATAACAATTCCAGGTAGACCTAGAGGCAGCTCTTTTAATACTTTTCCTATTGCCTCTACCCCTCCCATAGATGCTCCTATGGCAATTATTTGATTACTATTGTTTGTTACCCTAGTTGTTTTTTCAGAGTTTATTTTTTGCTCTACTGGTTTAATAACCTTTGTAATATTACTTTTTATATCTAATTTAGCTACTGATGCTTCCTTTATTTTAGTAGCTAAATCTATTGCAAATTCGTTCATAGTACTTGATGTTGGCTTATCTACAAAGCCTACTGCACCAGCCGATAAAGCCTCAAAACATTTATCATTAGCGCCACTTATAACAATTGTAGGTATTGGGCATTGACTCATTAAAATCTTTAAAAATTCAATTCCATTAATACCTGGCATCTCTATATCTAATGTTAATACATCTGGTCTATATTGTAATACTTTATCCCTTGCATCATAAGAATCCTTAGCTGTTTCTACTACTTCTAGCTCTGGATCTTCTTGAAGATACTTAGATATAACACGTCTAAATATAATCGAATCATCAATTACTAATACTTTTATTTTTTTATCCATTTCCTCTTTCTCCTTTTGTATTAGTATATCCTATCTATGTATCATAGCATTAACATCTAGTATAAGACTAATAGAGCCATCTTCTAAAATAGAACATCCTGCCAAATAGGATTGTACTCCTGTAAATTGAGTTAGTATTGTAGGTATTGGTTTGATTACAACTTGTTGCTGTCCTAAAATACTATCTACAATTAAGCAGATATTACCCATCTCAGATTCTACTAAAATCATAATTCCATCTTCTTTTTTTATATCACTTAACCCTAAAATTTTTGATAATCTACAAATTTTATAACAATTTCCCCTTATGATACTATGTTCTTCTCCATTTGGGTTTTCAACAATATCATAAGCTCCATACCTAAATACTTCTTTTATGTTAAGTGAAGGAATAATATATGTTTCATCATCATTTTTAATTTTCATACCATCTACTATGGCTAATGTCAGCGGAATACGTATTGTAAATGTAGTTCCTTTTCCATACTCACTATCTATACTAATAGAACCTCTTAACTTACGAATATTTGTATAGACAACATCCATACCTACCCCTCTACCTGAATACTCAGTTACAGCTTCTTTTGTAGAAAATCCTGGTGCTAATATGAAATTGTATGCTTCTTTATCACTAATTTCATTAATACTCTTGCTAGTTACTCCTTTTTCAATTGCTTTATTAACAATTGTTTCTTTATTTAATCCTCTTCCATCATCTTTTATTATTATTAGAATATCTCCACCAGTATTTTTTGCTTCTAATGTTACAGTTGCTTTTTCTGGTTTTGTTGTGTTTTTTCTTTCCTCTGGAGTTTCAATACCGTGATCCATACTATTTCTTACCATATGCATTAAAGGATCTGATATATTTTCTAATATATTTTTGTCTACTTCTGTTTGTTCTCCTATTAAAACCAAATCAACCTTTTTACCAGTTTTCTTACTCATATCTCTTACTACTCTTTGCATTTTAGTAAAAGTTGATGATATAGGTACCATACGAATAGACATGACAACATCTTGTAATTCATTAGTTAACTGATGTAGTCTTCTTGCTTGTTTTTCAAAATTATCTGGATCAAAATTTTCTAATTGAGATTGTTTTTCAACCATAGATTCAGTTGTTACTATTTCTCCTACTAAATTCATAAGACTATCTATCTTGTCTATATTAACTGTTAAATAGCTATTTTTATTTTCTTTTTTTGTATGACTTACTTTATCTTTTTTATTACTTTCAACTTCTTTAGTATTATCTTTATTGCTCTTTAAATCTTCATTAATTTTATTTATTTCAGTACTTTTTTCTACAATTTCTACTTCTTTCTCTTTAGTATCAGTAGCAATTTCTACTTCTTCATCAGGCTTTAAATTAACTTCATCAACTTCTTCAATTTCTTCTACTTTATTTGCAGATTTAGAAACTTCAGTAATTTGTAAAGTCTTTAAAAACATTGTTTCTTGAAGACATTTTTCTAAGGCAGATTTATCATTTTCAGTTTTTACATACATTGTAAATCCATCTTTAATTATTTCTTCATCACAATCTCCCATTAAATCTGCAGGTATAGTTTCATTTATAGTACATAAGTCTTCTATTGATGTTGTTACACCAAGTGCCCTTATACCTTCCATTCCACACCCATTTTCAAATAACACTTTTATGCAATATTTTTTTTCACTGCCTATTAGTTCACTTTCATCATTATCCTCTTTAGTTTGATGATTTATATCTTCTTCAACTAAATTAAAGTCCATATCTAATGTACTTTCATCACTGTCTTTTTCATTATCTTTCAATAAGTTTAAAACTTTATCGTGTAGCTCATCTATACTCGATTCTGGAAGCAACCCCTGCTGAATATTAGAAATTTCTTCTTTAAGAAAATCAATAATTAGTAATACAACATCTATTATTTGTTCCCATTTTTCAGCAGAAACCTCAAGTCCTTTACGTATTTCATCAAATACATCTTCTATACAATGTGTTAGAGTTGTTAAACTATCATATCCCATCATGGCAGAAGAACCTTTTATCGTATGCATAGCCCTAAAAATTTCTTCTATTTCTTCCTTCGCCAATCCTCCAGTATCTGAATGATCTACAAGTAAAATTTCTTCTAATTGCTCTAATAGCTGCATATTTTCTTGCACATAAAATTCATTCATAGAATCTATTCCACTCATATCTGTCTCCTTTTATAATAAAAATTTAATAGGTTTAATTTTTTCATTGTTATTTAATACAACTATTAAATCAAATTAAATATAATCTTTTCTCATAATTCATTTATATACTATACGGATAAACAATTTTATTCTTTAGTTTTATAAATAAATTACTTTATCAGTATTTAAATCAATTTTAGTTTTCTAATTTTTATATTAATATCTAAAATATTTTTAGAAATTTAGTGAGTTGTTATTTATATTTAAATCGTCTTGGAAATTTATAGTATCCTGAAAATTAGAATCTTCTTTTAAATTAAATCTATCAATATGTGATTTTAATAATTGAGCCTGTCCACTTAATTCTTCACTTGCGGCTGCACTTTCCTCACTTGTTGCTGAGTTTGTTTGAACTACTTGTGAAATTTGTTCTACTCCTAAAGTTACTTGAGTAATTGCATTTGCTTCTTCATCTGATGCTTTTGCGATATCATCTATTAAAACAATAACTTGATAAATTTTATCTATTATTCTTTGTAGTGACTCTGCTGTATTATCAACTATTAAACTTCCATTATCCACTGCCTTTATAGAATTTTCTATTAATGTTGCTGTATTTTTTGCTGCTTCTGCTGATTTTGCTGCCAGATTTCTAACCTCATCTGCTACCACTGCAAATCCTTTACCAGCTTCACCTGCTCTTGCTGCTTCAACCGCTGCATTTAATGCTAATATATTTGTTTGGAATGCTATATCATCTATTGTTTTTATTATTCTTCCTATTTCATTAGATGTAAAGGATATTTTTTCCATAGCATTTACCATTTCCTTCATTTTACCATTTCCTTCTTCCACTTCTTGTCCTGCACTTATAGAAAGCTCGTTAGCATCCCCTGCATTTTTTGCTGTATTTTTAATTTTATTAGATATTTCAACTATTGTAGCTGATAATTCTTCTATGGCACCAGCTTGCTCCGTTGTCCCTTGTGATAACATTTGTGCTCCACTTGCCACTTGTTCTGATGCTGTCTCAACCTCTTGTGATGCTGCAAATATTTGTGACATTGTATCACTTAGCTCATTTGTAATTTTATTTAAAGAATTTTCAATATGGCTAAATACTCCAACATATTTTACCTTAGGTTCTATATTAAAGTTACCTGTGGAAACTTCATTTAATATGTCAACAGCATCTTCAACAACTACGTTTATTTCCTTACTCATCTTACGCATACTTTCAGATAATACTCCCAATTCATCTTGTGATTCATAAGTTATATCTATATTAAAATCACCTTCAGCCATTTTGTTTGCAGCTATTTCTATTTCTTCAATTGGTTCTTTAATTCTCTTTGTAATTTTTATACATACTACTATACCAATACCAACTGCTATTAATAAAAGTACCAGTGCTATTATTGCTGCTTTTTTTATACTACTTGACACCATACTATCGTATTCTTTAGCTATCTTTTCAGCTTCATCATAAATATTAACAGAACTTTGAGTACAACTGTTAAATAAAGTTGAATATCTACTAGAATCAATATCAGCTAATAACCCACTAAAATTTTCTTTTTGTGTGGCTTTATAAATTTTTTCATATTCTTCTTTAACTAAGCTTATTTCTTTTTCTAATTTTTTTACATCTTCTTTTATCACACTATTTGTTGTAGGTGTATTATTAATTATTTCTATTCGTTCACTTATGCTTTCAAAATCATTTAAAATTATTTTTCTTGGCTCTTCATGTTCCTTATTCGCAAACGCCTCATTAATTTGTCTTGATATTGATACTAAATCTCTACGTATTCCCATAGATTGATTTGTGAGTTGATAGGGACCTGCATAAATATTATGTGACATTTCTCCAGCTTTCTTTAAATTGTTTAAAGTATAAAGACACGCTAAAGTCGACATTATAAGTACAATAGCAAATGCCATTCCCAATCTTTTCCCAATTTTCATCTCTTTAAAATCAAATTCTTTTAAACTAAATTGTTTCATAATTTATTCCTCCATAACTTTTTCCTCTACAATTGTAAACCTTTTATAATATACGGAAAAATCATAATTTACTTTATTAAAATAATAAACAACTATATATAAAAATTTTATTGTTGGCTGTTAAGTCAACGCAAAAAGCTGATTTCTCCATTAATTAAGAAACCAGCTTTTTTATTATAAATAAATGTATTTAAGATTCTAATTAGTTATAATATTTAAATATTAAAATCTAAAACTGTATCATCGTTTTTGTTTTTTAAATTAAAATCATCTATTAAAGATTTTAATATTTGAGCTTGTCCACTTAGTTCTTCACTTGCAGCCGCACTTTCCTCACTTGTTGCTGAGTTTGTTTGAACTACTGCTGAAATTTGTTCCAATCCTAAAGTAACTTGATTAATGGCATCTGATTCTTCTTCAGATCCTTTTGCTATTCTATCAAGTAAAGAAACTACTTTATTAGTTTTATCCAATATTCTTTGTAAAGATTGGGATGTATTATCAACTATACTAGTACCATTTTCAACTGCATTTATAGAATTCTCTATTAGTGTTGAAGTATTTTTAGCTGCTTGTGCTGATTTTTCTGCTAGATTTCTAACTTCATCTGCCACTACTGCAAATCCCTTACCTGCTTCTCCTGCCCTAGCTGCTTCTACCGCTGCATTTAATGCCAATATATTAGTTTGGAAAGCTATATCATCAATTGTTTTTATTATTCTTCCTATTTCATTTGATGTAGATGATATTTCATCCATGGCAACAATCATATTCTTCATCTTTTCATTACCATCTTTTACTTCTCTACCTGCATCTGTATACAATACATTTGCTTCTTGTGCATTTTTTGCTGTTTCTTTTACTTGATTTGATATCTCAGCTATAGTCGCAGATAGCTCTTCTATTGATCCTGCCTGCTCTGTAGTACCTTGTGATAACATTTGTGCTCCACTTGCAACTTGATCTGATGCTGATTGAACTTGGTCTGATGCTACATTTATTTGTGACATTGTATCACTTAATTCATTAGTAATGTGAGCTAAAGATTTTTCAATATTATTAAATACGCCAATATATTCTATTTTAGGTTCAACATCAAAATTACCTGATGCAATTTCTTTTAGTACATTAACCACATCATCAATTATAGCCTTTGTTTCATTACTCATTTTCAACATACTATTAGATAAACTTCCTAGTTCATCTTCTGATTCATAGTCTATCTCAATATCAAAATCACCTAGTGACATTTTATTTGCTGCAATTTCTAATTCTTCAATAGGCTGTCTTATTTTTCTTGTAATATATATACCTATTAATATAGCACCTATAATAGTACATACAGACATTACTACGCATATTGTCCAAACTTTTCTTACCTTTTTATTAACATTCTCTTTGAATAAAATTCCTTTTTCCATTTCACTATTGTAAAGATTTTCTGCATTTTCTGCCACATCCATATAAGCTAAAAAATAATCGC
Organism: Terrisporobacter petrolearius; assembly: GCF_020748185.1. Lineage (GTDB taxonomy): Bacteria > Bacillota > Clostridia > Peptostreptococcales > Peptostreptococcaceae > Terrisporobacter > Terrisporobacter petrolearius. The sequence goes on along the minus strand of NZ_JAHZMO010000001.1, from coordinate 182,202 downwards.
TCTTTTCATCAACAATTAATTTATTTATTGTTTTTGTATTCCCATCATTTATAACGCCCTTTATTTTTTCATATTCTTGTTGAAAATTTCCAACTGAAGTTTCTAATTTTTTAGCTAAGTCAACATCTGCTTTAGGATTACTTTTTATTTTCTCTATTCTTTCATATAAACCATTAAAAAATTCACTAATAGGTGCTTCAAAGTTTGAAATATCTTTTTCAACCAATGCATAAGCTATATTTTGATCAACAGAAGTAATACCTCTTCTAATTGCCATTGCTTCATTTGTCAATTGATATGGTCCTTCAAATAAATCAACTGTATGTCCCCCTATTACTCTTAGATTCCTCAAAGATAATGTGCCTATAATTGCGAAAGCTATTAATAACATTCCAAAACTCAAAACCATTTTTTTCCCAATTTTTAAGTTTGTAAATCTTCTATTCATTTTTTCTCCCCCATAATTCTTGTCAAAATTTATTTACCTTATTATTTTATTTATTAATACTACGGATACTTTTCAATTTATTTAACACCAATTTTCAATAAAAATATTTTTTTACTAAAAAAGTGTATAAGTTAAATTTTACTTTACTTATACACTTTATTATTTAAGTAGTTTTTACAGTTTCCTCTTTGCTAAATTTTTCTTTATACGAAAGCATAAACTTTTCCATACATTTTTTAACTTCAATCTCACTTGGCAATATAATACTTTTTCTTTCATCTAATACAAATCGTGTTTCATTTTTTACTAATGCATTACATGATACTTTTTTATTTACACTACCTTTCATTTCTGACAATAGTTTTGAAATTTCTCCTTTAGTTATATTATGTAAAATAACTTTGCATTCTTTTTCCGTTAATATATTATCATATGTTATTCTTTCCAGCTCTTCATTAAACATTTCCATTATTGTTTGGCCTTTATTTTTAGCATATTGCTCAGTTATATATTTACTTATCTTTAAATAAAATACTACTAATATACTCATTGCAAAAGATATTATAAAAATAGGTAAAAATAAATATAGATTATCCTTAAATGTGCCACCATTAGTTATTATCTGTATTATTATAATTGCTAATGTTAATCCTCCAATTAATGAGGCTGTTTTTATATTTTTCATTAGTTTTTTCTTTGTTTTTAAGTCATCATCTTCACCAATATCATCATCTATCATAACATCTAATGGTTTATATAAATCTAAATTATTTACTTTTTTTAAGTAGTTAATTTTGTCACAAAATCTACTACATTCATCCTCACCTATTATATCAGTTAACTCTAACTCCTTTATAAAATCTTCACCATACACTGTAGTGGCTCTTATTATTGATTTTTTTAATGCACTTTCTTTGCTATCTCCATTCCATATTGCTAAAGCGTACTCTATACTACCAGATATTCCTAGAATATGTTCACACTCTATACTTTCATCTATCGTAAATATCTCTATTCCCTTAATTTTTCCTTCATATGATATATCTTTTGCTTGATTATATGTTATAGTACCCCTCTTTAAAACTTTACTTGGATCTATATCCGGATCTACAGTCAAACCCTCTTTAATTCTTTCCAAGAAATCACTTATAGCTTCTTCATATTTGTCACAAGGTATTTCTATCTTTATAGGCGATCCATCTTTATTAACATATCTAAGTTCTCCATAATTTAAACAAGCATCTACACATCGTTCACCTGTACTATTATATTTACTCTTTAACATTTTCGCCATAAATTTTCCATCCTTTGCTATGTAGATATTATTCTAAAGTTTTAACAAGCTCTTCTTCTCCTAGAATACTTGTTATTCTTATCCCAAAATTTTGATCTACGATCACAGCCTCTCCATAACCAATTTTTCTTCCATTTACAAATATCTCAAGTTCCTGATTTTCTAGTGTATCTAACTCTATTAAAGATCCTTTTGTAAGCTCAAAAACATCCTTTAATGTCATCTTCGTTCTTCCTAATACTGTGCTTATCTCTAATTCTATATCTAAAACTCTATCAAAATTTTCTGCCATACTTTATTCCTCCTTACCAATGCTATCAACAATTACCACACCTCTTTTATTTTCTATTAAGCCTGGTTTACATTTAAAAGATTTTGATCCTGCAATATAAAGTTCTATTTCTTCCTCTATTTTGGAATCTAACTTTATTACATCTCCAACGTTTAAGTCTAGTAATTCCTGAACCTTAATCTCTGATTTACCTAATAGGGCTACAATATCTGTACTAGCAGCGTAAACATTATTATATATTGCATTTGTAAATTCAAAGTCATAATCAATATTTTTACTTTTAAAAAGTTTTTTTGTTTCTAATTGTGGTAATATTGGTTCCATACAGCTATATGGCTTACAAAATCTCATTTTTCCTACTTCTTTATCATCATGCATCATTTTCATGTGAGCAATTAAAACTGACTCACTTACTGGATATTTTTTACTAGAGCCAAGGTTTAAGTGAACCTCTAAAACTTCTCTGTATTCACATCCTTCAACTACATGAAGTTTCGTCAAAAAATTTTCACTAGCATGATGAATTAACTGCTTATCAATTTCTGTAAGTTCCCTAGTATAATCGTCAAATTTACCATCTCCACCTAACATACAATCTATAAAAGTAAGAGCTATACCTTTATCTATTTGATATATAAGACCACTTACTAAAGGCTGAATTGCATGTTCTACTATAACAGAATCAGAAGTTACCATGTTTGTAAATTCTTCATAGTTTGTTTGTTCTATCTTTTCTACCTTACAAACTATATCTTTTTGTTTTAATTCATAATTCATAAATATATTAATATTTTTACAAAATTCCTCTGCGATAACAGATACGAATCTCATATTGTCGGAAGAATATCTTTGAGGTTTTTTAAAATCATATTTTTTTATATCCTGTACCATAGTATTTTCCTTTTACCTTTCTTATCTTGATTGAAGATTATTAATCATACTCCACATATCATCTACAGCCTGTATGCCTTTACTATTAAATTGAAAGGCTCTTTGTACCGTAATTAAGTCAGTCATTTCACTTGATAAATTCACATTAGACATTTCAACATGTCCCTGTCTAATATCTGCTTCATTATATGCATACATATTTGCTCCCTCTTTTAAAGCAAATAAACTATCACCAACTGAAATCAAATCATTTGTACCTTCTGTAACATATAAATTAATTCTTCCCACCATTTTGTCGTCTAGGTATATTTGTCCTTCTTTATTTATATTTAATTTTCCATCTGATAAATCAACATTTCCTCTATTGTATCCATTAGCGTATGTAATATCTACTCTATTACCATTTGCATCCACTAAGGTTCCATTTGCATCTAAACTAAAATCTCCATTTCTTGTAAGACAATGGCTCCCATCAGGTCGAATCAGGCAAAAATAACCCTCACCATCTATTGCTAAATTAGTATTTATACCAGTATTTTTCAAAGGACCTTGAACCATATTCCTAGTTGCTTCTGCTATTTTTGTCCCTGTACCTGTCAAACTACCATTTGAACTATGAGGATTATAATTACTCTCTAAGGATTTTGTATATAAGTCTAAAAATCCTACATCTAATTTTTTATAACCTGTTGTTTGAGAGTTTACTATATTATTAGATGCAATATTTATTTTTTCTTGATTTGCAATCATACCAGATGTGCTAGTACGTAATATATTGTACATATTCTTTCCCCCATATCTTATACTCTTCCTATTTCATTAGCTATTTTATATAGTATAGAATCCATCGCTTGCACTACTTTTTGGTTAGCTTCAAATTCATTTACAGTTTCCATAAGTAAAGCTGCTGAATTTATAGAATCTACATTTGAACTTTCTAAGTAACCTTGCTTTACATTAAAATTTGTGCCATTTCTTGGATTTGTACCTGTATAAACTCCATTTCCAACATTCTCTAAGTTATCGTAGTTTTGAAAATCAACTACTCTAAATCTATATCTTTCTTGACCATTAATATTAATTCTGTTATCGGAAGTAACAGACATAATATTATTACCTACATTGATACGCTCTGTCGCTCCAGTTGTATTATTAACTCCTAAAACATAATGACCTGAGCTTGTTATTAAGTATCCTTGTGAATCAACGCTAAAATCACCATTTCTTGTATAATACCTATTATTTTGATTATCCATAACTTCAAAAAATCCATTACCTTCTATTGCAAAATCCATATTATTTTCCGTTGAGACATTAGTTCCTTGGCTATAGTTAGTAAATGTATCATCAATTCTCACACCAAAACTCATATTTCCTAATATCTGCTTATTTGCTTTTCCATTTTTGTAATTATCATTATTTGATAACATAACTTCATCAAAGCTCTTACCAAGTAAAGTTTCTTGCTTGTATCCTGTAGTATTTATATTAGCTAAATTATTAGTAATAATACCTTGTCTAGATTGAAGTGTTAACATTGATGATACTGATGTATATAATCCTCTTAACATATTTTCCCTTTCTTAGTCTATATATTTTATTCTTTTCATCTCTGCTCTTAAATTTGAAATTGCCCTTGTATTTAGTTGTGATACCCTTGATTCTGATACTCCTAAAACTAGTCCTATTTCTTTTAATGTCATCTCTTCATAATAATAAAGGGATAATACTAATTTATCCTTTTCTTTTAAATTATCTATTGCCCTTGCCATTACTTCTTGAAGCTCTTGTTTTTCAATAATAGCACTAGGTGATTGTTCCTCTTTTTCTTTTATTGTATCTATAAGTTTAACTTCACTTTCATCTTCGTATATTACTCCGTCTAAAGATACATTACTTCTGTTCATCATCTTCAATTTTATGTCATTTGCTTCTTTTATAGATATATCCATATATTTTGATATTTCTTCCAAACTAGGTTGCCTATAGTAGGTATTTTGTAAATCCTCCACACATTTATTATATTCTTTTATTTTACTTGTGTAAGTTCTAGAAATAGGGGAATGCCTTCTTATTTCATCAATTATATATGATGAAATTCTAATAGATGCAAATGTTGAAAATTTTACACCTCTATTTTTATCGAACTTTGTACTTGCATCAATTAACCCCATGACTCCATAACTTACTAAATCTTCATATTCCATTCCAATTCTATTTGTGTAGTATTTTGATGCTATGTGCCTCACAAGAGACATATTATTTACAATAAGTTCTTCTTGTTCATGTGTATCCACTATATATTCCCCCCTTAACTATATACAAACTACTCCTTGAGATTTTATCTGTATATCACTTGGTACTTCATTAAGTGATAAAATTACTACGTTTGGAAATACCATTTCTATTAATTTTCTAAATGGTGCTCTTATTTTTGGAGATACCAATAATATAGGTCTATTATTGAAACTTATATCTTCAGTTATATTTTGTATATTTTTAAATATATAATTTGTTGTATCTGGATCAATTGCTGGATAAGTTCCATTTACAGATCTTTGTAGATTATTGCTAATCATATTTTCTAATTCTAAAGATAGTGTTGCAACTGTCATAGAATTGTTTTCATCCACTAAATCTGAACATATACTTCTACTCATTGCCATTCTTACATATTCTGTTAAAAGTTCTATATCACGAGTATTTCTTGCATGATCTGCAAGTGTTTCTAATATCGTAACCCTATCCTTAATGGCTACTTTCTCTCTAAGTAAGTTTTGGAATACTTTTTGCACTTCACCTAAGGTCAATAAATCTGGTATTAGCTCATCTACAACTGCACTATATCTCTCTTTAGTTACATCTATTATCTCTTTAACTTCTTGTCTTCCAACCAACTCATGAGATTTACTTTTTATTATTTCAAGTAAGTGAGTAACTAATATAGTTGTTGGATCAACAATAGTGAATCCACATAATTCTGCTTCTTCTGCCTTTTCTTTTTTTATCCACAGTGCATCAATTCCAAATGTTGGTTCTTTTGTTTGTATTCCATCAATATCCATAGCTAGTCCCATAGGGTTCATACAAAGTAACATATTAGGCATTAAGTTGTATACTGCGACAACGTTTCCTTTAATCTTTATGCTATATTGATTTGGATTAAGTTGTAAATTATCTCTTATTCTAATTGGCTGAACTATTATTCCCATATCTATAGCACATTGCTTTCTTACTGATATAATTCTTTGAAGTAAGTCCCCTCCACTAGATTCATCAACAAGTGGTATTAAACCATATCCAATCTCTACCTCAATTGGCTCAACATTTATATAGCTAGATACATCCTCAGCATTTTCTATACTAGGTGGTGCATCATTTTTTTCTAATACTTCATTTTCTAACACTCTTTGATTTTCTTTTTCCTCTTTATTTAATAAAAATGCAATTAATATTGCTCCTAATCCTAGAGCAAAAAATGATAGTTTAGGAAGTCCTGGAATAAACCCCATTAAGATTAATACTGCCCCTGTCATCCCTATAGCTTTTGGAATAGACATTAACTGTTTTCCAAATAAATTACCAAAGTTTTCATCACTATCGGCTCTCGTAACTAACATACCTGCCGAAACAGATATCAATAATGCTGGTATTTGACTCACAAGTCCATCACCTATTGTAAGTCTTATATATGTCTGGACCGCATCTGAAAAACTCATATCTAACATCATAACTCCAATTACCATACCTGCTAGTACATTTATTAAAGTTATAATTATTCCTGCTATTGCATCACCTTTCACGAATTTTGAAGCACCATCCATAGCCCCATAAAATCCTGCTTCTTGTTGTAGTTTTCTTCTTCTTTCTCTTGCTGTCTTCTCATCTATCATTCCAGCATTTAAGTCTGCATCTATACTCATTTGTTTACCTGGCATTGCATCCAATGTAAATCTTGCAGAAACTTCTGATACTCTACTTGATCCACTAGTTATAACTACCATTTGGATAATTACTATAATCAAGAATATAATTACCCCTACTACATAATTTCCCCCAACAACGAAACTACCAAAGGCTTCTATTACATTTCCTGCATAACCTTGCCCTAATATTAACCTTGTTGACGATATATTTAGGGCTATTCTAAATAATGTGGTAACAAGCAATATTGTTGGAAATATTGATAATTGTAATATATCAGTTGATAAAAGAGTTAATAGTAATATTAATACTGCAAATGATATATTTATTGCTAGCATTATATCTAATAAAAATGTCGGTAAGGGTATTATTATCATTAAAACAATACCAATTATTCCAAATCCAACTATTACGTCAAATCGTTTATTATAATTTAATTTTTCCATCTATTTTTAACCTCTTTAATAACTATTTATATTTGTTTTTGATTTTATAAACTGCAACCAATACTTCTGCCACTGCTTGATACATTTCTTCTGGTATTTCCTTATCTATATCAACCTCTTTATATATAAGTCTTGCAAGTGGTTTATTTTCAATAATTGGTATATCATGCTCTTTAGCAACTTCTCTTATCTTAAATGCTACAACATCTGCCCCCTTGGCAACTACTCTTGGAGTAGAATCTATCCCTTTCTCATACTTAATTGCTATAGATATGTGTGTAGGATTTGTTACAATAACTGTTGCGCTAGGCACTGCTTGCATCATTCTACGATTAGATATTTCTCTTTGTTTTTGTTTTATTTTTCCTTTTACTTGAGGATCTCCCTCCATCTGTTTATATTCTTCTTTTACTTCTTGCTTAGTCATTTTTAACTCTTTATTATGAGTAAATCGTTGATATCCATAATCTACTACTGCTATTAAAACAACAGCTAAACATATTCTTCCAAGTAATGATTTTATAAGTTCAATTATTGTATTTAAAAGATATGGAAGATAAATATCTGCACTTTTCATAATTCCTTCAAAGTTTTTATTCATAAAAGAATAACCGATATATAATAATACACTTATAATAGCTACACTTTTAACTAAAGTCCCTAAAGCTTTAAGGGAAAACATATTTTTAAATCCATTTATTGGATTTAACTTTGAAAATTGTGGTTTAAGTCCTTCTCCTGTAAATAACATACCTGATTGAATAAGATTTCCGATTACGCCAAATATCATTATGATAAACCCTATTGGTAAAAATATTTTCATAAATGAAAGTAAAATCTTACTTCCAAGTGAATTTAATATTACTCCACCTTCAAAGTTCATGCTAAAATTACTACTAAATAAGTTAATCATAAAATTTTTAATTTCTAATATTACATAATCAGACATAGTAAAAATTATTATTAGCATAGCCACTAGAGTTATAGCCGTTGTTACCTCTTTACTTTTTGCAATATTTCCTTTTTTTCTAGCATCTCTTTTTTTCTTTGCTGTGGGCTCTTCTGTTTTGTCACTCCCCATTGATAATACTATACCTACTGGCCCCATAGAGGTCATCATATTACTATTAACCATACTTAGGGTTCCATCTAATATATCTGGTATTTTATTTAATAAGTTATGTATTTCTGTTATTATAAACGGAAGTGCTATCATAAAGAAAACCACACCAACAAGCATCTTCAAAGGCATTCCTATTATCATTACATTTAATTGGGGTACACTTCTAGATATAAGACCCATTATTAAATCTGTAAATATAAGTGATAATATGACCGGAACTGCAATTTTAAATCCTATAGTAAAGCACTGTACAAATACATGTACAATGTAGTAAAAATTATTTTGTATTAAATTTTCACCTATTTTTATTAAATGAAAACTTTCCTGTATGCCTATTATTAATTTGTGGTGACCGTTCATACTAAAGAATATAATTATACCCATCCAGTACATAAGATTTTCTATCAAAGTTGCTTGTTCTTTACTATTTGGGTCGTAAATACTACTCATTGACAAGCCTATTTGCTGATCAATTAAACTACCGGCTATTTTCAAGCTATTAAAACATAAATTTGTTATATAACCTAAAAGTAATCCATTTACAGTTTCCATTGCTACTAATCTAATTAAGTCAAATGTATTAAGTACATTGACATCAATATTAACGCCAGAGGATATTATAATAGACATTAATATTGAAAAGCATACTTTAAAAGTGTTTGGGGTTCCCGCTGGAAATAAAATATTAAGAGAAGAAAAAAATGTTATTACTCTAATAAATATGAATAACATTTTTTATCCCTTTATAACAGCTATCATGTTCATAATCTTAGTTGTAAATTTAATAATCTCATTTAACATCCAGTTTCCACCTAGTGCCAATGTTAATGCTATTACTATTACTTTTGGAACAAATGTTAGTGTTTGCTCCTGAATTTGTGTCGTTGCTTGAAATATACTTACAAGTAAACCAACTAGCAACGATAAAATTAAAATAGGTCCCCCAACTAACATGCTTGTATATAATGCTTCTTTTACTATACTCATTACCATATTTTCTGACATACTACTTTCCTCCTAACTATTTGAAACTTAATAACAAAGATTTAATCAATAAATTCCAACCATCTACCATAATAAATAACAATAATTTAAATGGCAAAGATATCATAGCTGGCGGAAGCATGAACATCCCCATTGACATTAGGGTACTTGAAACTACCAAGTCTATTAGTAAAAATGGTAAATAAACTAAAAACCCTATCTGAAAAGCAGTTTTTAATTCACTTATTGCAAATGCTGGTACTAATACACTAAGCGGTACATTCTCTCTATTTAAATTAGTTTTATCTATATCAGCACCTTCTATAAATAGCTTTAAATCATCTTCTCTTGTTTGATTTAGCAAGAATTTTTTAATAGGAATTTGTGCCTTTTCTACTGCCTCATCAAATTTTATTTCTTCATTCATATAGGGCTTAATCGCTTCATTATTTATGGAGTTTATTGTAGGAGCCATAATAAAAATTGTTAATGACAACGCTATTCCAATTAATATTTGATTTGGAATAGATTGTGTAGCACCTAAAGCCGACTTAATAAATGAAAATGTAATGATGATTCTTATAAAGCTCGTCATCATAAAAACCATTGTTGGCAAAAACATCATAAGGGTCATAACAATAAATAGTTCTATTAAAGGAGTGAGTTCTTGTTGATTATTTGAAATCATTTGTATTATTTCGTTCATTTTTTATCTCCTTTAATCTAAATTTTTTTATGTCTTTTAATTTTAAATTCATATTATTTCTATTATTAATTTTAACCTCTTCTTGTTTTCTTTCTATTTCTTCTATTTGATGACTTGTAAGCTCTTTTATTGTATCTGTCTTGGTAGGTGATGAAACTATAACACAACCTTCATCACCTACTTTTAAAACATATAATTCTGTATCTTTATTCAAATTTGTTCTTTCTAAAACTTTTATGTATTTGTTTTTTGCTATTCCATTAATGCTTGATTTACTAAGTCTTATAGTTATTATTATTAAAGCAATGGTAAAAGGTACAAATACTATTAAATTTATAATATATTTTAGTATATTGTCCATTTTATTTCTCCTTTTGCTGTTCCTTAACTATTAATATATCAACTCTTCTATTTATTGTTCGATTTTTTGTAGAGTTATTCTCTACTAAAGGCTTATACTCACCATATCCTTTAACCGAGAATCTTGTTGGGTCTAATTTTTTAACTGAAACAAAATACTTTACAACACTTACTGCTCTTGCAGTTGATAATTCCCAGTTAGATTGAAACTCTTTGTTAAACATAGGAATATCATCTGTATTTCCTTCAATCAGTACATCATTTGGTAGATCCTTAACAATTTTTGTAACCATATTTAATACATTTTGACTTTTCTTCATCAAATCTGCTTTACCAGGATCAAATAATATTGTTTCATCTAGTTGAAGTACTACCCCTCTATCTTCATCTCTAACTTTAATAACATCAGTAAAGGAATTTGCTTCAATTGTTTCATTTACCTTTTTTACTAAATCTTCTTGTATTTGCTCTGAGGTTTTTTCATTATTAGTAGCTATTTCTTTAATATCCGATAGTTCTTCTACTTTAACATCACCTTTTAAAGACCTTTGCAATGCATTTGATAATTCGTTTAGTTTTTTAGCATCAACAGATGACATTGAATATAAAAGTATAAAAAATGTAAGAAGGAGTGTTATTGTATCTGCATAGGTATCCAACCACGCATTAGGGTTAATATCATCACCTTTTTTTTTCTTACGCGACATCTCCATCTACCTCACTATCGTCAACATCTCTTTTAAAGTAATTTTTCTTTTCTGAATCACTTAAATATGTTAATAATTTTTCTTCGATAATTCTTGAACTTTCACCATTTTGAATACTTCCTATTCCACAAATTATCATTTCCATAAGCTGAATTTCTTTTTCACACTTAGTTTGTATATTATATCCTATTGGGTTAAGGATTGTATTTGCAAGTATTGTACCGTAAAAAGTTGTTATTAATGCCTTTGCCATTCCTGATGAAATAGAAGCTGCATCGTTAAGTCCTCCTGCAAGCATTTGTATAAGACCAATTAACGTACCAACCATTCCCATTGCTGGTGCAAAAGCTCCCCATAACTTATATATTTTAGAACTATTTTCATATTTACTTTCAAATATATTAATCTGGTTTTCTAGTATTTCTTCTATACTTTCCATATCAATACCATCAATTACAAGCTCTAATCCGTTTTTCATAAATTCATTTTCTATTTCTTCAACATTATCTTCGATTGATAGTAGTCCATCTTTTCTAACTTTTCTAGATAATTCCTTAAATTGACTAACTAAATCTACCTTATTAGTTCTGTTTATTTGCATAGCTACTTTCATTGACCCTGGAATCTGTTTTAGATCGTCTAACGAGAATGTAATTAATACTGCAGCAAATGAACCTCCTACTGTTATAACAAAGGATGGCATATCTATAAATGCCCCCACCCCTGCTTTATCTTGTGCTATTCCAAAGAATAGAACAGCTAATACAAATAAAAAACCAATAGGAGTTAATATGTCTGACTTTTTCATGTCTTACCTCCTCTGTTTTCTATCTTTTTAGATTAATAATTTCTTGTAATAACTCATCACTAGTAGTTATTACCTTACTGGCTGCCTGAAAGGCTCTTGTTGTTACTATCATTTCTGTAAATTCTTCTGATAAATCAACATTTGACATTTCTATAGCACCTTGTTTTATATTTCCGTAAGCTGCATTTACAATAGGGTCTCCAGAGTTAGCTGAAACTCCATAAAGATTACTACTTAATGCTTCAAGACCTTCCGGATTTTGAAATACTGCTATTCCTAGTTTCTGAGCACCAGTTCCTCCTTGTGGATATTTGCTACCATCTGCCAAAAGATATGATACTTCTCCCTCACTTGATATATTATAAGATAATACTTTTTGACCATTTTGTTCTTTAGGTATTTGAATAGGTTTTTTATCAGTTCCAACTACTTTATATCCATCAGCTGTAACTAAATTACCTTCTTTATCAATGTTAAAAGATCCATCTCTAGTATATGCATATTGATTTTGACCAATTTGAACAGTAAAATATCCATCTCCATCAATAGCTAAATCAGAACTTCTACCAGTTGTTTGTATATTTCCTTGCACAGTGTTTTTAAACATACCGCTTACTCTTGTTCCTATACCTACTTGCCCTGGACTTACTCCACCAACTATAGTTCCTGGAGAACTTGCATATATTGAAGTTTGATATAGTGCATCACTAAATCTAACATTACTTTTCTTAAATGCTGTAGTTCCTACGTTTGCAACATTATTACCAACCACATCCATTTTAGTTTGGTTTGCCTTCATACCACTTATTCCTGAATACATCGATCTTAACATTAAAATTATTCCCCCTTGTTATCTTCTTCTATATTTGTATCATTACCCTTCACTTTAGTAAGCGCTCCATATTCAACTTCTACCAATTTTCCACTTTCTGAATCTCTTATATTCATATATACAACTCCATCTTTTATATGAACACTTTCAACTTTTCCTGACATTGTCTTTGTAGTATCATATCCTTCTTCTTTAGGAACATATACTTCAACATCTTTTCCTATTAATGCTGATGCCGAACCCATTGCTGAATTTACCAAAAGACCATTTGTCATTCCTATTAAATACTCCATATTATCATTAAGAGCCATCGTTTGCTCTAGCATATTAAATTGTGCTAATTGTGTTACATATTGAGTTGGATCTTGAGTATTAAACGGATCTTGGTTTGTCATCTGAGCCACTAACAATTTTAGAAATAAATCTTTATCTGTGTTATCACCTGCGTCAAAAACCTTTGTTCCTTTTTCAGTTACTTCGCTATTTTTATTTATACCTGCTATATCACTCATTTACTGCTCCCTTAAATTAAAATATTTACATTATCCTCCATTGTCACTTCTTCAATTTCTTCAGTGGATTCATCTACAAAAACGATATTTTTTTTGCGCCCCTGTTGATTTCTTTGGTTATTTCTCTCAAATTCTTGATTTAAGTTTGAAGAGAAACTATTTTGAGTATTACCTTTCATTTCAACTGAAATTTGTTTTACATTAATATCTAAATCTTTTAGATGTTTTGCTATCTCACTTTGGTTTTCATTAATTAAATTAAAAACATCACTTTTGCTTATTACAATGGCAACACTAGCTTCCTCATGATTATTAATAAGTTTAATAGTCATATCACCTAGCTCTCTTGGACTTATTTTAATAGTTATTTCTTCTTGCCCACTAGCTTTTAAATATTTAACAGTTTTAATAATGTCTTCTCCAATATACTCTTGTCTAATTATTGGAGCTTCTTGTCGCGAAGTAGCGTTTATGGAATTTGCCTCTTTATTAATTACTTGATTATGATTTAAAATAAAATTGTTATCATTATCTCCATTTAAAATATTCTCTAAAGTGTTTAATTCTTTATCTTTATCCTTTTTTTCATATAACTCATTATTTCTAATCAAGTTAAGTTTATCTGTTGTATTACTAGTTTCTAGTTGACTAAACTTTTCACTATTAACTGTTTTGTCATTAATTCTATTTTCACTATTTTCTATTTCACCATCACTTAATTTGTTTATATCAGGCATTTCACTAGCATTTTCTATTTTATTATTAGACATAATACTATCTAATTTTTTTAATACTTCAATTTCTTTATCATTTAACTCAATTCCAATAGTTTCATTGTTTACTATTTCAAACTTATTCTTCAAATCCTTTAACACTTCTGCTTCTTCACTACTTAGTAAGTTCATGTTAGTCTTATTACTATTTGATATTATATTAAGTTCTGTTTCATTGACGTTACTACAAATATTATCTGAACTTTCCACCTTATCTAAGTCAATATTAACTTTATCCACATGTTGTAAGCTTTCTTCATTATTAAATAATTTTAGATTATTTAACAAATTCAGAATCAAGTTATAGTCTATATCCTCCGATTTATCACCATCTTCAAATATTCCTTCTAATACGTTATCAAATATTCCTTGTTCTGTTTCCCCTGAGACATTTTCTCCATTTCCTTGGAAATACTTAATAATATCTGCTACAGTTGTTGATAAACTCAAATTAAATTCCATATTTACCACCTTTTTGTGAAACATTTGCATTATTTCTTATATATGCATAGAGAGCAAACTCGTCATTTCTGATTTGTTCTATTCTTTCTTCTTCTTTTCTTACTCTCTCCATTTCTTTTTCTTTAAGAATTTCTAATGATTTTCTTTTTATCTGTTTTTGTATTAGGTCATTTTGAGCTTCAATGACTTTCTTTTCTTCCTCTTTAAGTTTTTCATCTGTCAACTTTATAGACTGTGTAAGAGTGGATAAATAGTTTATTGTAACCTTTTGTGAGATTACATCATTAGCCCTAGTAATATCTGAATATTTTTTATAATTTTCTTCAAGTCTTTCTAAATTTTTTTCTACTATTCTTTTTTCATTTTGAGCCTGCGTGTATTTTAACTTACTTTCATCTTCCTCTTTTATATTTATGTCTAGTAATTTTTCTAGTTTGAACTTAAATTTTTTCAACTACTTTACTCTCCTTTAGGAAAACATATTTATCAATGAATTTTTACTATCTTCAAATAATGTGTTTTCATTTACATTTTGTTTTAAAAAATCATTGACAGAATCAATATATTCAATTGCCATATCAATATTTTTATTAGACCCTTCTTTATATGCTCCAATATTAATTAAATCTTCTGCATCTTTATAAGTTGCAAGTATGTCTCTTGCATAAGATGCAGCCTGATTATGCTTATCATCCGATATTTCTTTCATAAGTCTGCTTACACTATTTAATATATCTATGGCTGGATAATGATTCTTATGGGCTAATGTTCTTGATAAAACTATATGTCCATCTAATATGCCTCTTACTGTATCCGCAATAGGTTCATTTAGATCATCACCATCTACCAAAACTGTGTAAAAGGCTGTTATGGATCCCTTCTCTGAAGTTCCTGTTCTCTCCATCAATTTTGGTAGCATAGCAAATACTGAAGGGGTATATCCCTTCTGAGCCGGTGGTTCTCCTATAGCTAGACCCACTTCTCTTTGTGCCATTGCAAACCTAGTAACAGAATCCATCATAAGTATTACTTTTTTCCCTTGATCTCTGAAATACTCTGCAATAGCAGTTGCAGTTAAAGCTCCTTTTAGTCTGACTAAAGGTGATTTATCAGAAGTAGCACAAACTACTACTGATTTCTTCATCCCTTCTTCTCCTAAATCTCTTTCTATAAAATCGAGAACTTCTCTCCCTCTTTCTCCAACAAGAGCAATTACATTTACATCCGCCTCTGCTGTTCTTGCTATCATTCCTAAAGTTGTACTTTTTCCTACTCCACTTCCAGCAAATATTCCTATACGTTGACCTTCCCCACAAGTTAAAAAACCATCAATAGCTCTTATTCCCGTTGGCATTATATTTGTTATTCTCGGTCGCTTCATAGGGTCTGGTGGTTCATTAAGCAAGCTGTACCTTTCGCCTGATATTATTGTCTCTTCATCTATAGGATTACCTAACCCATCTAGTACTTTCCCTAAAAGGTCATCACTACATCTTACACTTAACGGTATTCCTTGAGCTACAACCCTACACCCTGGACCTATTCCTGCTAACTCTCCAAGGGGCATTAATATTACATCCCCATCCTTAAATCCAACAACTTCACAGTTAATTGGCTCGTTCTTATTATTATAAACGTGGCACAATTCACCTACAAAGCATTTAACTCCTTCAACTTCTAGAGTAAGCCCTATGATTTTTTTTACTTTTCCCTCACATATTACTGAGGGAATATCTTTAATTTTTTTTATAAGTTTTTCAAACTCTATATTAATCATAGTAATTCCTCTTTTATTTTTTCTATTACTCCATCAATTCCAACTATTAAGCTGCCATTAACATTATCTATTATTGCATTTCCAACTTGGATTGACTCGTCTCCTAGAACAAATACATCTCCACTTAGCTTATAAGATTCTTTTAATTCTAGTACTTGTTTATCCAAACTTTCTTTATATGTAGGATTGACTTTTATAACAAAATTTTCTTTAAGTTCATATTCTTCTATAACATTTCCTATTAAATTATCCATTTCCGAAACATCTTCAAATTTTTCTCTTAACACTTGCTCTGCTATACTAATGCTCATATTTAAGATTTTATTTCTATTTTCTTTCATATAGTTTGATATTTCTTGATTAGATTGAATTAAAATGTTATTAGCATTATCAATTATTTTATTGGCTTCTTCTTTGGCTTTTTCAACATACTCTTCATATACTTCTTTATAGCCATCTTCATATCCATTTTTTAGTCCTTGTTTATGTCCTTCTTCATATGCTTTTTTTTCTATATTAGAAACTTCTTCTTTACTTTGTTCTATAATTATTTCTGCCTCTGATTGAGCATTTTTGATAATTTGCTCCCTTTGCTCTTTTGCTTCTTTTAATTTTAACTCAACTTCTTCTTTGATTTGTGTCATTTCATTTTCTCTTTTCATATCAAATTCATCACTTGCAATTTCAAAGTTAGATTTATTTGAGTTAACTTTTATTTTTCTTTTACCAAGTATTTCTACTTCTTCTGCTTTAATAATATTACACAATAAATTCATCATCTGAGCCTCTAGTTAAATTTATTTCTCCCATATCTTCAAGGCGTCTTATAGTATTAACTATATTTTGTTGCGCTTCTTCCACTTGAGATATTTTTACCTTTCCTAATAAATCAATTTCTTCTCTAAGAGCTTGTGATGCTCTATGGGATTGATTTTTGAATATAGTTTCTGAAACATCTTTAGATGCACCTTTAAGAGCAAAGGCAATATCTTTAACATTAATTTCTTTAAGAATTCTTTGAATTGCAATATTCTCAAGTCTAACGATATCTTCAAATATGAACATGTTAGATTTAATTTCTTCTGCTAATTCATCATTTCTATCTTCTATATACCTGATAATACTTTTTTCTGTTTTTCTATCAACATTTCCAAGTATATTCACAAGGCTATCTACTCCACCACTACTTTCTATCTCTCTTTGACCTAGATTAGCTAGTTTCTTTTCAACAGCTTTATCTATTGCTTTTATAACATTTGGAGAAATAGAAGATGCTGAACCTATCTTTAAAGATACTTCATTCTTAACTTTTTCAGGAAGCTCAGCTAGTATTACAGCTGCTTTATCAGGTTGAATATGTGTTAAAATCACAGCTATAGTTTGAGTACTTTCTCCTTGTATACAAGCTAAAATTTGTTCTGGTTCAGCTTTTCTTGCACCCATAAACAATTTTGTATATGCATCATATTTGATCCCTTCAAGCAGTTTTCCAGCTCTTTGGCTACCTAATGCTCCGTGAAGTAATGATGTAGCACTTTCTATACCACCTTCCATTACATATTCTTTTCCTTTGTTTAGCTCAATAAATTCTTGTAATATTTCTCTTCTTTCTCTTGCGTTGATGGTATTAATATTCGCTATTTCTACCCCTATTTTTTGTATCTTCTTATCTGATAAATTTTTCAATACTTCAGTTGAAGCTTCTGGACCTAAAGTCATCAATAATATTGCTGCTTTTCTTGCCCCTGTTACACGCCTTACTTTTGGTATATTACCTAAATCGAAGGCATTTTCTGATTTATTAATTTCTGTATTCAAAATATACTCACCCTTTTATACATTTAACCAACTATTTATTAAATCTGTAACCCTATCAGGATTTTCTGAAGCGTATTTTCTTACTTCTTCTTCTAATGTAATACTTTCCTCTTCGTCATCTTCATTTTCTGATTTTGAAGAACCTTCCATTTCTTCTATTTTTCTATTAATTAGTTCTATTTCATCTACATCATCATAATTTTCATATTCTTCTTCTTTTTTCTTTTTACTTCTGTTTATTACGATGAATGCAACTACGCCTGCTAAGGCTACTGCTAATAATACAAATCCTAATAATTTCATATTATCACTTATACCACTTTCTTCTGATGCTTCATCAGCATTAGCACCAAAGTCCATTGCTACGACCTTTACATCGTCTCCTCTTTTTTCATCCATACCTATGGTATTTGCTACCATATCATTAACATTTGTTATTTGTGCATCTGTTAATATTCCATCTATTGCAACAGATGCTGTTATTTTATTTAACTCACCTTGAGCTTTTGTAGTTTTTGTTTCTTTTTTACCTGTATCATACTCAATGCTTTCATCTTTACTTGATGTAGTTCCATCATTAGCACCTGACACGTTATTCATATTATTGTCTACTGAGCCGCCTGTATTTCCTTCTTCTGTAGTTTTATTTTCACTTCTACTTTCCTTCATAACTACTGTCTTAGGACTTATTGATGTCTCAGTTATCTCTTTGTTATCAAAGTTTAAGTCTGCATTTACTGTAGCCTTAACCTTTCCTGCTCCAAATATAGGCTCTAGTAAACTAACAATTGATTTTTCTAGATTTCTACTTAGTTCTTTTTCTGCTTTTAGTGCCACATCTATTCCATTTGAATTTGAAGCATTACCTTTATCATCAAATAAACCATCTGATAATAAATTCATTTTTTGATCCACTACTTCTACATTTTGTTTTGGAATATTCGTGCTACTTGCAGAAACTAATGACATAATGGATTTTATTTGAGATGGTTCTAGAGATTGACCTGCCTTTAAAGTTATTGCTACAGCTGCACTGCCAGGAGTTCCTTCATCTGAAAACACAGATTCTTGACCTTGGGTTATGTTAACTCTAGCATCCTCAACTTGTTGGAAAGTTTTTATAGTCTTCTCTATTTCTCCTTGAACCATTCTTTGCTTCTTAATACTAAATTCTTCATCTGTAAGACCAAATGAAGAGGTTTCATCCATCAATTCAAATCCTTTTGATCCATTTGAAATACTCCCTGATAACTCAAGCCTCAACTTATCTACCTGTTCCTTTGGTACATAAATACTATCGCCTTCAACCTTCATCTCTACCCCTTGATTTTCAAGTTCTTTAGTAATTGATATTGCATCTTCTGATGTTAGTCCTGAAAACAAGAGTTGATATTTACTATCTTTTACATACTTAGCTCCAAATGCTAAAGCCAATATAACAGCTATAACACCTACTACAATTGCTATTTTCTTTTCTTTTTTAAGTTCTTTAAATTGTTCCTTTTTCTTTTGAAAAGTATCTTTTACTTTACTTATAATTCCTTTAATTTCCATGTATTTGCTCCTTATTTATAGGCTACAGCTGCACTCCGTTTAATTCTTTGTAGGCCTCAAATAATTTATTTCTTGTTTCTAACATAAGTTGCATTGATATTTGGGATTCCTGCATTGATAACATCACATCATGCATAGAAACATCTTCTCCCTTTATAAGAGCTTCTACCATATTATTTGCTTCTACCTGAGTGCCATTAACTTTATTAATAGCTTGCGATATAACATCACCAAATTTAATTTTTGAGTCGTCAATTGATTGTTCCTTGTTTAAATTTTTATTCGTATAATTGTTATCTATTATATTCGAAAACATATCAGAATTTATATTTATACTCTCTATACCCTGCATCTAATCCCCCCTTATTTTCCAATTTCTAAAGCTTTTGAAATCATACTTTTTTGTGCATTTAATGTATCTATATTTGACTCATATGATCTTGATGCTGATATTAAATCAGTCATTTCTACTAGCAAATCAACATTTGGATATTCTACATACCCCTCTTCATCTGCGTCAGGATGACTTGGCTCATACACTCTATTCATAGGTGAATTATCATTTTGTATTGATGCTGTCTTTACTCCAAGCATTCCTAGTTTTTCATCGTAATTTTCTTCAAATGTAGCAATTTTACGTTTATAGGCATCCCCATCTTCAGTTCTTGTTGTCTTCACATTTGCTATATTAGAAGATATAACATCCATCCTCATACGCTCTGCGGATAAACCACTGGCACTGATTCTCATCCCACTAAAAATACTCATTTATTTACCTCCCCGAAATTATACTTTTGGTCATTGCAATTTTCGTATTAGTTAAACTTACTAAGGCATTATATTGTAGAGTCGAGGCAGCTTGATTTACTTTTTCATTTTCTAGGTCAACATTATTTCCATCTTCCCTCATAGATGCGTTTTTCTCTGTTTTTACTTCAATTTTGGCATCTTCTAATTTATCTGTTAACGTATCTTCAAAATTAACATATTTTCTTTCATAGCCTACAGTATTTATATTGGCAATGTTATTTGCGATTACCCTACTTCTCAACTCTGTCGCATCTAAGCCCATTTTCATCAAACTGTATATTTCCATATATACCTCCCTAATTTCATAATTTGAACAACTACCTTAATATCCTTTTCAACTTATCCACCTTAATATTTAACATACATTTTTAAATTTCAAATGTAAATTGAATTAAATTCATAATTATATTTATGCACCCCCGTGTAATTTTATTTTTACATAAATATGAATTTTTGACATTTTTTTCTATTGCCTCTTTTATTATACACTTTTTTTCGTTATTTGTTTTTAAAAAAATATATTTTTTCGACTTTTTCACAACTTTTATATCTACATTTTTTTTACATTTTTTATATTTAAATTATTTATTTAATTTCTTAAGTTTTATAAAAAAATATCTATTTTATTTAAGTTTTCGAAAAATAATCGGTATTCTGTATATTAGTTTAAATAATAAAAAAACTATCCCAAATAATAAGGATAGTCACCATCGAAAATATTATAAAATCTCCTTAAAGTATACAAAAAATTCATAAAAACACTTATATAAATAATTAAGGGATAATTATAATAACAAAGAATGTAAATTCTTAGGCAACTGGCTGGCATAGCAAATTATATTATTTAAATAATTAATTTTACCGTAGCCCCTTTAGCTTTGCGTCTTTGGATTTCTCCAAATTTGCCAATATATTACTTTTATGTATAAAGTATCATATTTTTCAACTTTTTTCAATAAAACCTACAAATAAAATAGTAATATATACTATTTTTTCAAAAATTAAAGTTAAATTATGACAATCAAAAATTTTTATAATTTATAATCAAATTATATTTATTTTATATTATAATATCTACAACAATCCCTGTATTTAAATCACCACTTATACTTATAAAATCTAGTGGATTTGATATTATATTTTCATTTAAATTTATTTCTATTTTTTTTTCTTCTAAATCCAATTTATTCTTGCTTTTTTCTACTAAGCATTCAAGATTTATTAATTTTGATTTATACTGTTCAAGCTTATTTTTAATATCATTTATTTTGTTTAAAGCTGCACCTATAGCATCTATTATATCTTGTGAGTCTTTTAGCTCTGTTACCTCAGTTATACATTCACTATTTAAATCATCTACTTCTTTTTTTATTTTATTTATTCTAACTTTAACTTTCTCTTTCTCTTCTTCTTGTTTCGCTTTTCTTATAGAGCTAAGGTAGTATGATTTTATTTGATTTAGTGACTCTTCCATATTTTCTACTTTTTGCTGCTTGATTTGAATTTCTGATACTTTATCTTGAATATTTCTTTTATCTCTATTTAATATACTAGCTTTATTTTTTAGGTTGTTATACATGTCATTATTGCTTGTTTTTGATTCTTTTCTTAGAACTTTAGTAGACTTTATTTCATCATTGTGTGCTTTTATAGTTTTATTGATTTTATTATCAATATCTAGCTCTTGAATTTCTCTTTTATCATGTGTTTTTAAATATGCCTTCTCCCCTATTATAATCATAGTTTTCCCTCACTTTTATAAACATTTATTAATTTATATACTTATTTTTCCATAATTTCCCTATCATTATAGTACGGTATATTTTTCATAAACTTTATGATTTATATACATTTTACAAATAGAGTAAATATTTAATAATTATTATTTATAACTTGTAACTATATACTTTTGTATAAATTTTATTAATTAAAGTCATATACTTATATTTACTATTTATTTGAATTCCACCAAATCTTATTTTGCAAATACCATTCTATTGTTTCTATTATTCCATTTTCAAAGGTATATCTAGGCTTCCATCCTAATTCATCTTTTAATTTGCTAGAATCTATTGCATATCTTAAGTCATGTCCAGCCCTATCTTTCACATAAGCAATAAGTTCTTCAGATTTACCTAATGTTTTTAATATACACTTTACAACTTCCAGATTTGTTTTTTCACTATTCCCACCAATATTGTATACTTCTCCTATTCTCCCTTTATGCAAAATTAAATCTATGGCTTCACAATGATCATTTACATGTAACCAATCTCTTATATTCATCCCACTTCCATATAAAGGTATTTTTTCATTATTTAAAGCTTTTGTAACACTTAAAGGTATAAGTTTTTCACAATTCTGGTATGGTCCATAATTATTAGAGCATCTAGAAATCGTTGTATGCATATTATACGTTTTATTATATGAATTCACTATAAAATCCGCTGATGCCTTAGATGCAGAATAAGGAGAGCTTGGATTTAGAGGTGTATTTTCTGTAAATAGCAATTCCTTTTTATCTAATGGCAGTTGACCGTAAACTTCGTCAGTAGATACTTGATGATATCTTTTTACCCCATGTATTCTGCATGCTTCTAATAAAATTTGAGTACCTACTATATTTGTTTGCATGAATACACTTGGATTGCTTATGGATTTATCTACGTGAGATTCTGCAGCAAAATTTATAACCATTTCAAAATTTTCTTTTTCAAATAATCTTAGTATAAATTCGCTGTCACTTATGTCTCCTTTTACAAATTTATAATTTTTTTTGTATTCTAAATCTTTTAAACTATTAAGATTACCCGCATATGTTAATAAATCTAAATTAACTATATTATAATCTTCATATTTATTTATCATATATCTAATAAAATTGCTACCTATAAAACCTGCTCCACCTGTTATCAAAATTTTTTTCATTTTAACTCCTTTTATACTTTTATAATTCTTTGTTGTTTAATATAAATCATAGTTTGATTTTTATTTCTATAACATGTTAGTCATAAAAATACTAAACTTATTATATAAAATAACAAGTTTAGTATTTTTAATATTTTATTAAGTCAACTAGATATTGACCATATTCAGTTTTCATTAGTGGCTTTGCTAAATCTAATAATTGTCTATTATCTATATATCCTTTTCTAAACGAAATCTCTTCTATACAAGATATGTATAGTCCCTGCCTAGTTTGTATTGCTTCTACAAAATTAGATGCTTCTAATAAGCCTCTATGTGTACCCGTATCAAACCATGCAGTTCCTCTGCCTAATATCATAACATTAAGTTTATTTCTTTTTAAATACTCTTCATTTATAGATGTTATTTCTAACTCTCCTCTTTGTGAAGGTAATATATTTTTTGCTATTTCTATTACATCATTGTCAAAAAAATACAGCCCCGGGACAGCATAATTAGACTTTGGTGATTCTGGCTTTTCTATTATAGATAATACATTGTAATTTTCATCAAATTCTACAACTCCAAAATCCTTAGGATTATTCACATGATAACCAAATATGGTCGCCCCTTTACTTTCTGCTGCTTTTTGTAACACTCCACTAAGCCCTGCTCCATAAAATATATTATCTCCTAATACTAATGCTACTTTGTCAAAACCTATAAATTCCTCTGCAATTATAAACGCCTCTGCAATTCCTTTTGGCTTTTGTTGAATTTTATATTTTATGCTTATTCCCAAATGACTTCCATCTCCAAATACACCTTTAAATAAATCTATATCATTTGGTGTTGAAATGATTAATATATCTTTTATTCCAGCTAACATTAATACTGATAATGGATAATATATCATTGGTTTATCATACACTGGCAATAGTTGTTTTGATATTGCCTTTGTCAAAGGATATAATCTAGTTCCTGACCCTCCAGCCAATATAATTTCCTTCATTTCCTTTTCTCCTATACTATATACAATACAAAAATTTAATAACTAACTTTTTCAAAGATGTAAATTTATTAACATTATTCAATATTGTCATTATACTGATGTTATATATCCTCTAAGAATTTTCTTTCTGCTTAGTCTTTACACATTATTTATATCTCCATTTGACTTAATTTACTTAATAAAGTTAGATTGAAATATATACCCACATGTACACCCTGGACACAGTCTTCTTAGCATTTTATCAATATTTTCTAAGTATTTTTCTCCATTTAAAATATTCATTATCTCATCTTTTCTTATATTACCTATAGGTTCTAATGCCCAACATCCACTATAAACATTTCCATTACTTCCAATATATAAATCCGTATACCCCAAAGGGCATTCACCTATTATTGGTTCTTTTTTCAGGTATTTATTTATATACTTTATTGAATTGTCAGTTAATAATACTGGTTTATTACCTAACTTCCACTCATTCAAATTATGCACAATTTCATCTATATTTTCATTAGATATTGCAAATTCATCTTTAGGTGTATTTTCAAAAATAGGAATAGAATCATCTGGTAATTCTATGTATAATTTTAATTTTAATTCTTCACAATATTTAATCATATCCTCTATAGCATTAACTGTTTCGTTTGTAAATAACATACCAACTTTAACATAAATATCCTTATAGTTCGATATATTACTCAATATACTTAAGGCTCTTCTAATATCCTTTTCACTATCTTTAACACCTGTAAATTGAGAGTGATTACCTATGCCATGGTATGATATGGTAAATCGATTTACACCATTTTCAATTAATTTCAATGCATCTTCTTCTTTTTTTATAAACGTTCCATTTGTTGTTATTGACACATTTTCACAATGCTTCTTAGCGAAAGATACAATCTCAAGTATATCCTTTCTTAATGTAGGTTCCCCTCCTGTAAAAGCTATATTACAAATTTTTCTTTCACTACATACATTTGATATAATATCAAAGATCTCCTGTGTCGTAAGCTCCTTTTCATCTTTAATATTATAACTATTACACATTTTACATCTTTGATTACACTTTTTAGTTAATTGTATATTTAACCTGCACATGCTTAATTCATTTAAGTTCATATTACTCCTCCATACTAATATCTTTGCTGTCTTTGATACTATGAATATTACTTTTCTTAATTATTTCTACTATCTTATCTATATCTATATTTCTCAAACTATCATATAATGGTAAACATAGTATTCTCTCTGATATATCTTCTGAATTATGCATTACTTCATCACAATGAATATAGTTTAATTTATTTAATGATGGATAAAAGTATCTTCTAGGAAATATTCCTTCCTTATTCATATTTTTCAGAGTTGTTACCATTGTTTCACTATCTTTAAATACTATAGGTAAATAAGAATAATTTATATCTGAGCTTTTATTTAATTCTTGAAAACTAATATAATCATTATTTTTTAATTTTCCTACATAGTATTCATATTTTTGTTTTCTTTTCTCTATAATATGATCTATATCTGATAACACGCATAATCCCATTGCTGCTTGGAATTCATTCATCTTAGCATTTATACCAATTTCTAGTATCTCTCCATTTTTAGAAAATCCAAAATTAATCATTTGTTTGGCTTTTTCATATAATTTGTCATCATTTATTACTAGAGCGCCACCTTCTATTGTATGGAATAATTTTGTACTATGAAAACTTATTGTTGATATATCTCCATAGTTTAATATACTTTTATTTTTATACTTTACTCCAAAACAATGGGATGCATCATATACAACTTTAAGATTGTATTTTTGGGATATGCTTTCTATCTTTTCGATATTACATGCATTTCCATACACATGAACTGGAGCTATTCCTGTTGTATGTTCATTTATTTTTTCCTCTATTTTATCAGCATCAATATTATAATTATTTTCATTTATATCTACAAAAACTGGTGTTAACCCCTCCCAAACTATAGAACTAGTTGTAGCTACAAAGGAAAAAGGTGTAGTTATTACCTCTTTTTCTAAACCTAGAAGCTTATACGCGATACTAAGTGCCATTGTTCCATTCGCTACCAATATCATATTTTTTACGCCCAAATATTCTTTTAATTCAATTTCTAATTTTTGAACTAAATCTCCGTTATTAGTGAGCCAGCCCGTTTCATAAATTTTATCTATATACTCTTTATATTTATTTATATCTGGTAAATAAGTTTTTGTAACAGGTATCATATATCTCTCTCCTAGATGTTTTTACATAATATAAATATTGGTCTTTTATAAAACTCACTATTATTACATATATCATATTTTTCTATATATTTATCTAGTAATTTTAGGTCGTAAGTATTAAGCTTATCAATACTTATACCATATTCCAATAAAGATTTATATTGTTTATCATTGTTAGCTGCATATGCTACATCTACAATGTTCCATCCTGTTTCCCTAATTAAATGAAGATGATAATCAAACATTTCTTTAATTTCATTTGGACTTACTATAGGATTTAACTTATTTCCACCATGGTTATATCCCATTTGAAAAATTAATACTCTACATTTATTCCTCAATTTTTCCAAATATTGTTTTGCATATTGTTTAAAGTTTATATTATTAACACCTAAATCTACATCAAAATCTACACCTGCATGATGTATTACGTTTAACAACATGTATATATCTAATTCTTTTAAATCATCTACTTTCTCTAAATTGACACCTTCATTAATAATTTGTATATTTTTTAAATCGAAATTTTCTTTAATCGTACTTATAAAGTCTACATGATTTTTATTTATTTCATAAGATATCACTTTTTTATTCTTCATTTCATTTGCCAAAGATAGTGAAAAATAACCCGTATTAGCCCCTATATCCCCTATTGAATTGTAGTTTATATTTTTTAAAAACTTCTCTATGTACTTTAATCTTGTTTCATCTCCTCTCCAGTTTTCATCTAACTGTACCTTATATCCAATTCTCTCAGATACAAATTGGGGTATATTTTGATATACACTGTGCTTTGATCCATCTTCATAAAGACTTCTTAATTCTTTTATATCCACCTTTTTCTCCTTATTCATTTCCATATTATATATTTCTTTCGTATCTGTTCTATTATATATGTCATATTTTCTATATTCAGTTTTATCATCTTGTTTGAACTCACCGTAATAAACTAAATTTCTATCTTCTTTTTCTAATTGGCTTATTCCACCTTCCCAAAAATATAGTGCATTATAATTAACATCTTTTTTATCTATATTCACGTTAAATCCTAACTCTTTTATAAACAATTCAAATAAATTCACATTTGAATCTATAAATAATTGTGAAGGTCCCCATAACCTAGGATTAGCTTCTATCATATAAAATTTATTATTATACTTTTTTAGTTCTACCATAACTAAACCTTTATATGATATATTCTCAAATAAATTTATAAACTTATTCCCTATATCTTCTAAGTGTATTTTTGATGTTCTTGCTGCAATTATAGATTTACCTCCATCTTGCTGAAGTATATTCTTTTGAGAAAAAGATACTACTTTTGCATTTTGAGAGAAATAATATAATAAATAATATGATTCTCCTTGCACAAACTCTTGAATATATATATCGGCTAAATCTATTTTATTTAGAGCTTCTTCAAGCTCTGATTTATCTTTTATTATTATAGGTGATATTATTTTTTTATTTCTACAAAAATACTTTTTAGGTTTAACGACAATAGGAAATTGTTCTACATCTTTACTATTAATTTCTCTAGGGATATTAATTCCATTCTTAATACATAATTCACCAAAACTATATTTATCAGAAATTAAATTATATAAGTTTTGTTCTACTAGTGGTATCTCAAAACCCATATTTTCTAATGTAGTTCTATTTTTTAATATAAATCTATTTATGTACTCAGAACTAGGTAATATAACAATTTCATTGTAATCATCAATTATCTCTCTTATATTTTTGAATAGTTCTAAATCAAAAGAACTATTTTTTCTTTTATATACAATATTTCTTTTGTATGTGGTATGTTGTATTGTATCATTAAATGCACTTACCATCTTATATGGTATATTATACTGATGACACACTCTACAAAAAGATATTACAGCTCTTTGATTATATCCAGAAAAAATAAGTATACACTTTCTATTCTCTCTCATATTCCATCCTTTTCATTACCTTCCTCGTATTTAAAATTTAATTTCTTTAGCTGCCACATATAGTGCTATTTTTTCTTCATCTCTTAGCATGTTATAAAATTTCTTAAATTTACCACTTGTCATCTTGTCAATTCTTCCATTTTCCATAAGTATGCTGCACCCATAAAATATCACATCTTTTAAATTATTTTCTTTTCTAGTTTCTATTTCTTTATTGTACTTATAATCTGTATATTCGTTTATTGCATCAAGCATTTTAGATATTTTTTTAAAATGATTTATTCTTTTGGGTGAAAAATATACTCTATTGCTCCAAGATCCAGGTACATTAACTCTATACACAGACATTACATCATCTATGTAGTAAACATCGCCTTTGCTTGCGAGAAAAATTTGTAAAGGATAATCTCCTACAGGAGCATCAAAATACCATTTAGGAGGATTATCCAGTGCTTCTTTACGATATACAATAGAATTAGTTCCTATAAACATCCCTCCCCCTAATATAAACTCTCTTGTATCTATATAGGAATTAGAATTACTAGGTCTAATTATATCTGTAATCTTTTCACTTTGGGTATCTATTCTAGCTACTGCGTGAGTACACAAAGTACAATTTGGATTAGACTCCATATAATCTATTTGCTTTTGTAATTTATACGGGTCTGACCAATAATCATCGCCTTCGCATATGGCTATATATTTTCCATTAGATCTTGTATGGTTAAATGAGTAGTTTATCTTTGTCACTCCCTTTGACCATTGATTTTCTTTCTGTAGTAGCGGTTTAACTATATTAGGATATTCTTTCTCATATTTTTTTATAATTTTTTGTGTAGAATCTGTTGATGCATCATCATGTATTAAAATTTCATATTTAAAATTTGTTTTTTGCATAAGAAAACTTTGTATAGCTTTTTCTATATACGTTTCATGATTATATGTTATACAATTAATACTTACCTTTATTTCCTGTTCCATTAGACGCCTTCCTTTGCTTATATGTTTTTGTCTTTGGTTATATAATCCTTTAAACACTCAAATATATTGTCAAATATATCACTATTATTCAAATCAAATGTAGTGTCTTCTTCTAAACACTTCATTGACTCCTCATAAGCACTGTAATATTTTTTATAATCCTTATTATTACTAGCATACATCAAATATGATATATTTCTATTAACTAAAGCTGATTTAGATAACTTAGTATTTTCCTTTAACATTTTAATATATTTATCAAAAGCTACAACATATCTATTTAATTCAAAATTATAAAAAGCTAATTTGTAATCTGCATTGTCATTAGACATTTGTTCTACAAATTTATAATTTTTAATAACCATATTAATTACAAATTCAATCAATTCATACTCTTCTATAGAGTTCAAATAAAGCAATTCACACTTATATACATCTTCATAATAATCACTTTGTATAGCTACAGATATTAAATTCATATAGTCCTTTATTCTACTTAGTAACGTTATATACAACTGATATATCTCTTCAGTATTATATTTTTTATATATATTTTTTATAATTTTTATGCAATTTTGTATATTTCCACTTTCTGATGCTATCAAATATAATGATCTTATATATTCGTCCTCTATATTTTCCAAACAATACTTAATATTATAATTTATTGACTCAAAATCAATTTTTTCATAATTCTTTAATATATAATCTAATGCACCTATTTCACCAATTCTACCGTCTGTTAAATATACATTTTCTCTTTCTTCTATTATCTTTTTTGAGTTATATATATTTATGTCCCTAGCTATTATCAAGTCTGCATTATTACAAGCTTCTTTTTCAACAAACATATCTATACCATGATTTGAATAGTTACTTTTATCTACGTAATAGTTTTTGCTTGGAAAATATAATATTTTAGCTTCATCTTTAACATTGTGTACTATGGATGATTTTCTTATATCACTATACAGTACTATAGGATTTTCATTTGTTTTTGTTAAGTAATTTAATGTCTGTTTAATTCTAATAGGGTTGACTTCATAAATCTTTATTCCATCTTTTTCATATATATTTTCAGATGTAATATCATCATTTTCAACTACTGTTACTACGCTATTTCCAAGATTACTTAGTTCTTTTAATATAGTTTTATCTTCATCTAGCATAATTATTGTTGATGTATTAGGGTTTAATTCTTTTCTCATAGAATTAACTACTTTATAAATTTCATTTTTTAGATTTTCATCATCCGTAGTTAATATACAATTCTCATAATAGTCTATAGCTTGTTTCTTATCTCCTAAAAGTGTATATAAATATCCCATATTATATAATAAGTCTACATTTGAACTATCTAATTCTAATCCTCGTTGAAAGTTTTTCAAAGCTTGATTTAAGTTATCATTTAAACTAATTATTCCTGCCATTGAATATATGCTAACGTCATATTTATAATAATATATATACATATCCAATAGTTTCTTAGCTTCAGGTATACAATTATTCTCTATTAAAGTTTGTATTTTTGCTTTCAAATATTTACTATAAAATTTTGTATCTAAGTAATTCCAAATTCTTTCACTTGCTTTTCCATCTAAATATTTATGATAAACTTTTCTTAATTCACATCTTCTTTCTAAGTAATAGTTTTTATCATCTAAACTAGTTTTTATTTCTTTGAGCAATTCTTCTTGATATTGAACTTTAGGCCCAGCAGTCCAAAAATCATATGGTTCTAAAGCAAGCCCTCTATTTTTAGAAAATTCATCTATATCTGTATTTATAAATACTGTAGGTTTATTCATAAATAAGAAATCCCCATATATAGAAGAGTAATCAGTCAATAGTAAATCTCCTGCATTCAATATTTCATATAAATCTAAATTAAATTTCCCTAAATCTTCATTTGAAACAGTATATATATTTTTAAATCTGTTGGATCTATTCTTGCATAAAGTTTTTTCTTCTCCATGGTGAACTTTTAGTATACAAATATAATTGTTTTCACCTAAAAACTCATCAAATTTATCATAATCAAATTCTTTAATTTTAATAAAGCTATTTAAATCTTTATCTCCATCAACTCTTCCACTATTTTCATGAACTGTAAATGTAGGCATATTAAATATTACTTTTTTATTATCAAGTTTTATATTTAATATTTTTTCTAGATTTTTTCTTCCTTTACTATTCAATAAAAAATCCGTTCTTGGAATACCCGATATGAAGAATTTGTCCTTTGCGACATGAGTAAATGATGCAAACAGAGTCATGTCTAATTGAGAACTAACACAATAAGTATCTACATTTTTATATTGTTCAGGCATAAAAGCAAACCCAGGCATATTATCCATTACTCCACAAGATTTAAAAGGAACTGCTCCATGACCAACTTCTATATTGTGCATTAATTCAGGACAAGGATAAGATAAGAATAATCCATGACCTGATACACTATATTTAGCCATAAGAGGTACTATTGCCATATTTTTTATATTAAGGTCATCACTACCTCTTAACAATAAAGTATTAAATTTACCTTTGATTTTTTCAGGTATATTTTTATATAGCGCATATACATTTGAATCACTTTCATTAAGATAATGAAATACTATAGTGGACTCTCTATCAACATTTTTTATTTCATCAAATGTTTTTTCTTCTATTTTTATTAAGTGCAATTCTCCTGAGTATTTAATAAGTACAGAAAAACTTGATATATCATATTCAATTAAAGTATTAATAGCTTTTATATAATTTTTATTCAAAGGTACTATAATACTACCATCTTCATTTGCTAAGGAGCATTCTTTAAAATATAGTAGATGAATGCATTCATTATTAGACATTACCATATCATCTACTATATAACATAAATTTTCTTTTTTATTTGATAAAACATCTTGTATATAATTTATATTCTCCCTACTTTGCAATAAATCTAAATCATTCAATATATTATTTATCATCATTGCAGAAAGAGATTCTTTAACTTCACAAAGCATTTCACAGTATTTATCATACAAGTCTTGATTTTGTAAATAATTAGATAGCGTTATAGCACTGGATATGGCATACGTGTTTTTACTATTTAAATTTATTGCTTTTTCACAACAAAGCAACGCTATATCATATTCTGATATAAGTATGCAAAGCTCTGCTCTTAATGTCCAGTATGTTGAATTATTTTTATATTCATTTTCACACTTGCTCATTAAGTTAAATGCATCTTCTATATTGTTCTTCTTTAAATATGTATGTATTTCTTTTAACATTTAAACTTCTCCTACCCATTCTTAAGCATATACTTTAACCTATTAAAGATTTAATTTTTTCATTAGCTTCTAAAAGCATACTCTCATCTTCACTAGTCTCTATTATTTTATTGTAAAACATAATAGCTTCTTTGTTTTCATGTTTTACTTCTTTCAAATAAGCTATATTAAAAATCGTATTTATATTTGTAAAATCTAAGATAAATGATTTTTTTAATAATCTTTCTGCCTCTTTATAATTATTATTTAATAAACATAATATAGATCTCATGTTTAATATATCAATATCTTCTGAATACATATTTTCATATTCATTTATCATAATTAATGCATTCTTTATATCTCCTGAATTTATGCTATTTTCTATAAGTAATTTATACTGTATCTTAAGTTTTTTAATTTCTTCACCTTCATTAATATTTTTGCTAAACTTATCAATAAGAATTTCTATTCCTTTTTTATACTTTTCATTATCTAAAATTAGCTTTCTTATTTCTTGTATATATTTTAATGGTTCTTTATCTTTTAGCTTTTGTGCTAAATTAATTTTAATTACAAACTCATCTTCTTTATCTTGTAATAACCTTATAAGCTCCTCATCTGATAAACTAGGATTATATATTTCTTTTATAAAATTATATCTATAGGTTATATACATATAAAATAATTTCTCATGCTTTTCATTATCAAAACTTCCATCTTCTAGTAACACCTTCAATAAACAACTATATACATTAAGTTTATTTAAACTTAATGTATTAGGTTCATCTAAAATCCAGTTATATAATTGTAGTAAACAATCTCTATTACTGTAAATTACATGATTAAAATAATTTTGCATATATAAATAACTTACATTTTGTAGTAATTCTAATATATCTAGGTTATTATTAAGAGCATAATAAATAACATCACCATAGTATGCTTGTTTTCCACTTGATAATAATTCATTTAATTCTTTTATTGTAAATTTCTCTCCTAGCCTTACTTTATTTAATAAACCATAGTCATTTTCTATATTTGATATAACTTGGTATATTTTAATTTTGTCTATTTCTTTAACTTTTAATATTGTTTTTTCTAAACTAGATTCTATATATTTCGTATCTACCATTGACGATATTTTCTTATTATAAATATTTAATATTTCCTTTATTTTATCTGTCTTATATAAACTTTCAAATAAAATATCATATATATCTTTCATTTCATCAAAATCTATATTTTTATATTTTTCAATCACTTGTTCATATTGTTCTAAATAGTAATAATTTTTAAGTATATTTTTTTGTGCATATTCTTTTAATCCAACTGTAATCCCATCAGCATATATACTATTTGCTTGTGTTGATATGTCATAATTATCTACTAAATATATATATCTTTCATAGCTATTTAAACTTTCTTCATATTTGTATAAAAAGCTTTGACTAATTGACAGGAAATAATATATATCAATATTTTTATCATCCTTTTTTTGTAAATATTCCATGCAAACTTTTTCACATTTACCAAATTGTTTTAATTCAACATAAAATTTTGCTAAATTAGAATAAGCATATAGTGGTATATTTTCCCACTCATTGTATAAACTCATAGATTTTTCCATATAAGACAATGCTTCTTCTTTTTTATTTATTGCCATAAAATTTTTACCTAATTGAAAATTTATATATGGATCATTAGGATTTTCTTCTAATTCTTTTAATAAAATTTTTTCATTTCTTTTAAGTTTTTTTTGTTTAAATTCTTCATCTACATATAAATATCCATAATGATTAAATACTGCTATGTTATTATATACAGGTTCTTTATACATAGGTTGTTCGTGTATTGCACCCTCATACCTAAAACCTTCTTTTTTAAATAGCCTTAGATTTGCTGATTTACTATAAGATTTTCCATCTTCCGAGTTTATATTTTTTAACTCTATTGCTGCTGAGTTATATTTTTCATGTAAATATGTTTTGAAAAAATCAATCATTTTTTCACATTCTATAAGCTCTTCATCTGCATCTAAAATAAGTACCCATTCACCATTAGCATAACTTATTGATTTATTCCTCATGTCACCAAAGTTATCATTCCACGATGCAAAATAAATTTTATCAGTGTATAATTTAGCTATTTCCACACTTTTATCTATAGATCCTGTATCAAGTATTATTAATTCACTTTCAACTTTTTCTCTTATTTTATTTAATGCATTTAATGTTTTAT
This sequence comes from Terrisporobacter petrolearius, assembly GCF_020748185.1. GTDB lineage: Bacteria > Bacillota > Clostridia > Peptostreptococcales > Peptostreptococcaceae > Terrisporobacter > Terrisporobacter petrolearius. The sequence goes on along the minus strand of NZ_JAHZMO010000001.1, from coordinate 147,095 downwards.
CTAAAAATTTTTCTTCATTTTTTATCATCAATACTATACTTAGTAACATATTATTCTTCCTTTCAAGCTAATTAACTTTAAAAATAAAGAGTAAAGCATATGCTTTACCCTCTTAGTTTTAAAGTTAATTCAAATTTAATTATCTTAATAATTGAGTTACTTGTTCTGGTTGTTGCTTAGCTTGAGCTACCATAGCTTGAGAAGCTTGAGTTAATATGTTGAACTTAGATAACTTAACCATTTCTTTAGCTACATCTACATCTCTTATTCTTGATTCTGCTGCAGATAAGTTTTCTGTTGATGTTGTTAAATTTGAAGAAGTATACTCTAATCTATTTTGTACTGCTCCTAATTTAGCTCTTGATTCATTTATTTTTGCTAAGTCTTTAGTTGCTTCATCAACTACTGTTGCTGCTGCTGCTGTTGTAGATACATCTGAAGTTACGTTAGTATTTAATGTTCCTACTGCAAACGTTCTTGTTTCAGTATTTGCTCCAGCTTGTATTGTTACTGTAGTATCTGTAAATACTTCAGTATTGTTAAACTTAGTATCTGAACCTATTTTACCTATTTCTTCTTTTAATTGACCTAATTCTACTGATATTTTATCTCTATCAGCTTTTTCTAATGTTGAGTTACCAGCTTGTACCCCTAACTCTCTCATTCTTTGAACTATATTTCCTGCTTCTTCTAATGCACCTTCTGCAGTTTGTACCATAGACACACCATCTTGTACGTTTCTATCAGCTTGTTCCATACCTCTTATTTGAGATCTCATTTTTTCTGATATAGCTAGTCCTGCAGCATCATCTCCAGCTTTAGTTATTCTTAAACCTGTAGATAATTTTTCCATAGAATTTCCTGCTAAAGCAGTGTTTTTTGCCATTTGATTTGTTGATATCATAGCATTTAAATTAGTGTTTATTCTCATTTTTATACTCTCCCTAGTTTTTACGACATCCTTGTCTTATTTTTTTATACAAATACTTGGCCAAGTATTGTTTACACTATATTTATCCGGCATACTTTTAAAATACTTTATACTTTTTTATTAAAAATATTTAAATTTTTGTTATTGTAATTCATATAGGAGTTATTAACTTGCTTTGACAGTCTATATTCTTTTATTTCTTGCTTTACTTTTGACATACTATCTTTTAAAAGTTCTTCTATCTTTCTATCTATGTCAATAATTCCTTCATTAATTAACTTAAACTTAAATTCATTATTATCAATTTGCTTGTCTAGTATTTCTTGCCTTTTATTTAATAATTCTTCTATTATATATATCTCTTCATTTTCTAATGATTCAACAATTTGTAATGATATTTCTTTATATAAACTAATTTTTTCTGCCATATTACATTCCCCCAAATTTACATTTGTGCGAAATAATTCATTTGAGAATTAAATTTATTCATATTTGACTCTAATAGTCCAAACTTCTTGTATAAATCATTTTCTTTATTATTCATTTTTCTTTGTAACTCTTTTATAGCATCTGCTTGTTTTTTTAATTGTTCTGAATAAAAATTATTCGTTGCTGATGCAGTTTTATCAAGACCAGCTTTTTTAGCAAAAATAGATGACGAGTTACCTACATACTTACCTATGGTACTTTTCATATTTTCCATAACACTAGAACTTCCTTTTGCAAGCATATCATATACTTTATCCGAATTATTTTCTAATGTTTTTATAAATTTAGTCTCATCTAAAGATATTTGGCCTCTTTTGTTATAGTTTTCGTGAGATTTCAATCCCATTTCATTAAGAATTTGCATATTATCTCCAAATATAGATTTTTGCATATCATCCATGAATTTTCTCATATCAGAATCATTTCTAAGCAAACCTTTTTTAGCCTTTTCTTCCCATTTTTTTATCTCATCTTCATCCATATCTTTTTTTTGAGATTCAGTCAACGGAGGGTATTCTCTATTAGGTTTTTGGATTAAAGTATCATATACCTTGTCCATTATTTTGTTATAGTCTTCTACAAAGGCTTTCATCTTATCCACTACAGGCTGCACATCTTGTTTTGAAGTAATCTCTACTGTCTCACCTGCTTGTGTAATGCCATGTAGATTATAAGTAATACCATCTATAGCAAATGAGTTTCCTGAATTTACTAATTCCTTACTGAATTTATCATCTAGAGAAGAAACTTTTACTTCAGAATCAGTTCCTAAAAATTTACCACTCTTTGCATCTTTCCCACTTAATTCCAAAAAATCTAGTGCATCGCTTGATGTTTTGCCATCTGACCCTACAATTGTAAATCCATTGTTTGAACCAGTTTTTGTAGACTCTATTGTAAATGCTCCTGTCATTTCACTATAAGATGCTTTTATGTTACCATCACTAGCGTTATTTATTTTTTTTATTAAAGTATCTATTGTATCAGCTGGTTCTTCAACTATTTTTATAGGTTGACCGCTTTCATCTAATTTGTTATTTCCATCTTTATCTTTTTCATATACAAAATTACCTTTTTCATCAACTTTATATTTATCTTCTGTTCTTATAGTTATTTTACTACTTACTTCATTATCCTTATCTCCATAACGTATAGAAAATTCAGTAGTTCCTACACCAAGGCCTAAATCTTTCAACTCACTATTTTTTTCAATTTTTCCACCTTTAGCAGTTGTTGAGCTTGCTTTTCCTGAGGTAGCAAGTTTACTTACTTCAAACTTATAATTTACTGTATTGGCTCCTGCACTCCCTGTTGCAGTTATCACATTTGAATTAGAACTATTTATATTTAATGTGTTCCAAGCGCTACTAATCAATATAGAGTCTTTAGATGTGAAGCTAAAATATTTATCATTAAAACCTTTTACGTCATTTATAACTTCTCTATAAATTTCTTGTTGCCACTTTAAAGTTTGCTCTTTTTGCTTAGCTTTGTCTATTTTATTTTGTTCTCCAGTAAGCATTTCTTTTACCATCGTTTCAGTATCCATACCTGTTGCTAAACCAGGTAATCTTATTCCACTTACACTTGACATAGAATCGCCTCCTATTTTCCTGTTTTTATCTTTTTATCCACTTCATACCACATATCACGCACGTCTTCTATTATAGGTAATAAACTATCGATTATTTTCACATCTTTTTTTATATTTGCTCTTCCCAGTTCATTTTTTATAAAATCATATAAATTATATAACTCTTCCATATACTTGCCAGAACTTTTATCCATTGTAACCATTAATTCCAGAAATATATCTTGAACACGAATCAATTCCTTATGAGCTCTAACTATGTCTTTTTCTTGTATTGCTGTTTTTGCTATTTTTGTATATTTAACAGCACCATCTAATAGCATCAATAGTAATTTTTCCTTTGATGCCATGTTTACTGAATTTTGCTTGTATGTATTATACGGGTTTGATGTATACATAAATATTCCTTCCTTACTTTAACAACTTTAATATTTCATCTGTATTTGCAACTGCTTTAGCATTTTCTTTTCTTACATTTTCATATACTTCTTTCCTAAGTATAATTTTATCCTTTGGGGCATCTATTGCAATTTTTACACTTCCGTCATCTATTTTGACTATTTTTATTTCAATATCATCACCAATCAATAAAGATTCTTCCTTTTTCCTAGTAATTACTAACATCATCCCACTCCTTATACTAAAGGTTCTTTTATGTTATATTTATCATCTTGCAATATTAATTGCTTACCTTTGTTATTTTTTATATTTATAATAACAGGAGCTTTTAAATTAACTGTACTTTTTTCTAAAGTTTTTCCTAGAGTTATTAAACTTAATACTAATACATCCTTTGGACTATCTATTTGTAATTCTTTTATTACATCGTCACTTAAGTTTAATTCATAATCCTTTTTGATTTCAAAAGGAGATATAGCTATAAATCCAATATTTGAATCTTCTATAGATATTATCTGCTTAAATTTTTCATTGCTTTCAACTTGATTTATTTCAAATTCTCTATATTTTTCAAGTCCTGGTATTCCCTTTTCAAAAAATATTTGCATAGATTCCTCCAACATTTTATAGATAATCTAATATAGTAGGTTGCATTAATGTAGTCCCTACTTTTATAGATGCTTGATATACTAATTCAGCTGATTTTAACTCTATAAATTTCTCAACTTGATTTACGTCTTGGTCTAGAGATAATACGCCCTTCATATTTAGTATGTTTTCTTCATTAAGTCCCTTTACTTTTTCAGCTGTATTTACTCTAACACCTAAAGAAGTTCTTTCATCTAGTGCATGATTATACAAATTATCTATATTATCCTTAGTCGTTCCTAATAATTCTTTTTTTGCTTTGCTTTTTTCATCATCAGTTCCGTTTGCTATTTTATCCATAAGTTTAGACACATTATTAATTTCTTCAAGAAAATCTATTGATGAACCATTATTATCTTTTCCATTAAAAATCTCACCAGCTGATATATTATAATCTATATTTATACCATCAGATATATCAGCTCTTAGATCACCCATATTTGAATTTGGATTGATTTTTAGAGTAATTACACCATTTTTATCTTCCATTATTAAAGGTGGCTCATCTACATTAGTCCCACCAAACATATATTTTCCACCATAAGTAGTATTCATTACATCGGCAATTTCTTTTATTTTTTCATTCACTTCAGCCTGAATAGCCTTAAACTCTTCATCAGAATACACACCATTTCCAACCTTTAATATATCCTCTTTTATATCTCCAAGCATATTCCCTAAATGCTCTAAAGATCCATCAGTTGTATTCATCCAACCTACAGTTTCATCTATATTATAGTTATATTTTTCTGTATATCTTATTTCATTATTTAAGTTCATTATCCTTATAGCTTTATGTGGATCATCAGAAACTCTATTTATCATTTTACTAGAATTTATCTGCTCATTTATTTTACTCATTCTAGTTAAATTTTCTTGAGTATCATACATGTGATTTTTTATCATTGAAGTATTTGTTATTCTCATATTTACCCCCCTACCTCTTTAGACCATTTATAACTACATCTAAAAGACTATCTATAGTAGATACCACCTTGGCACTAGCACTATATGCATGTTGAAATTGTATTAAATTTACCATTTCTTCATCCAGAGATACTCCTGATGTATTTAATCTTGTATTATCTATTTCTTTAATTATTTTACTTTGATTACGTTCTTGTCTTATTATTTCTTGTGATTCATTACCTAGTTTTTGTATCATTTGGTTGTAAAATTTATCTATAGTAGTTGTTTCCCCTCCTATAGTTATTTTTTCATCCTTTAATTTATACATTGCTAAGGCTGTTTCTGTTGAAATTTCAAAATCTCTAGGATTATCTGATAAATTTTTATTTACACTTAATATTGGATCTTTATCGGCGTCAAATATAAATAAGTCAGATGGTTTAGCACCTCCATCTGAAAGGACTTTATTAACACCTTCAGCTATGCCCTTTGCTAAGTCTTTTAAACTTGTCGTATATTCATTTATTTTTTCTATCATATCTAAAGAACCTTGTATTTCTCCTGAAACATCACCCAAAGCTTTTATATCATCTACAGTTAGCGGTGTAAAATTACCACTTGCATCATGTGTATTTTCCAAAAGCTGTTTAACATCATCATTATTTATATCTAGCTTCATACTTAAATCATCTAAAACCTTATCTCTTTCATCCATCAAGTCGTTAGGTGTTTTACCACTACCTTCAACTATTTTTATCTGTTTATCTAATTCTTTTAGTTGCTCAAGCATCTTGTTTACTTCTTCAACATCTTCGTTTAACTTCTTATCAGCTTGTTGTGCCAAACTATCTAGTTTTTTCTTTATGTTACTAATATTATCAGCAAGATACTTAGTATTTTGAACCATAATATCCTTAGAACCTACATCTGTAGGGTTCTTTGATAATTCTTGCCAACTAGAAAAAAAGTTGGCTATTGATGCTGAAATCGACGTATCTGAAGGCTCATTAAATATAGTTTCCATATTAGTATAATATTGATATTTAGTACTTACTTCTCCATAGTTATGAGATTCGCTTCTATACTGATAATCATAAAAAGTATTTCTTATCCTCATAATATTAGTAGCCTCTACACCTGTCCCTAATTGACCTGCTCCAAGACTACTATTAAATCCCGGGTTACTATAAGCACTTTTTGCGCTTTGTTCAACTCTTTGCCTAGTATACCCAGGTGTATTCATATTGTTAATATTGTGGGATGTAGTCTGTATAGATGCCTGACTTACATTCATTCCCGATTTAGCTGAGTATAAACTCCCTAATAATCCAGCCATATATATCCCCCTATCTTATTTACCTACTTGCCCATAAGCATTATATGTACCTATCCCTTTGTTAGGTTTAATGCAATTTATCATTTTTTGGGTAAAGAATAATCTTTGCTTTATAAGTATTTCATTTGCTTCTTTTTGGATTTCTATCATCTTTAAGGTAGCTTGTATTTCTTCATAAGCTTGCTTTATTTTTTCATCATCACTATCATCAACAACTTCTTTCATACTAGATTCACTACCCATAATATTTCTTCTTTTTATTTCTATTCTCGCTAAGTTTTTTGCTGATTCATCTAATTCTTTCGCAATTTTATCCATTTTTATAACATCTTTATCTATTATAAGGTTATACTGTTCATCTAAAAGAGTTAATAAATTTTTAATAATATTTTTTTCTTCAAATATTACTACTTTTAACTGTGAATTCAATTATTATCACCTTCCATCTTTTCTATTATTTTTTTTGCTAAAGCTTTTGAATCTACTGAATATGTTCCATTTTCAATTCGTTTTTTTATATCATTGACTTTTTCCATATTTACATCTTCTTTGCTTATATTTACTTCATTTAAATATTTTCCTAAATCTGATATTTGTACTGAATCTGATTTATTATTTTTATTATTTATGTTTTCAACTCCTAATTTTTTAGTTTTATAAACATTATCTATATTTGTAAACTTAATACTATTAATTTTCATAGTGCACCTCCTTGTATTAACTAAATATCTTGATTTACACTTTTAATCTGAGAAAGCCTAACTGCTAATTTATTTTCTATAATTATACTCTCTCCACTTGCTATCATTTTTCCGTTGACATTTATATCAAGTGTTTCTTCAACATGCTTATCAAGCACTATTATGTCTCCCACTTTATAGTTTGCAATTTTACCAATTTTTTCTTTAGCACTTCCCATAGATATGGTTATATCCATAAGTGCACCGAATATTTGGTTAGCACTATCGGTTGGTATTTTTTCACCTTCTACTAATTGTTCAAATTCTACTGAATAAATATTATTCATATGCCCTCCTATAAATACATATCGACTAAAAGCCCATTTATCTCGTCTATTTTTGTGGCCAAGTCTATATTATCTTTCTGATCGTACAATAATTCTTTAGTAATACTTTCTAATTTTTCATCTACTATTCTTACTGTTTTGAAATAATTTCCATCCCAAAAACTAGAATCTTGATTTAAACTATACATATAATCCACAACTGACTTTAAATATGACTTAATAGCCCTTTTATAATTCACCACATCGCTATAGTTTTGATTTGCTACCACTTTTTCGCCAATTGATTTTATTTCTTTCATATACAATTCAATTTCTTCTTTACTTTTAAATCTATTCTCCAGATTAAAACTATCATTAAAGCTACTTTTTTGTTTATTTCCTCTATTTTCTATAGTATTAATATTCCTATTTATACCTACCTGTTCTACTTTCATATTTATCCTCTATATTATAAATATTTTAATTATCCTTTATAGTACTTCATTACTTTTGGTACATAGTTTTGAGTTTCCCTTGGCATTTTATATAAATCATTGATGGATTTAACTCCTCTGCTAGCCATTCTTCCCGGTCCACCATTGTAAGCCATCAGCGCCATCTGTTCATCTCCACCATACATATCTAGATATTCTTTTATATGTCTTGTTCCACCGTCTATATTTTGTTCAATATTAAATGGATCTTTAACTCCTAAGTCAGTACAGTTAAATGGCATTAGCTGCATTAATCCTTTTGCACCAGCACCAGACACACAGTTAGGATTAAAATTAGATTCAACTTTTATTATTGATTTAATCAAATTCTCATTTACCCCGTACTTCTTAGCACATTTTTCCACTGCATTTTCTATTCTTTCATTTACACTTTTATCTTTGTTAGTTGCTTGTATTTTATTTGAATTTTGACTACTATTTAATGTTTCTAATCCTGATATATTGCCAAGATTTTTATTGTTTAGGTTTATATTTATATTTTGTGAATTAGTTGTAGAGATTGCTTTTAACAAACTTATCATTACCATGTCAAAAGAATTACTACTAGATTCACAACTACATTTATTTAAACCAGTCAAAGAACTACTTAGCTGGTATTTTAATAAGTCAATGCTATTAATCATATATTCTCCTCAACCTTTTTATTTTTATAATACGTCAATTTCTAAATTATCTTTATACAATAAATTATTTTTTTATTTAGGTTTAGTATTTTAATTATAAATAAAAATGAGCTATTTACTAATTTTTTAATAGCATAGCTCATTCATACTTTCTATTTGACCTAAACTTCTTTAATAAGACCTTTTTTGTAAGCAATTATTAACATCTTTAAATCATTTACTTCTTGCTGTATTTTCATTCCATCATAAGTATCTCTTACAAACATTCTATTTACTCTATTTTCCACAATTATTGACGTGGATAATATATCTTTTTCATTAAATATAGAGTCTTCTGCTGATGAGAATGGCTCATGTGATACTAATTGCATCATTTGTGAGTTATATATTAAAGTATATCCTGCTATTCCTGTTTTACCTTGGTAAGCTCTAGAAAAACCACCATCAATAGCTAAAATTCTTCCACCTGCTTTTAATGGACTTTCACCATTTTTACTCTTAACGGGCACATGGCCATTGATTATGTGACCGCTTTCAAAATCTAAATCAAACTCATCAAAGATCCTCTTTAATATTTCATCTTCTTCCCTTAAAGTATAATATGGATTTTTATTTTCTCTTTGAGCTTCTTTTTCCTCTATAAAATATCTTTCATACGTGGTCATATCATCTTTTCCAAATAATGATGAGCATTTGCCTGTCCATAAATACCACATCATATCTTTTCCATATTCTTTTTCTGGATGATTTTTATCAAAGAAATATCCTTTTCTAATATAAGATTCCATCTTGTCCATTAATGCTTTTCCTTTATATTCATGATTGTCAATTTTCATAGACATAAAGTCACCATCATTAGTTAAAGGTATACACCCGTGAACAAGTAAATTGCCATTAGTTTTTAAATAAATGCTGCCTTTTGAGAATAGAAATCCTACGTGTTTTTGAAGTTTGTCACTATTTTCAAAAGATGTAGCCAACTTCTCTATAACAATTTCTTCTCTTTGTGTTAGTTTATAAGGATCTTTTGGGTCTATTGTTGGGAAGTTTATGTCTTTTAATTTGTAAGTTTTACCCTTTAGTTCTATTGTTCCCTCTTTGTAATTTACCTTGTTTAATAATAACCTATGATCCATTTCAAACTCTGGTCTTCTTTTAATTATTTCTGCTTCTAATTTAAATTGAATTATACTAATTGCTTTGTGCATTTTTGCCATTAATGATTTTTCAGTTATAGAAGCCTCATCATCACTCATCTTAGGTATAAATTCTGTACATGGATCATCTTTGTATACTTCTAGGGCAAACGTTGCTAAAGGTAATATATTAATACCATAAATATCTTCTACTATATCTAAATTAGCATATCTTGCAGATATTCTTATGGCATTGGCTACACATAGTTTTTGTCCTGATGCAGCTCCCATCCATAATATATCATGGTTTCCCCACTGTATATCCACATTGTGGTAATTCATCAAAGTATCCATAATAATATCAGGTCTTGGTCCCCTATCATAAATATCTCCAACTATATGTAATCTATCTATAACAAGTTTTTGTATTGCCTTAGAAACTTCTATTATAAATACTCTTGCTCTGTCTATTTCAATAATATAATCTACTATACTTTTATAATATTCATCTTTATGAGGACTCGTTGAGTCTGGATGTAATAACTCCTCTATAATATATTTAAAATCTTCTGGAAGGAATTTTCTTACTTTTGATCTTGTATACTTGCTTGAAGCATATCTTAAAAGTTCAATTAATCTATGAATACTTATTCTATAAAAATCTTCTATTTCTTTTTGACTTTCTTGTTTTTCAATTAGATCTAGCTTTTGTTCCGGATAATATACAAGAGTGGCCAGTCTTCTTCGCTCGCTTTCTATCATAGAATTTCCAAATAGCTCTTCTATTTTTCTTTTTATTACTCCAGATGCATTTTTTAATACATGAACAAAAGGCTCATATTCCCCATGAATATCTGATAGAAAATGTTCTGTTCCCTTAGGAAGATTTAATATTGCTTTTAAATTTATAATTTCAGCACTCGCCTTAGATATGCTTGAGTATTGTTTAGATAATAATTTCAAATATTTAATCTGACTATTTAAATAATCATCTGAAACTTCATATATTTCTTTCATATAAAATTCCTCCCTATTAATTTTCTTACTCTAAATTATTATAACATATATTTTTATATTAATATTTCTTATAGCTACTCTTTATATTTTGTTCCAAATTACAATAATATATTTTTATGCAAATAAAAAATTCGCTTCGCTCATGTCGCCAACGAGATGCCTTCGCTATCGCTTCAGGCAACCCCGTTGCTCAAAAATACATTTTTTACATTCCCTAAATAACTTGATATAACTTGATTCCAGAGTTTATCAACAGCGTAAATTCAACTATAATTTCCTTAAATGTAAAAAAGAATGAGCTATCTCATTCTTTTTTAGGGAAGGTTAGATTTTTAAGAAATTATTGTTTATGGTTACACTGATTTGCAGATGAACACCCATTGCAACCACTAGAACATTTACATTCTCCACTTCTAGCATTCTTTATAAAGTTTTTGCACGTTAAAATCACTATCAATGCTGCTCCTATTCCGATTACGTAATTTATCATAATATCATTCCTTTATTTAAAAAATAAACCCACAGATTGTATATACTAAAAATGCAACTACCCAAGCCACTAGCATTTGAAATGCTACAGTATGAAGAGTATCTTTCCAAGATCCCATTTCTTTTTTCATAGCTCCAACAGCTGCAAAGCAAGGCATACAAAGTAAGTTAAATGTCATATATGAAAATGCTGCCGCCTTAGTAAATGCTGTTGCCACACCTGGAATTGCTGCACTTCCTTCCATAGCCGCCTCTGTGATTGCATCACTTGCACCAAATAATACTCCAAAAGTAGAAACTATATTTTCTTTAGCTATCCATCCTGTTACTACTCCTACTGATGCTTTCCAGTTACCAAATCCAAGTGGTGCAAATATCCACTGAATACTTCTACCTATTGATGCTAATATGCTATCTTCCATTTCACACATACCGCTAAGGTTAAAGTTTGATAATAACCAAATCAATATTGTAGATGCTAATATAACTGTTCCTGCTTTTATTGCAAATCCTTTAACTTTTTCGAAACCATGTATAAATACACTTCTTAAAGTTGGCACTCTATATTGAGGAAGTTCCATTATAAAGTTTGATGCTTCACCTTTTACTACAAATTTACTTAGTATAAGTGCTGATATTACTGCTACAACTAGACCTAACATGTAAATAGAATAGATAATTAAAGTTTGATTGCTATTTGCAAATAATGTTGCTGCAAACATTAGATAAATTGGTAGTTTAGCTCCGCAAGACATAAATGGAGTAATCATCATTGTTATTTTTCTATCTTTTTCATTTTCTAAAGTTCTACTAGCCATAAGAGCTGGTACTGAACACCCAAATCCCATAAGTAGTGGTATAAATGATTTTCCACTTAAACCAAATCTTCTAAAGATCTTATCCATGACAAAGGCAACCCTTGCCATATATCCACTGTCTTCTAAAATTGACATTAGTAAGAATAATACAAGGATTTGTGGTAAGAATGATACAACCCCCCCAAGACCTGCTAAAATACCGTCCCCCACTAAAGATAGTGCCCATTCACTAGCACCCATATTTTGTAATGACGTAAGTATTGTTTCAGTTAATGGTCCATCCCAAAAATCAACAACTATAGTTTGAAGCCATACACCTATACCTAAAGGTCCTTCACCAAAGGTTATAGAGAATAATCCATACATTATTGCTAAAAATGCAGGTATAGCTATTAACCTATTTGTTAGTATTTTATCTATTTTATCAGATGTAGTTTCTATTCTTTTACCATCTAATTTTTCTTTCTTTTTAACAGTTTTTCCTACTACACTAGAAATGAATTTGTATCTTTGATCTGCAATTTCGCCTTCTGCATCTCCATTTAATTTTTCATTAGCTCTACTTAAAATAGATTGAATTTCTTCTTTTTTATATTGTGGAAGTTTTTCACTTTCTATGGAATCTTCTTCTAATAATTTTATGCTTCTCCATCTAGAGTTTATCAAACGACTATCATTATCATCAATATGACGTAAAATTTCTTCTAAAAATTCCTCAACATCTTTAGAGTAAATTTTCAAATCTTTATTTTTTTCATTTGATGTTTTTTTAACTTCTTCCATTAACAAATCTATATTTTTGCCATTTCTCGCCACTATAGGTACAACCTTAACGCCTAAAAGTTTTGATATTTTATCGATATCTATTTGAGTACCACTATTTTCAACTTCATCCATCATGTTTAGGGCTACAATAGTTGGAATTTCTGTTTCTAGTATTTGAAGTGTTAAGTACATATTTCTTTCTATATTTGTAGCATCTATTATATTTATAAGTACATCTGGTTTTTCTTCTACTATATAATTTCTTGCCACTATTTCTTCTGCTGAATAGGGTGAAAGAGAGTAAATTCCTGGCAAATCCACTATATTCATAGCTTTATTTTTTTTATATTTTCCCTCTTTTTTTTCTACAGTAACTCCTGGCCAGTTCCCAACATGTTGTTTCGAACCAGTAATTTCATTAAAAAGAGTTGTTTTTCCACAGTTTGGATTTCCTGCTAATGCAATATTTAAACTCTTTGTTTTACAACAGTTTGGATCTTTTGCTAATGCAATATTTGAACTCATTTTATTCCCCTTCTTTACTATAATTGATTTACTATTATTTGATTTGCTTCGTCTTTTCTTAGACTTAATTCATATCCTCTTAAATTTACCTCTATAGGATCACCTAGTGGAGCTACTTTTACTATTTGTATTTCCACTCCTGGTGTAATTCCCATATCCATCAGCCTTCTTCTTGAAGGCCCTTTTTCTCCTAAACTAGTTACTTTTCCTTTTTGTCCAGGACTTAAATCTCTTAATGTTTTCATTAATCTTTCCTCCTGCTATTCTACTACTATTTTATTTGCCATTGCTTTATTTATAGCTATTTTTGTACTTTTAATTAATAATATAATTCCACTTGGATTGTCTGATATTACCTCAATTTTTTCACCTGGAAGAAATCCAAGACTCTGCAAATGTGTTTTTACTGAATCTTTGCCTCTTAATTCTTTTATTTTTTTAATTTCTCCTAAAGAAACCATAGACAATAACATATAACCATCCCCTTAAATTTATTCAAATGATATTCACTATTTATTGATAATTAATTTCATATACTATAATAATAACTTTCAATATTTCCCATGTCAACAGTTTTGTGAAAATAATTATCATTATTAAAAAATACCTGTAATAGCATTTATGTTTTTCTTATGTATTTTATATAATGTTCTTGGTTTTTTTAAAATTATATTTACATGATGAACATTCTCCATTACATTCATCTACTTTATCAAGACATTCTAAAAAAGATACTTTACTGTTGTTGTAATGTCTTATCACAGGTATATTTTTTTTCTTAGCTTGAGTTTCCACTACAGTTTTTAATTTATGAGATACCGTCGAAGTAAACATTACAACTGCATTTGGACTTCCAAAATCCTTAAGAGCTTTTGATGACATATTTAGTATTACTTTTGTTTTGTATCCTTTTTCTTTTCCTAAATTAATATAATCTCTCTTCATTCTTTCATTTCCACCTACTACCAATAAAGTCATTTATCTTCCATCCTCCCTAGATAATTGATAATGATTATCATTAATATTTATAATAAGAATACCATTTCATTTCCAATCTGTCAAGAAATACAGGTTATTTTTACAGATTTTACATAAAAAATACATTTATAGATTAACTATTTTATAAGAATAATAAAACTATATAACTTTTAAGGAATGATTTTAAATGATAGATAAATTATTAATAAAATATGCTTCACCAACTTTAGCCGGAGTAAAAATAGGTAGCTTATTTAAGGTTTACAAAGACAATAAATTTAATATAAATACTCAAATTATAAATTATAATCGGCTTTTAAATTCTTTAGACGTATACTTAGAGATTATTTATACTTGCGAAAAATATGATTTAATTTACATTTATAGATCAAAACTGCTTCTCAATGCTTTAAAAGATAAAAGCGTTACAGATTTTTTAAGTACTTATGGATATAAAGATATTAATATGGATAGCTACATTTACCACTTAAAATACAGATTTGAACTTTTTCATAAAACACCTCATGAAGTTGGCGTTTTTTTAGGCTATCCTTTAAATGATGTAAAAGATTTTATTAAATATAAAGGAAATAATTTTAAAATTTGTGGTTGTTGGAAAGTTTATAATGATGTTGAATTTTGTAGCAATAAATTTAAAATTTTTAAAAAATATACTCAACTATTTACTTATCTTTATGAGAATAATTATTCATTAGAAATGTTAATTCATAGTTAAAATAATCTAAATATAAGTTATTGACAAAAAACGTACTTAGCTAAAGGTACAATATCCAGGATAGTCAGGCGACTAAAAAGGGCTGATTACGTAAAAAGCTAAGAAAAACCATGTAATTATATTTTGGCTAGGTTTAATATATGATACAATTGTTAACTATGAGTAAAATAGCCAAATCAGGTGCTGATACGATGAGTGCTATGGGACTAACGTTACACGGAATTACTGAATTTCTAGCAATTGTCCTTATGTTGTTCCATGCTGTTTGGGCAACATGGGTATTACATAAAAACGATGAAAATAAAAAAGAAACATTCCATAAGTTTAGTATTGTAGTTTGGCTTATATGGTCAATCACTTACTTTATAGAAATGATCTTAGAAATAAAAATACCAACTATATCATCTTATATAGTTGGTATTTTTATTATATAGTAGTTTTTATTTTAGTCATTTAATAAAATATTTAAAAACTTTTCTTTACTATTTAAAAATGATTTTGTTATTTGAAAATGATCCGTTTCCTCTACATTTACTTCTCTAATTTTGTTATCTTTAATTTCATATATTGTAGAGTCAGGATAAGCCATAAGTATGGGTGAATGAGTACTTATAATAAATTGACAATTTTCTTTTACTAATTCATTTATCCTAGTAAGCATTGACATTTGTCTACATGGAGACAGAGCTGCTTCTGGCTCATCAAGAATATAGATACCATTTTTTGAAAATCTATTTAACATTACAGAGAAAAATGATTCTCCATGAGATTGATCATGAAGGGATTTGCCTCCATATGAATCAATCACCTTAGCACCTAGGCCACTAACACTATCTAGCTCATCTATATTTGTAGCCAAATTATACATCGACTCTGCTCTCAAGAAGAATCCATCTTTTGGGATTTTTATTCCTTTTACTAAGGTAATATATTCGTAAAGTATGGAGTGACTATTTTTTGTATAAAAATTAAAGTTTTTGGTACCACCTTCTGGATTAAACCCATATGCTACAGCTATAGCTTCCAATAAAGTTGATTTTCCACTACCGTTTTCTCCTACAATAAAAGTAACTTTTGGATTCATTTTTAATCTTTCTAAATGCTTTATTATAGGCAATGAGAAAGGATATTCATTAATATTTTCCATCTTTTCTTTATTAATTATCACTTCTCTTATAAAAGTATTATAATTTATTTCTTCCATTTCACATTTACCTTTCAATATATTAGAATCCTATTAATTCACTACTACTAACATATCCATTTTTAAGAGCATCTTCTCTAAGATAAGCATATAATTCCGCATTTGTACTTTGTACATAAGGATTAACATAAAAGATACCAAGTATACCTATAGTAATACCTGATAATATCTCCCATCCTAAGAAAGATAAATCCAATACAAAAGTATTCCACTTATTACCCTTCATCATTCTTTTACTTATTTCAAAAGCTCTTTGTCTGCTTATATCTGGATTTTCGCATAATATATATGGTATCATTCTATATTCATAGGCTTTTATTATTCCTGGAATTACAAATAACAATGACCATAAAAACTGGAATAAACCTTTCATAAACATTGTAAATATAGTATTTTTAAGTTGACCACTTTTATAAATAAAAATTAAGCTATCTAATGTTTTTTCTTCTTCTCTGATTCCCATAAAGAAATTATTTTTACCTATTTCTATTGGATAAACAATTAGTAGTTTAATAATAAATAGTACGATAAAAATAATTATAAATATTCCTATAAATAATAAAAAGAATCCACTAGCAAAGAATTCCTCTACTACATTAAAAGAATCTGATGCTTCTTGATCTAAATCTTCATCATAATAATATTTTTCATCGCCATAATAATCATCATCTGTATAATTATAATCATTATGCATAAATGAATCGTAAGTATCGCTTACTCGGCTGCCAGCTCCGCTTCCTAAACCTCCACTTAATAATAAACATATAAAGCATACTAGCACTGCTTTCCAATAAAATCTTTTAAAAGTAATTTTTCCTCGTTCTTTCAATTCACTTCTAATCCACATAATATTCCCTCCCTTTATCATAAATATATTATATGATAGTTTTTAATTGCATAATATTACAATATTGTATTATTTAAAATTCATAGATTTGCTCTTTAATAATTTTCAAATAAAAATGGTGGATTAAAATAATCCACCATTTCTTTTTATATAAATTAATTAAATTTTAAATTTATATTAGTCAGCTAATCTTTTGTAGCTATCTAATCTATCTTTAGCAGATTCTTCAGCCATTGTGAATAATTGTTCTGCTTCATCTGGGAATTGTTTAGCTATAGCAGAATATCTTACTTGTTTCATTAAGAAATCTCTGAAGCTTTCTGTTGGCTCTTTAGAGTCAAGTGAGAATGGATTCTTACCTTCAGCTCTAAGAGTTGGGTTATGTCTGTATAAATGCCAGTATCCAGCTTTAACAGCTTGTTCTTCGTTAGCTACACTTCTTCCCATACCTTCTTTTAATCCATGAGATATACATGGAGCATAGCATATGATTAGAGATGGTCCATCATAAGCTTCAGCTTCTACAACTGCTTTTACAAATTGGTTGTAATCAGCGCCTATAGCAACTTGAGCAACGTATACATTACCATAACTCATAGCCATCATACCAAGGTCTTTCTTTCTAGATCTCTTACCAGCAGCAGCGAATTTAGCCATAGCAGCAACTGGAGTAGATTTTGAAGATTGACCACCAGTGTTAGAGTAAATTTCTGTATCAAATACAAGAACATTTACATTTTCTCCTGATGCAAGAACATGATCAAGTCCACCATATCCTATATCATAAGCCCAACCATCTCCACCAAGTATCCATTGAGATCTCTTAGCCAAGTAATCTTGTCTTGATTTAACAGATTCAATTAATGCTTTAGTTTCTTCATCTTTTGGTTCAGCTTTATTTATTAATTCAACAACAGCTTTACTTGCTTTAACAGAAGCTTCACTGTTATCTTTAGTTTCTAACCAGTTATTGAATACTACTGCACCTTCTTCACAACAAGGATTTGCAGCAAGTTTTTGTATATCTTCAACTAATTTACCTCTTATTTGTTCAACAGCTAAATGTTGTCCTAATCCATACTCAGCATTATCTTCGAATAATGAGTTTGCCCAAGATGGACCTTTACCTTCGTGGTTGCAAGTATATGGAGTTGATGGAGCAGATCCTCCCCAAATAGAAGAACATCCCGTAGCATTAGCTATCATCATTCTATCTCCAAATAATTGAGTTACAAGTTTGATGTATGCAGTTTCTCCACATCCTGCACAAGCTCCTGAGAATTCCATTAATGGTTGTCTAAATTGAGAACCTTTAACAGAGTTTACGTTCATTACATCACCTTTTGGAGCAACTTTGTCAGTATCAACTGCATAAGCCCAGTTTTCAGCTTCTACTTCTTGAGTATCGAAAGGTTCCATAACTAAAGCTTTTTCTTTAGCTGGACATACGTCAGCACAGTTTCCACATCCTGTACAGTCCATTGGAGATACTTGTATTCTATATTGTAATCCTTCAAGTCCTTTACCTATAGCTTTTTTAGTTTTGAATGCCTCTGGAGCATTAGCTAATTCTTCTTCTGTTACAAGAACTGGTCTTATACAAGCATGAGGACATATGAATGAACATCTATTACATTGTATACAGTTTTCTGTAATCCATTCTGGAACATTTACAGCTATACCACGTTTTTCATAAGCTGCAGTACCACATGGGAATGTACCATCTTCATATCCTAAGAATGTACTTACTGGTAAATCATTACCTTTTTGTCCACTCATTGGTCTTAATATATCTTTTATGAATGCTGGTTCTTCACAAGTTGCTGCTGCTTCATCGTCAGTAGCATTTGCCCAAGAAGCTGGAACTTCTACTTTAACTAATGAGTTTATACCTGCATCAACAGCTTGGTAGTTCATGTTAACTATTTTTTCACCTTTTTTACCATAAGCCTTTACTATAGAATCCTTTAGATATTTAACAGCATCATCAACTGGTATTATATCAGCTAATTTGAAGAATGCAGATTGACATATCATGTTTATTCTATTTCCAAGACCTATTTCTTGACCTATTTTAACAGCATTTATTGTATAGAATTCTATTTCATTTTCTGCTATATATTTTTTCATTTCTGCAGGAAGATGAGCTTCTAATCCTTCTTGATCCCATATAGTGTTAAGTACGAATGTACCACCTTTTTTTAGTCCTTGTAATAAATCATATTTGTAAACATATGATTGGTTATGACAAGCTATATAATCAGATTCATCTAAAAGATATGTAGATCTGATTGGAGTATCACCAAATCTTAAGTGAGACATTGTTATACCACCAGATTTTTTAGAATCGTAGTCAAAGTATGCTTGAGCATATTTGTCAGTGTGGTCACCTATTATTTTTATTGCTTGTTTATTAGCACCAACAGTACCATCTGATCCTAATCCCCAGAATTTACATCTAACTGTTCCTGGAGCTTTTATTTTAATTGGTGTAGCTTTTGGTAAAGATGTATTTGTTACATCATCTACTATACCTATAGTAAATCCATTTCTAGGTTCTTCTATGTTTAAGTTTTCAAATACTGCATGTAAATCAGTTGGAGTTGTATCTTTTGATCCAAGTCCGTATCTTCCACCTACTACTAATGGAGATATATCAGATTTAGCAAGTACATTTACTACGTCTAAGTATAATGGTTCACCTGGAGCACCTGGCTCTTTAGTTCTATCAAGAACACATACTCTTTCAACAGTCTTAGGCATTGCTGCTAAGAAATGTTCAGTTGAGAATGGTCTGAATAAGTGAACTTTTATCATACCAAGTTTTTCACCTTTAGCATTTAAGTAGTCTATTGTTTCTTCTAAAGCTTCTGTAACAGAACCCATAGCAACAACTACATGTTTAGCATCTTCTGCTCCATAGTAATCAAATAAGCTATGTTTTCTTCCTGTTATTTCGCTCATTCTTGCCATATTTTTTTCAACTATTCCTACTATATCATTATAGTATTTATTAGAAACTTCTCTTGTTTGGAAGTATATATCAGGGTTTTGAGCTGTACCTCTAGTAACTGGATGGTTTGGAGATAAAGCCTTATCTCTAAATGCTTGAACAGCATCTTTGTCTAATAATTGCTCATAATCTTCATTTTCCATTAATTCAACTTTTTGAATTTCATGTGAAGTTCTGAATCCATCAAAGAAATGTATAAATGGTAATGATCCTTCTACTGCAGACATATGTGCAACTGGAGCTATATCAGCAACTTCTTGAACTGAACCAGAAGCAAGCATAACAACACCTGTTTGTCTTGCAGCCATAACGTCTTGATGGTCTCCAAATATTGATAATGCTTGAGCAGCTAGTGCACGAGCAGTAACATGGAATACACCTGGTAATAATTCTCCAGCGCATTTATACATATTTGGTACCATTAATAATAAACCTTGAGAAGCTGTAAATGTTGAAGTTAATGCTCCACCTTGTAATGAACCGTGGAATGCTCCTGCAGCTCCTGCTTCAGATTGCATTTCAACAACTTTTACTTTTTGTCCAAAGACGTTTTTTCTTCCTTGAGATGACCATTCATCAACTAATTCAGCCATAGTTGATGATGGTGTTATTGGATATATAGCAGCAACTTCTGTAAATGCATAAGCAACATGAGCAGCAGCTGTATTTCCATCAACTGTTTTCATAAATTTAGCCATTTTATGTTTCCTCCTTATTTTTACCCTAAATACTATACAATTTATATTTGCATGTTTATAAAACTATTAATTGTGTCATTACTATAAGCGTTAGTCTGTTTTACAAAACACTCTTTACATTTATTAACAATATTCTGCATAATAATTTAAAGTCCTTCATAATTCTGACAATTTTCAAAATTCGAACAAAAAAATAATTTTTAATACAAAATTATTATTTTAAAGTCACACTTAATACATTACCCATAAAATAATAAGTCAAATCACATTAGTTTCTATTGGTTAAAATTTCCTCATAACATATTTTTAGCTTTAATTATTGTCATATATTTTTAAATGTCTGCTAATTAGATAAATTCTAGCTAATAGTTTTAATACCCTATAATATCTGTTTTTTCACCAGTAGCTATAGATATAGAAGCACTAGCTCCTATTCTAGATGCACCAGCATCTATAACTTTTATAGCATCTTCTGTAGTTCTTACACCACCAGATGCTTTAACTCCAACATTTGGTCCAACTACATCTCTCATTAATTTTATATCTTCAGGAGTTGATCCGCCAGTTCCAAATCCAGTTGATGTTTTAACATAATCTGCTCCAGCTTTAACTGATAACTCACATGCTATTTTCTTTTCTTCATCAGTTAAATAGCAAGTTTCTATTATTACTTTTACTAATGCTTCTTTGTTAGCTGCATCTACGACTGCTTTTATATCTTTATAAACAAGGTCATAGTTTTTGTCTTTTAATGCACCTATATTTATAACCATATCTACTTCATGAGCACCTTTTGATATAGAATCTTTTGTTTCAAAAGCTTTTACTTCACTAGTGTTTGCACCTAAAGGGAAACCTATTACTGTACAAACTTTTACTTTGCTTCCTTCTAGTTCTTGTTTGGCAAGCTCTATATGTGTTGGGTTTATACAAACTGAAAAGAATCCATGTTCTTTAGCTTCTTTGCAAACTTTTATAACATCTTCTTTGCTTGAAAAAGCTTTAAGTACTGTGTGATCAATCATATTAGCAATATTTTGTTTCATTATTATATAACTCCTTTATATTATGTAATATTTCCTGTATACGTCATAAATATGTATTACTACATTTACAATGTATTTTGCTGTTAATAAATATACTTTCATTATTATGTTAGCACATATAATTCTTTTTTTAAAGAAGAGTTTCCTTTATTTTCACAATTATATTTACATATAATTATTTTTTTTCTTAAAAAAAGAAAGTATGTTTTTAACAATAAATGAAAAAAAAGTGTTTTTGAATAAAATAAAATTATTTGTTAAATTATTTAACCAATATTTTTATTTCACTGATTAAATATAAAAATAGCCAATTTTATTTTAAAAATTATTTATTTTACTTAGTTTAAACATTTTTATATGTAAATATTTTATAAAAATAAAATTTTATTTTTATTTCACAAAAAAAGATATGTATAAAAATACATATCTTTTTAATATTTGATAATTATTTAACTAATTCTACTAATTCTCCGTTTTTAACTCCTGCAGCATTTCCTTCTTCTAAGTCAACATGCATTTCTAATGCGAAAGCAGCATTAGCTCTAACTAATACATTGTTGAATAAAAGTGCTCTTTCTCCTTCAGTTTGAACTGAAACTATATCTTTATCTTTAACTCCGAATTTTTCAGCATCTTCTAAGCTCATATGTATATGTCTAGAAGCTACAATAACTCCTCTTCCTAATTCAACTTCACCTTTTGGTCCTACTAATTTACATCCTGGAGTTCCTTCAACATCTCCTGATTGTCTAACTGGAACAGCTAAACCTAGTCCTCTAGCATCTGCTAAAGATACTTCTACTTGAGATTCTGGTCTTGTTGGTCCTAAAACTCTCATTTTAGTTGATCCTTTAGGTCCTACTACTTCTACCATTTCTTCACATGCGTATTGTCCTGGTTGAGATAAATCCTTTTTATGAGTTAATTCATATCCTGCTCCGAATAAAGTTTCAACATCAGCTTGGCTTAAATGTATATGTTTATTTGATAATGCTATTGGTAATTTCATGAAATATAACCTCCCAAAAATTTTCTTGTATATAATTATTTCTAATTACTATCTGCAATTCAATTATACATAAATTTCTATGTAAAATCAAACCATAATGATTATTTTGATAATTTTTTCAGTAAATTAAAGTAACCTGGAAAAGAAATATCAATACATTTGTCACTATCTAAAATTACTTCATTATTACTAATTAAATTTGCAATGGAAAATGACATAGCTATTCTGTGGTCGTTAAACGTTTGTATTTTGCCACCTTGTAAAGGAGTTTTACCTTTTATTATCATTCCATCTTCTAGCTCAATAGCTTTAGCTCCTATTAAGTTTAGATTGTTCACTACAGATTTTATTCTATTACTTTCTTTCACCTTTAATTCTGATGCATCTTCTATAATAGTATCTCCTTCTGCTCTAGTTGCTAAAAGTGCAATTATTGGAATTTCATCAATTAACTTCGGAATTAAATCTTTATTTATAGTAGTTCCTATTAAATTCGGACTATATTTTACTAAAATATTTCCAACTTTTTCACCACAAACTTCTTTTTCATCGATTATTTCAATATTTCCATTCATTTTTTTTATCACTTCTATAATTCCAACTCTTGTATGGTTTAAACCTACATTTTTTATTAATACTTCTGAGTTTTCACTTATTAAAGCTCCTACCATTATAAATGCAGCTGAGGAAATATCTCCTGGTACATAAATATCTTTATTAAATAATTCATCCACTGGATTTACCTTTATGTCTAAACCATTTACTTCTATATCTGCTCCAAAAGATTTAAGCATTATTTCTGTGTGATTTCTACTTCTCACTTTTTCACGAATAAAGCTTGTATTATTTCCATATAAACTTGCTAAAATTAACGATGATTTTACTTGAGCAGATGATACAGGCATATGATAATTTATATTAGTTAAATTTCCGCCTTCTATAGTTATAGGTGTTAAATTTGCATCATCTTTTCCCCTTATAATAGCTCCCATTTCTCTTAGAGGATCTGTTACTCTTTTCATGGGCCTTTTTCCTATGGACTCATCTCCAACAATTGTACTCTTAAAATTTTGACCTGCAAGAATACCCATAATAAGTCTTATTGTTGTACCTGAATTACCCACATCTAAAAGTAAATTATCTTCCAGTGATTTCAATCCTCTTAGTCCTTTTCCAATTACATATACTTCATTATTATTTATTTCAATATCCACACCCATTTTTCTAAAGCAGTTTACTGTAGACAAACAATCTTCTCCCATAAGAAAATTGCTTATTTTATTTTTACCTTTTGAAATGGAAGAAAGCATAATTGCTCTGTGTGATATGGATTTATCTCCAATTAACTCAAAACTTCCCTTAAGCATTGTTGCACTCCTTTATAATTTTTAAAATAAATTCTTCTTCTATATTATCAAATACTTCAACTTTTCCTTGGCCTACTGGAAGAACAAGATTTATTTTAAAGAAACTATTTTTCTTATCATTTTTCATTATATTAAGCACTTCATCAACATTTTCATATTCAAAAGTAGTTGGTAAATTAAATTTTTCACATACATTCATAAATTTATTGTAATATTCTTTATTTATTAAACTTTTTTCAAGAGACAATTTAAATGCCATATTCATTCCAATAGAAACAGCTTTGCCATGGCTTATATGGCATAATTTTTCTATTCCATGTCCAAAAGTATGGCCAAGATTTAGTATTTTTCTAAGACTTCCTTCTTTTTCATCCTTATCCACCACATTTCCTTTAACCTGAGCACAAATTTTTACCATTTTTAATAAGGTTGTAGTTTTTCTATCTAAAATATCCTCGTGATTTTCTAATAAGAAATTTAAAAAGTCCATCTTTTCTTTACAAGCATTATTTTCTATAAAAGCATATTTTATTACTTCACCCATGCCACTTAAATATTCTTCTTCTGGCAAAGTTTTTAATGCTTCCACATTTATATATGTAATCTTTGGTTGATGAAAAGCTCCTATTATGTTTTTACTATTACCTAAATTTATTCCCGTCTTTCCTCCTATGGAAGAATCTACTTGAGAGAGTAAGCTAGTTGGTACTTGTACCACATCTATTCCTCTCATATATGTGGCTGCCACAAAACCTGCTAAATCTCCAACTACTCCTCCTCCTAAAGCTATTACTAAAGATTTTCTACTTAAATTTACTTTTGTACAGTAGTTCATTATTCTTTCGTAATCTTCTATGGATTTTGAGTCTTCACCAGGGTTTATTATATATTCATAAACATATTTCCCTTTTAAATGTTTCATCATTTTCTGTAGCTGGGTATTGTATGTATTGTAATCACACATTACAAAATAAGCATCATAAATTTTATTTAGTTCTTCCAATGAATCTACATTACAGGCTTCACATAGACTTTTTTGGAAATTCCTATATCCCTCATCAATGTATATTTTACAAGTATTATTGATTATTTTTTCCATCCTCTATCACCTAACCTTTTTATATAAGAATTATAATTGGTTTTTAGATCTTCTAAAGAGTCTCCCCCTATTTTATCTAAGAAAAATTTACAAATTACAAAAGCCACAACATTTTCACATACTATGGAACAAGCAGGCACTGCACATGAATCCGAGCGCTCAACACTGGCTTTGTATTTTGTCAATGTATTTATATTTATAGTATCTAGGGGTTTGTATAAAGTTGGTATAGGTTTCATTGCACATCTTATGATTATTTCATCCCCTGTTGTCATTCCACCTTCGATTCCACCCAAATTATTACTCTTTCTTTTTATGCCTTCTTCTTTATTATAAAATATTTCATCCATAACTTGAGAACCAGTAAGGGTAGCTGATTCAAATCCCAGCCCTATTTCAACGCCTTTTATTGCTTGTGTCCCCATCAAATGCATGGCTAAATGCGCATCTATTTTTTTATCAAAATGAGTGTATGAACCAAGACCCGGTATTAAATTTTTCACTCTAACTTCTATTATTCCACCTAAAGTATCTCCTTCTTTTTTACACTCATCTATTTTATTTTTTATTTTTTCTTCTAAATCTTTATTTACACATCTTATTTCACTATTATCCACATTATTTTTAATATAGCTAAAGTCATAAACTTTATCATCTTTTATTTGTCCAATTTGTACCACATGAGATACAAATTCTATATTAAAATTTTTAAGAACTTGTTTGCAAATTGCTCCTATTGCAACTCTTGATGCAGTTTCTCTTGCTGAAGACCTTTCTAATACATTTCTAGCATCATGAAAATCATATTTTAAACAACCTACTAAATCAGCATGTCCTGGCCTTACATTTTCCACTATTTTTTCTTTTTCATCTATTTCTTCCATGGGAGACATAGATTTTTCCCAGTTTTGAAAATCTTTATTTTTTATTTCAAAGGAAATAGGAGATCCCAAAGTTTTCTTTCCTCTTACTCCTCCTACTATATTAATTTTATCCTTTTCTATTTTCATTCTTCCGCCACGGCCATATCCACCTTGGCGTTTTCTTAATTCTTTATTTATTTCTTCTATATTAAGTTCTATATTTGATGGTATGCCATCTATAATAGTTATTAAACTTTGTCCGTGAGATTCTCCACTTGTTAAATATCTAAGCATATAGTTCTCCTTTTTTCTTTTTTACTTATTTTATTAGTTTATCAAAATAAATCAAAAAAAGACATATTAGTTTACATAAAATAGGATTGCTATTAGTCATACTTTTATGCTCCCTCTTTTCTATTCTTATTTTTTTTACAAATAAAAATAGTTATTACAACAAGATTAAATCAAATCTTGCTGCAATAACTATATATAATGATTTTACTAATATAAATTTACTTTTATTATAACAAATAATTAAACTAAGTTAACAGCCTCATCATCGTTAATATTTAAACAAGTTTCCGGTTCGTCTTCTATTTTAGCTATTTTAATTTTACATGCAATTAATACTAATGATACTATTGGGTTTATAATGTTTAATAATGCATATGGAGCATATACAAATGCTGATACTCCTAGTGTTCCTGCTATATAAGCACCACATGTATTCCATGGTACTAATGGAGAACTTAGAGTTCCACTATCTTCCAAAGCCCTTGATAGCATTTTAGGGTGTATACCTCTTTTTTTATATTCTTTACTATACATTCTTCCAGGTATAACAAGAGATAAGTATTGTTCACCTGCAATTACATTTGTAAAAACACAAGTTACCATTGTGCATAATACTGTTCCAAATATACCTTTCGCAAATCTTAATAAAGATGAAGCAATTACTTCAAGCATGCCTGTTTTTTCTAATATACCACCAAGAGATAAAGCACATATTGTCATAGATACTGTAGACATCATATTCATAAGTCCGCCTTTAGATAGTAACTCATCTACTAATGCTACTCCCGTTTGTGACACATATCCATTTTGAGCCGCATCTAATATGACACCCATTGATTGCCCTTGTAGAAATACTGCAAATAATATACCTGTTACAGCACCTACTATTAATCCTGGTATTGCTGGAACTTTAAATATAACAAGGCCAATTACTATTACTGGTGCTAATAATAATACTGGTGATAATGTGTTAAACGCAGAAGCTAATGTAGATCTAATCAACTCAATTTGGCTTACATCTAAAGCTTGCCCTGAGTATTTCATACCCATTATCCCATATATAATCAAACAAATTATTAGTGATGGTATAGTCGAGTAAAGCATATATTTGATATGTGTAAATAAGTCTGTACCTGCCATTGCAGGGGCTAAATTTGTTGTCTCAGATAATGGTGATAATTTATCTCCAAAATATGCACCAGATATTATAGAACCTACAACCAGTCCAATAGGAATACCTAGACTTTGGCCTATACCTAAAAGGGCCACACCAACTGTCCCCATCGTACTCCAGGATGAACCAGTAGCAAGAGATACAACACAACACACTAAAACTGCTGCTACTAAAAATATGTTTGGCGATAAAATTTTTAGGCCCCAATAAATCATACATGGAACCACTCCACTAACTATCCAAGTACCTATTAGTATACCTATTATCATAATAATCAATATTGCTTGCATAGCCATTTTAATGCTATCAAACATGCTTGTTTCAAGGTCTTTCCACTTAAATCCCAGCCTATAAACTGCTACTATTCCGGCTACTGCTGTAGCTCCTACTAATGGAACATGAGGTGATGCTCCATACATAAATATTCCCACACCTAAAAATAACATCAAAGCTGTAATTGGTATCATTGCCTCTAATAGAGTTGCTTTCCTTCCAATTTGTTCATTCATGAAATATTTTCCTCCTATTTTTAAATAACCTAACCTATATGCTTAATGTTTTTAATCCAACCTACTCAATATTCACTTATACACTTATTTGGATATAGTTTTATCAATTATTATTTTTATTTTTTTAACACAATAAAGCTAATATACAATCTAAAATTTATTTTTTAGTAAATTATTTATTGTTTTGTACACCAATATTGGTGCAACTTTAAAACTATACTCTTTTTCTATACGTTCAGTAAATTTATGAGCATCTTTACCAAAACTCCCTATATCTAATACAGGTAAATCAAGTTTTTGCATATCTTCTAATGGTAAATAATATTTACTTCCAAATCCCGGCATATTATTTTTCAATTCACTTATTATTTTAGAATCTTGTGGTGCTGACCCATAACTTAAATCACTAATATAAGGGAAGAATTTTTTATACACAATTTTATATTTTGTTTTTGTATCATCAACTGCTTTTTCAACGGCGTCTAATAAATTTTTTTCTTTTTCATTTTTTCCTTCTACATATATATGAGGGTAATATGGTGGTGTAAAGTACACAATTACTACAGGATCTTTGTCAGACCATAAACTATGAAGTTCCTCAACCATTTTCAAAGAAAAATTCCTTTGATCTATGGAACTGTCATTTAGCATTTTCTGTTCAAATATTTCCATATGTTTTTTTGCTTTTTCTCCCATTTCTTCTATTACTTGGTCATAAAGCTCTGTATAAGTAAGTACCCTTGATTTAAAAGGCAATTCCTTATATTCTCTTTTACTCATATGTGTAAATCTTTTATATTGATTATTTAAGTTATCTATAGCATTTTGAAAAGCCTCATCTGCTGCATTTTTCATTTTTAGGAGTACTTCGTCTGGTGTGCTACAATGAGTTGAATAATTGAAAAATAACGTAGCTGTTTTAGCTGTTTGTGCTGAGTACTCAGGTTTTAAATCTCTTTGTTTTAAGGATATAGGTGGAAGAGATACTTCTCCTTCTACTTTATCACAAAAATCAACATTCAAATTTATCTTTTTAAGTATTTCTGATGATATACTATTAGGATCTATTCCCTTAAAAGCTTCTCCTACATGTGTTTCTTTTCCTACTATATAAAAAGATGGCATTAATTTTCCTACTGTACCTATGTACACATATTTATTTTCATCACCTTCATATTCTGATGTCATATAGTCAGTGTCTAAAAGAGCTAAATATTCTAAACCTTCTTCTTCTTTTATTTTTACTAGTTCTGGTATACAAGAAAGCATTCCTCCTGAATTTCCTTCTTCATCACATACTGCACAGAATATTAAGTTCCCCTCAAATTCTTCAAGATTTTCTGATATTTTTTCCATAATTGTCATTATTATAGCATCACCTGTTTTCA
The DNA here is from genome assembly GCF_020748185.1 of Terrisporobacter petrolearius. Taxonomy (GTDB): domain Bacteria; phylum Bacillota; class Clostridia; order Peptostreptococcales; family Peptostreptococcaceae; genus Terrisporobacter; species Terrisporobacter petrolearius. The sequence goes on along the minus strand of NZ_JAHZMO010000001.1, from coordinate 117,673 downwards.
TGTCAAATAGCCCTCTACCAAATAAATATTCCCCTGAATCCAAATCTTTCTTTACTTCTTCAGAAATATTTACTTGTTTGAATAATTCAGTTAACTCATAAGGCTTATTGGCATATTCTTTTAAATTTCCATAATCCGATATCCCCACTGTATCCGTATGACCAATCATTATAACAGTTTTCTTACTATTTCCTTTTTTCCCTCTTAATATTGCCATTACTGATTTTCTATTCCATGGATCATTGGGTACTTCTACAAATTTCAAATCATTAGGATTTTCTTTATAGTAATCCATTTGGTTAAATATTTCATGTACTTTATTTGAAGAATCTATTTCCCCTCTCGTTTCAACAACACTTAATTGCTCCGTTAGAGATATCGCAATCTCTTCTATTCTTTTCCATATTTATCCTCCCAATATAATTCAATGTTATTATTTATTACCTATTAACTCTTCATTATTAAAGAAACTATCCGATTCTTCTTTCACTTCTTTTCTAAGAAGTAAAACACCAATCATATTTGTAGCTATTACTCCAGCTAATGTGAAATCTAATAGTACTATAATCTTACTTAAATCCATAGTTGCTCCAACTATTATAAATAATAAATAAATTACTCTCATTACTTTAGAAAACTTACTTCCAAATAAATATTCTGCTTGTTTTTCACCATAAAAAATTATAACTATTATAGTAGAAAATACAAACATAAGCATACAAAGAGTTATCATTCCTCCGCCAAAAGCATTGCCAAATACAGTTTGTATAGCTGCTGATGGCATCGCAGCTGCTTCACTAGCTCCAAATTTATGCCATACATCAGTAGTTAATACTAGTAAAGCAGATACACTACATATCATTAGAGTAGAAACTATTACTTCAAATATTCCCCATAGACCTTGTCTTGCTGGATGATCTGTTATTGCGGCACTATGTGCTATAGTAGAAGTACCCATCCCAGCTTCGTTTGAATATGCTCCTCTTGCAGCTCCTGCTTTTATAGTTTGAACTACTGCGGCTCCTGCAAATCCACCAAAGCCTGCTTGAGCTGTAAATGCTCCTCCAAATATTAGTGCAAATGCCTTAGGTAATTGATCAACATTTATTAGTATAACTACCAAGACTATTATCATATATATAGTTGCCATTATAGGAACCAGCTTTTCAGATATTTTTCCTATCCTTTTTATTCCACCGTATACAATAAATCCTACAAAGACTATTAAAAAGACTCCCGAAACAATAGGTGTTATATTTATAGTTGATGCACTTTGAACAAATGATGCCGTTTGTGTCGCTATAGAAGGAGCTATTTCTATCATTAAGAAAAATGCAAATAAAGTACCTAACCATGGCAATTTAGCTCCATCTCTTATATAGTACATAGGCCCACCTACATATTCTCCATCTTCATTTTTAATTCTATATTTTATTCCTAGTATTATTTCGGAATATTTAAGAGAACAGCCAAACAACGCAATTAACCACATCCAAAATACGGCTCCAGGTCCACCTGTTGCGATGGCTATAGGCACGCCAACAATATTAGAAGCTCCTATAGTTGAAGCTAGAGCTGATGTAGCTGCTTGGAATGGACTTATTGTTCCATCACCACTAGATTTACTCAGTATTTTTCCAAATGTTTGTTTTAATATAAAAGGGAACTTGGTAAACTGAAAAAATCTTAATGTAATCGTCATTATAATTCCCCCACCTACTAAAACTATTAAAACTGGATACGTCCATAACCAATTTGTTATACTTTCCAATAGGTTAAACATATAATCACTCCTAATAAATTATTTTCTCTACATATTCACTTGTACTAGTTGACATTAGACCACCGTATGTTAATAAAAACTCAACTTTATCCCCTACTTTATAGTCATTTTCTGATTTACTTATATCCAATATCATGTGATCTGAACTTGCTCCTAGTATTTCTATAGAAGCGTCTATTGGCATTAAAGAATCTGTATCTATATCTTGCTTACCAATTGCTACAATTGCTCTTTTTAAAATTCCTTTATCTTCGTAAACTGGCTTATTTCCAAAAGCATCAATACCCACTTCTCCTATGGGTACTGATGGCTTTTCTTTGCACTCAACTACTTGACATACGAGTTTGAACGCGTCTTGATATGTTCCTCTTATGATTTTCCCATATGCTGTTTCTCTTCCAAGAACTATGGATTCTCCTATTCTAAGATTGGTTACACCTTTAGGCATGTTGTCATTCATCATTAAATCTAGTGAACTTGAATTCCCTCCTGACACTATTTCCAACTTTAAGTTAAACTCTTTTTCAATTTTTCTTGCTATTTGAACTAATCTTCCTGTATTTGTTGTAGATGGTATAATTGCACCATAACATGTTAGATTTGTTGCTATACCAACTATTTTAATATTTTTAAATTTCTGAATATTCTTCAGATCATTAAATAAATCTTCCTCATAAAAATATCCTTCTCTTAGGTCTCCCAAGTCAAACATTAAAACTATTTTATGAATTACATTTTTTCTTTCACATATTTGGTTTAATGCTTCTATAGTTTTTAATTCTGAGTTAAAACTTATATCACTGTATTTTACAACTTCTTCTAACTCACTTATCATTGGTATTCTAATAAGTATTTTAGGCAAATCTATATTTTTTAATTTTTTTAAATTACTTATTCTAGAATCTGCAATATAATCTATGCCCTCTTCAACTAACTTCTCTACTACTTGCTCTCTTGCACAAAAGGATTTAGTTACAAAAGCTAAGCTTATATTATTTTCATGGCACATGTTAGAAATAACTTTGACATTTTGTTTTAATTTATTTATATCTATCTCTAATTTAGGGTACATAATTTTTTCTCCTCAAAATTTAAACTTTTTAGCATAAGTTTTAAAGATGCCTCTTCATATTTTTTTGATAAAACACCAATAGATGCCATAATGTAATCATTATCTATTAATATTTTTGTATTTTCTTTTGGCAGAAGGAATTCTTTATTTTTATTGTACCTAGTTACATATTCTAAAATTTCAACTCTATTTGGCAGTCTAGTAAGTGCTCCTCCTGTTCCAATTATATACTTAACACCTGTTAAATCCTTGCCTTCTGCTATTTTGCTTTTTCCATTAGTGCCATAAATATTTCTTATTCTCCCTACATGTCTTATAACAGCTTTCATAACTGCTTCTTTTGTCAATCTTTCAACAAATAATATTTCTTCTTTTGATTTTGGTATTGGAGGATAATTCTCCATTATTGAACCTATATCTATCTTTAGTTCTTCTTGTAAACTTTCTTTGCCTATAACTTCTACTATATTTCTCATATTTACATATACACCCAGGTCACCTTCTACACTTCGTTTTGAAACTGGCTCTGGGTTTACTAGTATTTTGTTAATGAATTCACTTCCTTCAGTAGCAGAGTGAACATCTGTAGTTGCTCCACCTACATCTAAAGTCAACAAGTCTCCAATATTTCTATAAAGAAGTTTAGATGCCTCCATTACTGCCCCAGGAGTTGGTGTTATATTCTCATTCACCATATCCTTTATATATTTCATCCCTGGAGCCTTAGTTATATGTTCTTCAAATACATCTTGAATAATTTTTCTTGTTGGTTCTATATTTAGTAAATCAATTTTTGGGTATACATTTTCCGCTATATAAAGCTTGTAATTACTTTCTTCAAATATTAACTTAATTTCTTCATGGTTTTCCACATTACCCGCATATATTACTGGTACTCCTAGATTTAAAGACGCTACCATTTCTGCATTATATATGGCAGTATCTCTTTCTCCATAGTCCACTCCACCAGCTATCAAAATTATATTTGGCTTTATTTCTTTTATTTTTTTCAAATCAGTTCTTTTTATTTTTCCTGCCGTAACTTGCTTAATAACTGCCCCTGCCCCTAGAGCTGCTTCTTTTGCTGCTTTTGCCGTCATGTCATAAACTAATCCATGAACAGTCATTTTAAGTCCACCGGCAGCACTCGACGTTGCAAACATATCTTTGTATTTAATTTCACCTGTATTTAAATTTCTAGCTAAATCTTTAATTGCACCTGATAAACCGTTTCTTACATCTCCACCTTCGAAAACTGTGGTAGGTGCTTGACCCTGACCTATAAATTCAGGGTCTTCACCATTAATTTTATTGAAGGCGTTTACAACTGTTGTTGTACTTCCTATTTCTGCAACTAGAACATCTATTTCTAATATGCTATTAGGCATTTTGATCCATTTCTCTTCTCTTTTCTACTAAGAAAGTAGCTACATTAATTCCTTTGCTGTTTCTTCCAAAACCTGCATCTACTCCTTGTTCAACGGCCATTTCAGGTGTTACTTGTGTTCCTCCACAAACAATCATTACTTTATTTCTTATACCTTTTTCAATACAATACTCATGTAACTTCTTCATGTTTTTGTAATGTATATCATCATGACTTATTATTGTAGATGCTAATATAGCATCAGCATTTAATTCTATTGCTGCATCTACTAATTTTTCTACTGGAACTGAAGTTCCAAGATAATGACACTCTATACCATATTTTTCTATACCACCGTGTTTTATATCTATTATTTCTCTTAGCCCAACTGAATGCTCATCTTCTCCCACTGTTGCTGCAACAATTTTCATAGGTTTAGCATCTATATCTGCTCTGATTTCTTCATCATTTAATACTTTTGGTTCTTCTGGTATAACTAGATCATTTATATCTATATCAAAAGGAACCCTACCTTTCATTTCAATTCTAGTACCTTCAGATTCATGCATAACCTCTTTACTTATAACTTCAATATCTTCCAGATTCATCTTTTTGCCAAATTCTAAAGCTGCAAATTCAGCTGTTCTTTTGTCTGTTGGAAGCATCATTGTTATCATAACTATACCGTCTGCACACCATTCCATCTCAGGCTTTATTTTTGTTCCAAGTCTATATCCTTCTGATTCTTTTAATCTTGTTTCAACATTATCAAAATCATCAAGTTCATCTATATATACTATTTTTTCAGGATTTTCAAAAGTAGAACCTCCTATTAATGAAGCTGGATTATCTATAGCATTTTCGTCATATTGAGCTACATTATTATATCCAAAATGAGCAGTTACAGGTGCAAAATAATCTTCGTCTCTTTCATAAACAGTGCCTTCTCCAACTCCTCCTTTTATTTTTCTTGATATTCCATCTCCATTTCTTTCTGGATAATTTCCTGAATCAACAAAGAATCCTTGCTCAACTGCTTCAAAATATCCACCAGCTTCAATTATTTCTTCCATATAAAGTACAGCTCTTTCTTTAATTTCTCTAGACTTATCTCTTAATTCTCCTACATTTTTAAGCTCTATCATATCCATAAGTCCATCCATACCAATTAAAGCTTGTTTAGCTGTATCACATGCTTCTATATTATAAATATGCCATGGGACATTTCTACCTTCGTCAGGAGTTATAGTTGATTGCACATCTGCTCTAGTTAATACAGATGTTAATAAGTTTAACACATGAGTAACTGTTGCTTCTCTAGTAGATGAGTCCATATATTTAGTATTCATTTGAGCTCTCATTTTGTAGTCACTGAAAAATTCTCTAAGTGCAACAGCATATGGTAGGTCAATTCTTAAACAAGGTGCAGGAGGAGCTGTTGGCGGAACTGTTGATAAACATATATTAGATTTGTCTATTCCTATTTTTTCAGAGAAAATAGAGTTTAAGGCATGTTGTACCATAAGTTCTGGCATTACCTTCCAAGCTTCTCTAGCAGTTGCATTGGCATTATGAGCTCCATCTATTTGAGCCATATTAGCAAATGACATAATTTGTTTAGCTTCGCAGGCATCAACAAAGGATCTTATCATATTTATATTTCTATACAAAACGTTATATTGTGGATCTTGGTGTGCCCCATTTATACCTTCTTCAGCAAACATTACAGCTACTTCTGGCCCTGCAATACCACTTACATATGAATGATAATTAATTGGTCTTCCTACTTCTTCTTCTATAAAATCTAAAGCTTTTCTTTGTGCTCTAACTTGCTTTCTTGTTATTGGAACGCCACCAATCCCTTGAGGTGTACCTTCTATAAGTCCATCAAAGTGTGATTGTCCAGCAGTTCTTATAACCATTAGGTGATCTGCACCATGGTGAGCTGCCATTCTCATTCTTCTTATATCATCTTCAAATCTTCCTGATGCAATTTCAGTGGTTATAACAGGTACGGGCTGAGGATCTATATTATTAAAATATTTAGCTGATGGTAATGCAACACCATCTGTTAGAGGTTTTGTAGCTTGCTTGTATTCAAATGGACCCATTTCAAGATTTTCTACATGTTCTCTCCATGTCCATCCTCTTCTTTTAGGTCTATATTTATCTAGATCTTTAAGAATATAATCTATATCTAATTTTTTATTTTCTTTTAGCATTCTAATTCCCCCCCTCTATAGTTACTTCCTTACCTGGTTTTTCATTGTTATGAAACAATTCTATTACTTCATCCCAGCCTTCACCATCTATTAACATTAACCCTGCTTCTCTAACTGTTATACCCTTGTTTGTTGCTAATTTGTAAACTACATGACCAGCACCTTTTCCTATTAATCCTCTTTCCATAACTCCCTCTAGTATAGGTTTCACTTCAAGAGAAGAAAATCCCATTCTAAGCAAAATAGATCTTTCTATTGATGGTGTTGTATTTTTTCTGCCTAGTTCTACCATTGGTTCAACTATTTGGCTTGCTAATTGCCAGAATCTATCCTTTAGTTGTTGATCACTTAGTTCTTGAAGATGTTTTCTTCTAACTTCAAAATCATCTTGTCTTTTTTCCATATATATCCCCCTCATTTATTTACCACTAAACTATGGTTTTCACCTATTTATATTTATTTAATAGCTTTTATTTCAAATTATCTAAAACTTCTATTACAAACTCCTTAGAGCTCTTTGTCTCTTTCATTAGAAATTCAATATCTTCATTACTTAAATTATCAACATTATTTATTTTATTGTTTAGTACACAATTTTTTATATAAGATTTTCTTATTCTGTTAATATCAACATCTACACATTTTAATAGTTCTGGCCTTTGTGGTAGAATTAAATTTTCACCAGCTATTTCATCCTTTGGATTACCAAATTTTATTTCTATTCCATTTTCTCTGGCAAAAGTAAGTTGAGGATTAATATGTTTTCCAGCTCCTGTGTATTCAGTTTCTTGAACTACTATAATTTTGTCCTCATCTAATTCCTGCGCTAATGAAAATGCTGCTGTTAAAGATGTATTTCCTGCAGGTCCTCTTTCAATACCTTCCAACTGTGCCAACAACTCAGTTATATAAAATACCTCTCCCTGTTTAACTAACACATATCTGTCCATATATCTAAGTGGTCTGGCTGCTGATCTAGGAACATCAGATCTATCTGGCCATGTGCAAAATGGTATTCCAAATCCTGTATGTCCCGTAGTAAAGGATTTTCTATTAAACTGACTATCACTAGCCATATGTAATCCTTTTAGGTCAACGCTTGCTCCTACTACTTGACTATTTAATGCATTCGCTTTTATTAAACCTCTTGCTGTACCTGTAAGATTACCGCCACCTGCATTAGTACAAACAACCACATCAGGATTCTTACCATATTTTTGTTTGAATTGAGTAGACAGTTCATCTCCTAAAGTTTCAACACCCGCTATACCAAATGGAGAATATAAAGAAGCATTAAAGTATCCCGTTTCCTCAAGTAAAACTAAAAATGTATAAAATAACTCTGGTCCAACTGTTAATTGAACAACTTCTGCACCATAAGCTTCACATTTTCTTGCTTTTTCTATAATTTCTGGTTGACCTATTCCCTTAGAATCATAGCATTCTTGTACTATTATACATTTTAGTCCTTGCATAGCTGCTTGAGATGCTACAGCTGCACCATAATTACCACTAGTTGCTGCTATTACACCTTTGTATCCCATTTTTTTAGCATGATATACAGCAGTAGCCGCTCTTCTTGCTTTGAAACTACCAGAAGCATTCATTGCCTCATCTTTTATAAAAATTCTAGCCCCTTTTCCTTTTGGAGCACATTTTCTTGCTAAAGCAGTTAAATTTTTAAGTTCTATTATAGGAGTGTTTCCTACTGCATATTGTGATTGAATAGATTCTATTTCTTCCAATGTGTATCCAGTTTCGTTCATCATTTTTTCATAATCAAATCCAATGCCATCTTTTTCAAAGGAAGAATAATCTATTCCTATGGCATTTTTCATTATTTCATTTTTTCTTCCCATAACAGCTTCATAACTCATATCTTTTTCTAAAACACTGCTACTCATTATCCTCACCTCCAAATAATATTTCCTTTGCTTGAATTCCTATTTGAAGTAACTCTGGTATGCACTTACCATAGTCATGAGTATAATATGGGTTTACTTGAACTAAATTTCCTTTTACAAATCTTCCTGTTATAGTTTTCACCTCAACTAAATCCCCTACATCAGCATCTTTTTGTATAAACCCTTTAACCCACATTTCCAATGGCACTTTCTTAGTATCATCTGGAACTTGTGGTGCTCTTTCATCAGGAGTTAATACTAGGTTGTGTATGATAACCCAATCATTGCATTTAGCATCCATTTTGTTTTCCCCCTTTAACCACTATCTACTTTTTAAACTTCTATTTTATATTTCTACTTTTACATCTTCTTCTAATTCAACTTCTATTTGATTTCTTACATCACCCATTATGGCTCTAGGTACTGGTATATCTAACATAGTTTTTAGACCTGGTCTTGCATTTATTATTAGAGGTATAGAGTTTACTATCATTGCATATGTTCCTATTCCTCCAGGTATTTCAGGATTTATTTGTAAATCTATATTTGGTATTCCTTTTATTGATATGTAGTCTCCTGTCTTAGTTCCTTCAGCTTCTGGTATTATTTGTTGTGGATGTTCCATTTCTACCAAAACTTCTCCATTTACATAGCCGTATCCACATTGTCTACAACCAGCAACATTTCCTGCTAAAGCTTCTCCATATTTAGATTTTCTATCTACTGTAGTCGTTATTGGCTCTTTTGTTTGTTCTATTTTATCTAATTTCCATCCTAATCCATCTGCAATCATATTTATTGATTCTACAAAGCCCACATGGCCTGCTATTGTATTGTTTTCTACACCTTTTAAGAACTCTTCTTTAGTTACACCAACTCCTTGTTCTACCATAACTGCTTTTCCAAATGGAGATAAATCATTTACTCTTTTAGCACTTATGCTCTCAACTTCCTCACAAGTTCCTGATAAAGCTAAAACTAATAAATCTAACACAAAACCAGGATTTATTCCTGTTCCTAAAACACTCACACCATTTTTTTTTGCAACTTCATCCATTTTTTTAGCTAAATCTGGATCATCGGCTTGTGGATATGCCATTTGTTCAGCCGTAGATATAACATTTATTTTTTTTTCTAATAAATAAATTATTTTATCAAAAGCTTTTTTTGTAAAAGAGTCAGTTGCTAATAAAACAACATCACAACTTTTTTCTGTAAAAGCTTCTTCATAATTACCATTTATAATAACTTCACTTCTATTTCCTCTTTCTATTTGCAAAATATCATATATGCTTTTACCTGCAGTACTTCTGCTACAAACTGATGTAATTTCCATACCTTCTTTTTTTAATATCATATTTGCCATTCCTGTTCCCATTGCTCCAAATCCCCAAATTCCTATTCTTACTTTTCTCATAACTATATCCTCCCAAATAAATTGTTTTAATTTTCTTACATTTTTATGAAGCACAAATTATGCCAACTTTAAATTATCAACCTTAATTTCTTTTCAAACCTTTTGTCTAGCTCATATATTTATTATTTTTACTTTTATATTTTTCTTTAATTAGTTTTTTGAAATAAAAAAAGAGCAAAAAATTTTGCTCTTACGCAAATTTTTTTGCTCTTTTTATTTATTAAAATTTTTTATGTTATACTTTTTCATTTTATATTGCAAATTTTGCCTATTTATTCCCAAAATAGCTGCTGATTTACTAATATTATATCCAGTCTTTTCTAAAGATTCTATTATATACCCTTCTTCAACGTCTCCTATAATATGATCTAATGTTTTATACTCTAGGTCGTCTAAAGAATACTCCTCATTTATTTTTTTTTCTTTTAAATAATAGTATTCATTTAAATGAATCATTTCAGGAACTATATTTTTTTCATTATCCATCATACTCATAGTAGAATATATTACATTTTCCAATTCCCTTACATTTCCTTGCCAGTTATGTTTTTTTAAATAGTTAATACTATCATAAGATATACCTTTTACATTTTTATTCAATTTTTTATTATATTTTTTAATAAACATATCACAAAGTAAGGAGATATCTTCTTTCCTTTCTCGCAATGGTGGTATTTCTATATTTATTACATTTAGCCTATAATATAAATCTTTTCTTATTTTGTTTTCATTTAATATTTGAGTTGGACTTTCATTTGTTGTTGCTATAACTCTAACATCAACAGGAATATCTTTTGTTCCTCCAACTCTTCTAACATAACCTTCTTGTAATACTCTAAGTAACTTTGCCTGTAACATCATTGGCATTGAGTTTATTTCATCTAACAATAAAGTTCCTTTATCAGCTTGTTCAAACAAACCAGGTCTATCTACCGCACCTGTGAATCCTCCTTTTGTAGTTCCAAAGAGAATTCCTTCAAATAAAGATTCTGGTAATGCTGCACAATTTTGAGCAATAAAAGGATATTGCTTTCTACTACTAGCATAATGTATAGATTGGCTAATTAATTCTTTGCCCGTTCCAGTTTCTCCATATATAAAAACTGCGGCATCTGACTTGCTGGCTTTCTCACATTTTTTAATGGAGGCTTTCATCAACTTACTATTTCCTACAATATCTTCAAACCTATATCTTCTGTATGTTTTTTTTTCTTTATTTGTTGAATTTTTTTTTAGGTTTATGATTTGTTCAGACATAGTTTCCATTGTTGTAACATCCTTGCATATCTCTAAAGCTCCTATAAAGTCATTTCCATTTATAATTGGGATTGTAGTGTTTATTGTAGTAATTTCTTTTCCATTTTTATCAACATATCTTTGCATATTATTTTTTATGGTCTTTTTTTTATTTAATACCTCTAATAATGTGCTATTTTTTATATTTATTTCATCAACAATATCCATAAACGACTTATTCATCACATAATTTTTACTCATTTTTTCTATTTTTTCCATGTAGTCATTGTAAATTATAGTTTTTCCATTTTTATCTATGAAATGTATCCCCTCGTCAATATTTAATAATATTTCCCTCATTAATATTTCATACAGTTCTAAATTCAATAACTCCCCCTCCAAAATAAGCGACTTAATTATGAATTTTATTATTTTTATATAAGGTCATTTATTTCATTTATATAATTTATCACCACCCCATTTAATTCTTCTTGAAATACCTTATTTTCGTCAAATGGTACTTCATCACTATTACTCATGTAAACATTTGAAATTAATTTAGTGTTGATACATTTAAAGAACAAATCCATTACAAGTTGTCCACCTAAAAACTGATTTTCATATGCAGGTTGGCCTCCCACAGCTATAAACATTCCTCTACGTTCTTTTTTTACATCTATAGATGGTTTCTTTAATATGTATTTGCTTGAGTAAAAAACCTGTGTTCTATCTACTAATGTTTTCACCTTTGTAGAAATACTTTGGAAAAACATAGGGCTTACTACAATAGTTCCTATAGATTTATCAAAAGCTTCATATAGTGGTGTCATATCATCTTTTATAATACATTTTCCAGTTCTTTCACAGTATCCACAAGCTGTACAGTAGTCAATATTCATTTTATAAATATTTAATACTTCGTAGTTAATCTTATTTTCTTCTAATTTTTTAGTTATATTTTCAATTATTTTACTACAATTTTTACTTCTTCTTGGACTACCATTAATAATTAAAACTTTATTATGTTTATCCATAATTCCTCCTAAATATTTTTTAACATTAAAATTAAAATATCATCATCAAAATTGTCATTTCCAGTAAATTTTTCTGCTTCTTTTTTTAAGTTCTCTACAATTTTATTTTTATTGTTTTTGTAGTTATTTTCTACAAAACGCTTCAACCTATCAACACCGAACTCTTCCTTATCGTTATTCTTAATTTCTAAAATCCCATCTGTAAACATAAATATCATAGGATAATTTTCTACACTAAAAGTATTGCTATGATACTCTCCCTCAGGTAATACTCCTATAGGAATTCCCTTTTTACAATTAAGACTCTCTACTACTTGGCCATTCTCATCAATAATTATAGGACTGTAATGACCTGCATTAGAAACAGATAATATATTTCTTTCCGTATCAAATACATTTATTAAAGCTGTAGCAAATACACCCATTTTATCAAACTCTTCATATAATATTTTATTTAGATGAGTTGCTATTTCTCCAGGTGTTTTATATTGATAGCATAAGGTTTTAAATGCACCTTTAATCATGGCAACCATGTAGTTTGCCACTATACCATGGCCCATAACATCTGCAATAATATAAGCCACTCTTTTATCATCGATTTTGTGGGAATAATAAAAATCTCCACCTACAACTGTTGCAGGTTTATGATAAAATTCCAATTCTTTTTCATTGTTACATTCCATCTTACTATCGTTCATTATAAGCTTTTGTTGTTTATTAAGAATATTTAATTCTTTTGCAATTAACTTATGTTTTACATTTTTTTCACTATAGTCATAAAGTTGCATAGCAACTGTAACCTGTTTAGACAATATACTCAATATATTTAAATCATCATCTTCATATTTCTTTCCGTCTGTACATAAAATTACACCAATAGACTCCAATTCATTAGACAATTTGTAAAATATATATGTATCTACATTTAAGTTTATTTCTTTTGATTGCTCTCTATCGTTTACATACTGACCTTGAACATTTTTTGATAAAAGCAAGTTAACCGTATCTTCCATATTAGAATCTTTTTCATCCAATTTGCAGTAAGACCTAAATATTTTATTTTTACAATTGATTTTATCTATTAATATAACTGAATCTTGACTCTTTGTAGTTTTTTTAGCTATATCACTTAAATGAACTAAGAACTCATCTATATTTTTATTTTGATAAAGTTTTCTTGTAGCTTCACTTATCAATTCTAGAGCACTTCTAAGTTTATCAATCACAAAATTCTTTTGGCTATTTTTTTCTGTTATTTCTATAGATAAGGCTATTAATGAAGCTACGGAAGATACAAAGTCTATATCCTCATCTTTCAAAATATCGTCTTCATCTAAGAAACATGTCATAAACCCTACTACTTTTTTATTATATATTAAAGGAAATACAACTCTTCCTGTATATTTTTCAAGCTTTGCTAAATCTCTTTCCTTTACAGCTCTTTCATCTTCAAATACATTTTTTATATAAATTATTTTTTTAAATTCTACTGCATCATGAATGTACTCTGGATAATCTTCATAAAAATCAAACTTTACGCCTTTAGCTTCATCAGATTTAAAAGTTTCTCCTATGTAATCTAAACTATTTGAACATACTAAGTAAGCATGCTTATAATCACTATTATAAAATAAGTTAACACACGCTTTTCTCGGAAAAACCACTTCAAGCATTTTTTCAATTATTTTATCCTTTATATCAAAAAAATTAGTAGATTCTGTAACCAACGAAGATATATCTACTAAATTTTTAATTTTCATACTAATATTGGTCATAAGTATACACCCTTCCCTCATATAAGATTTACTTTTTTATAAAACTTATTGTAACATAATATTATTTATTTATATAGATAAATTACCTTTTTGCATCTTTATGAATAAATATATATTATTTCAATCATCATAATTTAATTATACTTCACATATTAGCTTTAAATCTAGTTACATAAAAAAATGGGTATATTTATTCATATACCCAAAATCAAAATATTTGTTTATCCAATTTTATAATTAAAAATCATAGACACTTCTATTGCTTAAATCCTTCGTATATATTTCTAACTGTATAAATAAATACTATTATAAAACTTATACCTATAAAATAATTAAACCCTGTAAGCAAGCTTATAATAATAAGAGTTATTAATAAATTAATTCCTCTCTTTCCATTTTCATTCATAAAATTATTTGCTGATATTTCTATATTGTTTTTTACATTTTTAATTGCTTCTTTTACTTGCTTTTCATAACTAACTTTATAAACTAAATAAGTTACTTCTACTAATAATACTCCTACACCAAGAAGCATTTTAACACTAAATGATAAATAAAGGATAAACAGTGCTAAAATTATTTTTAATCCTTTAAATAAATAGCTATCTATTTTTAATGTAATATTTCTAAATTCTTTACATCCTTTTCTAAGTTCATAATCTTTGTTTGGCATATTGCTCATTTTTGTTTTTACCACTTCTGAGTAAAACAGCTTAATTATACTATTTATCATAATTTCACTTCCTCTTAATATTTATTTCTATTATTGGTAAAATATTGAATTTATATACTTTAAGACTTAAATTATGAATTTTTCTGCAATATTTAAGATAATTTATATATAATAAAAAATCCACTTACTTCATGTCACAAACGAAATGCCTTTGAGCAACGTGTTGGCAAATAATTTTGATATCACTTTAAGCCACTGGGTGGGCGCTATGAAATTTTAGGCAACTTCGTTACTCAAAATATAATTATGTTTTTTAATTAATTGAGTATATTTTTTAATAAAATATTTTAATATAAGTGTTTATATGTTTTAATTTTCTGACAAAAAGTATGCAAACTTTAAATATGGCAACAATAGTATATAAGAACTTATTATGAAAATAGGAGTGATCCCTTATGGAAATAAGAGAATTAGACTTAGAAACACGCAATAAGATTTATAGTCACACCAAAAGCGTTTTGAGAAAGTACCAAAAGGGGATAGTTACTGGCAAATTAACTGCCGATAAGTTTGCACAAAATATTTTATGCGATGATTCTATTAATGATATATTAAGTGAAGATTTATTAAAGGAAGAGGATTTTAAATCTTCTTATATAGAATACATAAATACTCTTATTGATATGCAAAATGAAAACTTAGCAACTTGTCGCAAAAGAAAAAAGGAAAAAAAGAAAGTATCCCCACCCAACATTTCTCAAAAAGTAAAACTCAAAAATCTTTTATTAGATGAAGGCTATGATTTAATTATTCCAATGCAATATCTAAATGGCAATGATATGGATAATATTATCCAATATGTTGAAACAGGAGATATTGAATTAGGCAATGAGAGAATCTACAATTACATACGAAAAACTAATTTTAGTTAAAAAAAAAGCACTACTAAACTAATTTTTAGTAGTGCTTTTAAAATTTCAATTTTTATTTATCCCATAGCTTTTTCTAACTTAGATAAATGTTGTATAGGATAATATCTTAATAATTCTCTAAATTGTTCTACACTTAATCCTTCTGTAGTAGTATATATTTTTATCTTTCCATCTACATCTGCATTAATAAAGTCTTGTTTAATTTTGTTAAAATCTAATACTGCCATAATAACACTCCTTATGTATTTAATATTTTACATCTAGAGTTATTTTAACCAAGACATGTATTTTTATTTATTTTTCTATGCAAATGGGAAAAAACCTAAATGTTCTAATAATATTTTAATACCCATTAATATTAAAATAACCCCTCCTGCAAATTCTGCTTTTGATTTATACTTTGTTCCAAATACATTTCCTATTTTAACGCCTATGGCAGATAAAATAAACGTAACTATTCCTATAAATAATACAGCCGGTATAATATCTACTTGTAAAAATGCAAATGTCACACCTACTGCTAGAGCATCTATACTAGTAGCAATAGCAAGCATAACCATGTTTTTCAATCCAAGTTGATTTACTTCCTCTTCTCCTACAGCAGCTTCTGTTAAATCTACAATTCCCCCATCTTCATCCTTTTCCATAGACTCTCTTATCATGTTTATTCCTATAAATGATAATAAAATAAATGCTATCCAATGATCTATGTTAGTTATATAGTCCTTAAATTGTATTCCTAGTATAAATCCAATAAGAGGCATTCCTCCTTGAAAACCTCCAAAGTATAGACCAACTTTTCCACACTCTTTAAAAGTAACCTTTCTAAGAGATAATCCTTTACAAATTGATACGGCAAAAGCATCCATGGAAAGTCCTACTGCTAATATGAATAACTCAATTAAACTCATATTTTTCCTTCCTTCCGTTTATTAAATTTTAATTCTACTTTGATATATTCTTCCCAAAATTAACTCCATTAAGCCACAGTGTGAACTGTAAATTTTCTACATCCAACCATCTATCTTTGCTAATTCAAATAAAAAAAGACCCACCTATAGCTTTGCTATAGATAAGTCTCATCATTCAAAATAAAGCCAGATAGTATAACTATCAGTATGTTGACTTTATTACACTGAAATTTCAGTGCCAACTACTCCCTTATCAAAGTATTATTTATTTTAATATATTTTCTTTTATTAGTCAATATAACCTTTATTTTATATTTTTAACAGTTTTTACAATATAATTAATATAAAAATAAAGAGGTAAGTAAAAAGGACTTATTCCTTTTTACTTACCTCTACTTTTAACTATATATTATTTATATTTTCTAATTATTGTTGACCTTTTCCAGCCATTTGTTGTTCTGCCATTTCAACAAGTTTTTTAGTCATGTATCCACCTACATAGCCATTTTCTCTAGCTGTAAGATTTCCTTTATCAACTTGTTGATAGTTAGACATACCAAGTTCATTTGCTATTTCTAATTTCATTTGATTTAATGCAGCTTTTGCTTCTGGAACTACAGTTGTATTATTGTTATTGTTAGTTGCCATGTTATTACCTCTTTTCTTTTTTAATATTTGTTTCTAATACTATTATGTTACAATTGAGATTTAACATGTATGCAATTTTTGACAAAATTTTTAACAATTGGTTCCAGCTAAATAAGCTGTTGAATAAGCTATCTGTAGATTAAATCCTCCAGTATATGCATCCACATCGATAATCTCTCCTGCAAAGAAAAGATTCTTTATAATTTTAGATTCCATAGTACTGGAATTAATTTCATTTACTTTTATTCCTCCTGAAGTTACTATAGCTTCTTCTATTGGTCTATATCTCTTTACAGTAAAAGTAAGATTTTTTAATAAATGAACTAAATTTAACCTTTGTTTTTTAGATATTTGATTTACTTTTAAGTGTCTCGGTATTTCACTTAATTCAATTATTATTGGTATAAGTTTTTTTGGAAGTAAATCATCTAATGAGTTTTCAAAGTTTTTATTTGTGTACTTTGTAAAATCTTTAATAATTCTTTTATCTAACTTTTCCTCATCTAATGCTGGTTTTAAATCAAGATTAATTTTGTAATTTTCTTTACTAGTATCCTTCATTCTGCAACTAGCAGATTTTATTATAGGTCCATCTAGACCATATTTTGTAAATTCTAGTTCACCAAAGTCATCATATATTTTTTTATTTTTGCTATTAATAACAGTTATTGCCACATTTCTAAGTGATAATTTTTCTAAACCTTTAACAAAATTTTCTTGTACTTCAATACCAATCAAAGAAGGTTTTGGACTTATTATTGTATGTCCTAAAGACTTAGCAAACTTGTATCCATCTCCTGTAGATCCCGTAAGAGGATAGCTCATGCCTCCCGTAGCTAATATTACACTGTCACATTTTATTACTTCATTATTGTTATAAATAACTTTTTCGATTTTATTCTCTTTTGCTATAATCTTGTTGACCTTAGCGTCTAATATAATCTTTACTTTTTTATCTTTAATCTGTTTTTCTAAAGCTTTTACCACGTCTAGGGCCTTGTCACTTTCTGGGAATACTCTTTTCCCTCTTTCTGTTTTAGTTGCAAGGCCAAGGGAATTAAACATAGTTATTGCATCATAATTTGTAAATGTATAAAAAGCACTATATAAAAATTTACCATTTGTAGGTACATTTTCTATTAATTCTTCCACATCACAATCATTAGTAATATTACATCTTCCCTTTCCTGTAATTAAAAGTTTTCTTCCTAATCTATGTTGTTTTTCTAAAAGTATAACATCGGCTCCATTATCAGCTGCAGTTGATGCTGCCATCATTCCAGCCGGTCCTCCACCTATAACTACTACTGTTTTCAAATAATCATCCTTCCTTATAAATAGGGAAATTTATGCTAGTTTAAATAGTTTGAATAATGCTGGAGCACCTGCCACGCCCCAAAATACTACAATTGTATATTTTAAATATTTGATAATATTAATTATCTCCTCTGTTTTATTAACTATTAAAGTATCTTGCACATAATTAAGAAATAAATAAACTGCTAATAATGATATTATCCCTACTACAAATCTAAGTATTTTTTTGCCTAAGCCTTCTTTTTTTGAAGGATTTTTAGCAAATATATTTTTTCTTCGAGTCTCATTTTCTGTACTAAAGTTAATAAAAGTATCTTCTACCATGTAACCTAGCGCGAAGCCTGTATAAAGACCAAACATCTTGTATAAATCTTCTCCACCAATAAAATATGTACAAACTCCAAATATCAATATTAAAACTACCAATATATAGTAATTTTTACTATCATCTATGTAGTCAAATAACTTTATAAATATTATACTTAGAACTATGCCAAATCCCCATGCAACAATTACGTCCATTGGCCAATGAACACCTAAGTATAACCTTGATATTCCTGCACCAATAATCATTAATATTCCTATAATATATATCCATGATTTTCTAAATAAATACATCATAGAAGTCCAAAAAGTTGTAGACGTTTGAGTATGCCCACTAGGAAAAGAATATCCTGTTGCAGTTTCTATTCTTAAAGATTGTAAACCATCTGTACCTATAGGTCTTGGCATTTTAACGTAATTTTTAACCCCTGCATTTATATTTAAACTTCCACAAAGAGCAAATAAAGTTCTTTGCCCTGCTTTTTTATTTATACACCAATATATTACCCCTGTTAATACGGTTATTACCGGCACTTCTGTGCATATAGTAAAGAATGTAAATATACCTGTAAGTAACTCATTTCTTATACTTTGTAAATACATTAATATGTCCAGTTGAGATCCCATAATTTACCACCTTTCAATAAAATACTTCTTCTTCTCTATTTTACATAATTTTTCAAAATAAATATATATCTTTTGACAATAAATATAATATTTTGTTATTTTTCTTATAATTTACATTTCGAAATATGCTAAAAGGAGTATAAGATTCACTCTTATACTCCTTTTTTATTATGTTCTTATATATCTTCAACAATACCTATATAAGGAAGATTTCTATATTTCTCAGCGTAATCTATCCCATATCCAACTATAAATTTGTCCTCAATTACATATCCTACATAATCAACTTTAATATCTGATGTTCTTCTTTCTGGCTTGTCTAATAATGTACAAAGTCTTAATGATTTTGGTTTTCTAGTTTTTAAAGCTGCAACTAATGAGCTTAAAGTTAAACCTGAATCGATTATATCTTCTACTATTAATACGTTTTTATTTTCTATATCCACATCTAAATCTTTTATTATTTTAACTGTACCTGATGAAGCAGTTGATGTTCCATAGCTTGAAACAACCATAAAGTCCATTCTTACATCTAAATTTATCTCTCTTATTAAGTCAGCACAAAAAACACTAGCACCTTTTAATATTCCAACTACTAGTAATTCTTCTCCAGCATAATCTTTTTCTATTTGACTTGCTAGTTCTTTAACTTTGCTTTTTAGTTCTTCTGCTGAGTATAAAACTCCATTTAATTTATACATAATTTCCTCCCAGTAATGATGAATCATATTTATTATAACATATATTTTGCCTTTTTCAAGCATTTTCATTCGTGTTTTATATTATATTTTTTTGTAAAATATTTCATTTATTGTATTAGTACAATATTCTTTTTATTTTTGTACATATCTACGTATATTTAATTTATACTATACTATATTAAGAATCAAAAAAATTGGAGGGCTAATTATGAGTGTAAATCATGGCGCTAATTTATATGATTTGTCAAAACAATATGGTTTTTCAAAAGATGAATTTTTAGACTTCAGCTCTAATATTAATCCATTTGGCACATCAACTTTAGCTAAGGAATATGTAATTAATAATATAAATATGGTATCGGTTTATCCTGATCCAGAATATGTGGAGTTAAAAAAATCAATTTCGTCTTATTGCAATTGTAATAAGGATAATATGGTTTTAGGAAGTGGTGCCACAGAACTTATTTCTTCCTTTATAGGTACTATTGCTCCTAAGAGGGCAGTTCTTCTTTCTCCAGCATATTCAGAGTATGAAAAAGAACTAAAAAAAATTGATTGTGAAATAATCAAATATTTTTCTAGGCAGCACAATGATTTTAAAGTAAATCCAGTGGAGTTTTTGGACTTTATAAACAAGCATGAATGTGATTTAATCATCATATGCAATCCTAATAATCCAACAGGCTTCTCTTTTTCTAAATTTGAAATAGAAATTATACTAAAAAATACCAATGCTTTTGTTATGGTAGATGAAACATATATTGAATTTACAAATACTAGTATTTATTCTTCCACATCCTTAGTTGATCAATATAATAACTTATTTGTAATTAGAGGAACTTCTAAATTTTTCTCTACACCTGGTATTAGATTAGGATATGGCTTAATTGGAAATGAAGATATAAAAAATCAAATCAACAAAAATCTTGACTTATGGAATATAAATGTTATTGCTTCATCTATGGGCGAAATAATGTTCACCGATAATAATTATATCCAAACTTGCGTAAATATAATTTTGGACGAGAGAAATTATCTATATAATTCTTTATGTGAATTTAATAATCTTAACGTTTATGAAAGTAAAGGCAATTTTATATTATGCAAATTAAAAGATAAAACCATAACAGCCAGTGAACTTAGAGAAAAGTTGATACCTAAAAAAATTATAATAAGAGACTGCGACTCTTTTGATGGTTTAGATGAATACTTCTTTAGAGTATGCGTCTTAAAACCAGAAGACAATAGATATCTTATTAATTCTTTAAAAGAAATTTTATATTAATTTATAATAATAAAAGGACATATTATATGTCCTTTTATTATTGCTTAAAATTATAAAAAATTCGCTTCAGGCAACGACCTTGCTCAAAATACATTTTTTACTTATTTTCATTTAAATATTTTATAATAGCGCCTTTTGCAGCTTCATCTGCTAAATCATTGTACACACTTTCATTACTATGTGCCTTTACTTTTACAAAACAAATATTCAATTTTTCACTCATTTTTTCCATATATCTTACATATTCCTGAGTGTACTCATTCTTTGCCTGCCACTCACCACTAGCCCATAAAGCTATATTTTTTAAATCGTGATAAATAGCTATATTTTGTTTTCCTAACTCTTTTGCCTTATTTATAGCAACTTTTACAGATTCTAATTCCCCCACAATATTCCATTGGTCCCATTTGTCATATCCCGCATTGTAGTAAGTATCATGAGAATTATTATTAGGGTCAAGTACAATTACTCCAGATCCAAAAATTTGATTTCCTCTATCATAACTTCCATCAACAAAAGCAATAAATTCATAATCATTAATAATTTCTTCTGGATTTATATATGATTTATAAGTTTTAACTTTTGCTGTACTTCTAATTGGCTTAACGTTATAACCTTCTTTTAGTTCTTTTGTATTTGTAGTAGTCTTTTTCTTAACTGATGATTTTTCCTTTTTCATAACTGCTGTATTAGTATCACCAATAAAAGCTATAGCTTCTTCCATAGTTGGAAAGCTTTTGTATTTTGCTCCTTTATAACCGGTTACCTGTGCAGAGCAGTCAGCCCAAGTAAAATATATTCCTGGTGTTTTTCCAACTTTAACTGCATAGTACTTCTTTTTAGACATATTAAAATTCCTTTCATTTATGCATTATAAACACATATTATAATATCATTAATAATACTAAATTATATAATTAATATCTATAAGAATTATTTATTTTCTCAAAAACATAATCATTTGCATGGACAAAATATTCCTTTGTTCTTTCTTTCGCATGCTCTATAGTATCATAATCGATAGTATTAAATATTTCTTTTAATATGCTCTTCGTTGATTCTAGCTCTTCTATATAAACTTTTTCAGCAAAATTTTTACTCATATTTTTCATTTGTAGAAAAACTTGTTTAAGAGTTTTTACAGTTTCTTCAACAAATTCCAGTTCAATATTTCCTGCCAAAAATGCTTCTTTAAGTAAAAAAATATTATAAGAATTTTCTACTCCTAAATTTCTAACAAAATCATCAATAGTATAATTATATTGATTGTATTTATCCATTTTTTTATATTGCTCAATCATTTCTAATGAAAATTCTATATCTTTATAATCCTGGGAAAGCTTCTTATAATAATCGTAGGTGTTTTTGTTTGTACATGAAAAATATATAGTTTCTAGGTCTTTGGAATCATATTTTTTTACCATTTTCCACGCTGCATAGTAGGCTATATTAGCTGATTTGTCTAAAGGAAACTTATTATTTCCTGAACTGATTGAAGAAATTGCTATTGTTTTATTATCATATTCCACTGCCATATCTATAGAATTTTTATAACAGAAATATAACAAATGACATTCATCTTCATCTCCACCTTCCCATTTAGGTGTGCAGGTGTGAACTATACTCTTTACATTTAAATCATATCCTTTTGTAATAATGCTATGACCTACTTGGCAAGTTCCACTTTTGGATAACTTCTTCCTAAGTTTTTGCCCAGCAGTCTTTTGAATTAACTTATCCAGTCCATCACTGCCACTAAAATACTCATCCGTTGGATTTATGATGGCATCTACTTTAATATCTATAACTTCATCTTTTACAATTTTAATTCTGTTATCTATACTGTCCATATATACAACCCCCTTTCAACAATAAATTATTTACTTCTCATACATTTTCTATAAAAAAGTATAGAATCCCTTTTTATTATCGACCCTACAATTTAATTATAAACATTTTTGTTAAAATTATCATAAGCTAAATAGAAAAAGTTAGACAAATCTAACTTTTTCTATTTATAATCCTCTTCCTCCAGACCTATGGAAAGTTCCATATAAGATACATTTTTATATTTATACATTACCTTTTCCAAAAAAATATTCACTATACATTTTAATATTCTCATGTCCTGCCTCCGGTGATTTTAGCCACATCTAACATTTACATTTTAAGCGTAATATATATTATGAAAAATAAATATCCAGGTTCCTAATAATGAAAATTATATAAAAATCAACACTTAAGAACATATATTTTAATATAAAATTGTTTATAATATCCCATATTTCATAATAATAGAAATATATGATAAAATGTTATAAAAAAAGGAGTTTTTATAAATGGCAGATTTTAAATATGATATAGTTGAAAATTTAGGAGTATTATCTGAAAATACTAAAGGATGGACAAAGGAGTTAAATCTTATTAGTTGGAATGGTGCTAAGCCAAAATATGACTTAAGGGACTGGGGTCCAAATCATGAGAAAATGGGAAAGGGAATTACATTAAGTAATGACGAATTTGAAGCCTTAAAAGAAATAATTAATAATTTATAAATTACTATTTTTAAATAAATTTAAATTAAAAGAAAAAGCTAATTTTAATAAGATGTATATTTTTATTAAAATTAGCTCTTTTATTATAATAAATAATTATTGTTTTACACTTTAGTAAGTTCTGTTTTTTCCTCATTTGATTTAACACACAAAGTTATAACTTTTCTAAATTCAACTTCGTTTAATTTGGCATTATCATATATTTTTGATACCCACATTTTACTATCTCTTATTTCCTCTATAGGACTGTATTTTCCTAACCACTTCTGAGAACTATCAAATTCATCATCATTATATATTGTAGAAATTAAACCTTCTTCTAGTCTGTGCCTGTCTTTTAAGTCTTCCACTTCAAAACATACAAATTCAAACCTTTCTTTCATATAATTACTAATTTTTTCTTCTAAACTCGATTCTACTTCCATATTTCTAAGTTTAGAATATCTATTTTCATTAACTTTATCATTAAAGTTTATATTCCAAATATATAAATAGTCATGTTCATTATAATGTAAAATAGACTTTCCTATATTTTTTCTAAAAAAGCTACTATCTTTAAATCCATTTTTATAGTGATTTTTAATTCTAACAATTAATTTATTATCCTTGTCATGAGTGCCTATTCTTACAATCCTGTTCATACCTTTGTATTTTTCTTTTTTATCTAACACTACATAAATACCATTGGTAAAAGGAATTTCATCAAAATTATTGTGATTATATTTTTTCATCGAATTAAAAAGTATATGTAATTTTTCAACATATGAAGTCTTACCTCTGTTTTCTTCATTTAGTTCTTCTCTTAAAAAATTTATCTTTTCTTCTACTGATAAGTGTGCCAAAGGCATGTCTACATTGTTTAAAAATTCCACATAGTTTTTGTAATAGTTTTTATCTGCTAAAATAATATATTCATCTTCATGTATATTCGTAAAATTGTTCAATTTTTTCAAGATTTCCAGTGACCATAGTATATTTTCCATTTCACTTGCAAAGCTAGACGACTCGTTATAAGACATGGTATAATCCCTTTCTTTCACAAGACCATATTTTGATGTTAATATATAAACTTCATCTGCAAGTTTTTTCCCATAATCCATAGATAACTTAAATAATTGACTCTCTTTATCTATATCCTTAACTAAATTAAATCCAGTTTTTTTTCCATTAGCACAGGATATTAGTACAATTTTACTCAATAATATCTCCCCCTAATTTATAATACATAAAACATTATTCCAAATAAGTGAGCTATACTTCCAAGCAACACAAATACATGGAAAATACAATGCATGTAACTTTTATTCCTGCCTATGCCATATAAAACAGCTCCAACTGTATAGAATATTCCTCCTACTAAAATATACATAAATCCATTCCAAGTAAGAGCCTTAATAGCTACAGGAACTACTACAACTATTCCCCATCCCATTATTAAATTACATATCATAGAAAATACAGCATATTTTTTTAAATCAATTGCATTAAATATGATTGCGATTATGGCAAGTGACCATTCTACAATAAATATACTCCATCCTACTATTGGATCTACCTCTCTTACAGCGCAAAGTGCAATAGGTGTATATGTGCCGGCTATCAAAATATAAATAGCACAGTGATCTAAAACCTGAAATACTCTCTTCGCCATTCCATCTTTTAAACCGTGGTATATGGACGACATAGAGTATAGTAATATCATTGTTATTCCATATACTACTGATGTGGCTATTGCCATTATATCGTGATGCCATGCTGAAATTACTACACACAATATTAAAGCTATTACGCCCATAGCACCACCTACTATATGAGATATATAATTGAATCTTTCCTCTGCTATAGAATAGTTAGGTAACTTTCTATCACTTAATTTTGTTCTCATATTATTCCTCCTACTTTTTTTCAAGTCATTTCTGTTTAGAAATATACATTTTATACACACTAATTATAGTACGATTTCTAACTTCACAATTCCTTCTTATACAGAAATCTCATTACTAATTTAAATTAAGTTACCACAATTTATTTTGAATGTCAAAAATTTGGCTTTACAATGTTTTTTCATGATGATAGTATATTTTATAGTAAGCAATAATTGGAGGATTAAGAAATGATAAAAATAGTATGCGATAGTATTTCTGATTTACCACAAGAAATACTTGAAAAATATAATGTTGATATAGTACCTTTAACTGTGATTTTTAACGATAAAGAATATTTAGCTGGAGAAAATTTAACTACAAAAGATTTTTATAAAATACT
This sequence comes from Terrisporobacter petrolearius, assembly GCF_020748185.1. Classification (GTDB taxonomy): domain Bacteria; phylum Bacillota; class Clostridia; order Peptostreptococcales; family Peptostreptococcaceae; genus Terrisporobacter; species Terrisporobacter petrolearius. The sequence goes on along the minus strand of NZ_JAHZMO010000001.1, from coordinate 91,626 downwards.
TAGAGAAAGTTATAGCATGCCAAAAACTTCTCAGGCTACTTATGTACAATTTAAATCTGCATTTGAAAAATACGATGAAAATACACAAATAATTTATATCTCTGGATCTTCAATAGCATCTGGAACTTATCAAAGTGCCATGTTAGCGAAAAACGACGGACATGACAATGTTTCTATTTTTGACACAGGAAATTTATCTATAGGGAGCGCTTTATTTGTAATAAAAGCATGTGAAATGGTTGAAACGGGTTACTCTGTTAATGACATTCTTTCAACTTTAGAAAAACATAAAAATGAAGTTGAAGTAGTCTTCTCTGTAGATACTTTAGAATATTTAAAAATGGGTGGTAGAATTTGTTCTACTAAGGCTGCACTTGGAAATCTATTGTCAATTAAACCTATTTTAGAAGTTAAGGATGGTTTAGTGTCTCAAAAGTCTCAAGTTAGGGGTAAAAAGCAAATTTACTCAACTTTGGCAAAAACCATAGTAAATAGATTTGGTAAAGATTTAAAAGATAAGACAATCATTTTAGGTTGTGGAGACAATGATGACGATTTAGCAATAATGAAAGAAGCTTTGGAAAAAGAAGGAGAAGTTAAAAATATTTATTTTGTTAATATAGGATGTGTTATTTGTTCCCATTCTGGACCAGGAGTTATGGGAATATCTTGTATGTAATAAACTGCAAAAAAAATCAAAATAGACTTAGATAGCTGCCAAGTATACTATCTAAGTCTATTTTGATTTTTTAATAATACGGCTATTAATATGTTTTTCGAGTAAACATATTGTAGTCCAAGTCCAAGTAATATTTTTTAATCCTTTATACCAAGATAAATACTAATTAAGTATTTATAACTATAGTATACTCTACCCATAACTTTATGTATGTTGTTTAAACAACACTATTTAAGAATTTCAAATTCGTTTTTTCTAAATTTTATAATTCCCTCTTTTTGCATCAACGATAGTTCATGGGATAACACACTTCTATTTACACATAAGTAGTTAGCTAATTGGTCTCTATCAAAAGAAATTCTAAACTTATTAGAATTTTTATTGTTTTTTTGAATTAATAAGTAAGTCATAATCTTATCTCTTATACTTCGCTGAGACACTAATTCTATTTTATGACATTTTTTTGCACAAGTATTTGCTAAACAAGTAATAATATTTTCATACATATTACAAGAATCTCGTTCAGATAAAATTATGGCTTTTTCCAATATTTTTTTATCAATTTTCAAAATAAAAGATGGTTTTGTTGTATAAACATTGTAAAAACTATTTTGAGATGGTGTACCTAATATGTCCAAAGCAAAAACCTCATGAGTTTGCAATTTAGTTAATAAACTTTCGCTACCATCAGGACAATACTTACATACATTAACTTCCCCTTCTAGAATTACTCCTAAATAGTCAATATGATCATCTTCTTTTATAATCATTTCGCCTTTTTTTATAAATACAACTTTATATGCTAAAGAAGATAAGAATTTTTTAATAGCATCTTTTTCTAAATTTTTAAATATTATAGAATTTGAACATATTTGTGTAACTCTATCTTCATTAAAATCCATCATAGCAACCACCTCATTTCTCTTAAGTAATTATAGCATTTTTGTATACAAAAATGCATAGTTTGAAGCATGAACTATTATCTAAAAAATAAAAGTATGTTGTTAAAACAACACACTTTTAAATTACTCATTACACTATATAGTTTTTATTTAACTTTTATACTTTTTGAAGATGATGAATATCCACTTCTATACATTTTAACTGTTATAGATTTTCCTTTTGATTGTTTTTTTATTTTCATTGAGTATGTTCCATTTGATTTAACAGTAGCTTTTCCTATTTGTTTATTATTAACATAAGCTTTTACTGTTGAACCCTTTGAACCTTTTCCATTTATAGTATTTTGTGTTGATTTTACAGAGTTTATAGTAAGTTTCTTACTGAATGATTTTTTAACTGTTACAGTTTTAGATTTAGTATTATAACCAGTTTTATACATTTTAACTAAAACTTTTTTTCCAGAAGATTGTTTTTTTATCTTCATTGAGTATGTACCGTCTGATTTTACTGTAGTTTGTCCTATTTTTTTGCCATTAGCATAGGCTCTTACTGTTGCACCACTTTTCCCTTTACCAGTTACTTTTGTTGAAGTTGATTTTACTTGATTAACTGTAAATGTAGAAAAATTAGCATTTTCTACCCAAGCTAAAGCTAACTTAGAACCATAACCTGACTTTTCCATTTTAACTAATACTCTAGAATATTCTTCTTGCTTAGGAATAGTTAATTTATATGTTTTATCTGATTTTACAGTTGTTGTATATGTTTTATTACTCTCTGTCATAACAGTTACTTTTGCACCAGCTACACCTGTTCCTGATAAAGAAGTAGTACCTGGAATTACTTTTTTTACAGTAAATGGTGACATTGTTTTTAAATTTTTTATTGTATTTGCGCTAACTGTGTAATCACCTTTAGTTGAAGCAACTACAATTATATACTTCCCTTTTTTCAATTTTAAGTTTGTATTATTAGATGTTTTGCTTGTTTGGTTTGACATTGTATCAACCCAAATAGGTGAAATATCATCATAATTCATTAGGTCATCTTCATCCATTGCTGAGTTTGCATTTACTACTGAAATACCAAACATTTTTGAAGTTGATTTATAACTAAGATCTATACTCTTATCAGTAGTTAAATTTAATTTATACATGATTAAAGATAAATCTCCATCAACAGTATATTTTTTTTCAGTATCCAGCTTTATATTCGTAAGTTTAGCTTCTAACTCAGCATCCTCTTTAAGTAAGATATCACTTAAAATATCTTCCATTCCTGTATTTTTTGGTATTGCATTTCTTACCTCATCTGCGAAAGACGGTGCTGTTATACTTACTATCATCATAAGTGATAGTAGTAAAGATAATATTTTTTTCATTCAAATTTCCCCCTTATTGAAAAGCTTTAATTTGAACATACCACATATATAAATATAAATTCCATAATTCTTTCAATATTGTAACTAATTTGTCAAAAATAAACAGGTGAGCTTACCATAAACTCACTTACTCTACACTTTAATCCACCACGTTGACGCTATGAAATTTCAATTTATGTCAGTAATTATATGCATGTTCTTATTTAATTTTAGTCTATTTTTTTAAAATGTTCTGAATTTTCTTGTTAATATACAATCGACAGAATTTCTTCAAAGTGACTTTATCACTGTATTTCATATATAAAAACATTATAATACTTTTATATCATTGAGGAGGAAATTTAAATGGCGAAAATAAAAAGAAAAGCAATTATAGATAAAGATTACTGTGTAGCTTGTGGTACTTGTGTAAAAGTATGTCCTTTTAATCTAATACACATAGAACAAGGTGTATTTGCAGAAATAGACTTAGATAAATGTGTAGGATGTGGAAAATGTGCAAAATCATGTCCTGCGTCGGTTATAAATATAGAAAAAGTGGAGGCGGAATAATAATTATGAATAAGAATAAAAAGAAAAAAACTTTTAAAGATTATATGTGGATTATAAGTGTCACATACTTAACATTAGGGTTTTTCAATATATTATTTGGTTGGCTAGGTGTATTATGTTTCTTAATACCTTTAATAATCTCTTTAAGTGGTCATGGTAAAACTTATTGCAATACTTACTGTGGTAGAGGTCAAATGTTAGATTTAATGGGTAATAAATTAAAATTATCCCAAAATAGAGATATACCTAAATTTTTAAGAAGTAAGTGGTTTAGATACGGGTTTTTAACCTTCTTTATGACAATGTTCGTTGTTATGTTATTTAATACTTATTTAGTATTTAATGGAACAAACGCTCTAAAAGAAGTTGTAAAATTAATTTGGACTTTCAAAGTTCCTTGGGCATGGACTAATACTAGTATGGTAACTCCTTGGGTAGCCCAATTTGCCTTTGGATTTTATAGTATGATGTTAACATCAACAATCCTTGGAATAATAACAATGTTATTGTACAAACCAAAATCTTGGTGTGTTTATTGTCCAATGGGAACTATGACACAATTAATATCAAAAGCAAAATACACTAACAAAAGCAATACATCATATAACAGTTGTAGTAGCTGTTCTAGCAAAGTTAGTTAAAAAACTATTTAAATATAAAACTTGTCATGAATAAAATGTAACTGTCTCAAAAAGATAGTTACACAAAAAGGATGAACTCATATGAGTTCATCCTTTTTTTGTACAATTTAAATATAAAGATCATTTTAAGATATACTTATTTTATATTTAAGCTATTTATTTTTATTACACCATATTTTACATATATGTGCTTTTTTACTACAAAGTACATTCTTAGAACCACATGAAGGACACATTTCTTTATCTTGTAAATAATTTATCTCATAGATATTGTCACAATCAAGGCATTTAAATTTACAAAATTTTGCTCTATAATTTCCCCCATCTATTCTTATTGCCTTGCCTTGAGTTAATGCAATTGCAACTTTTTCTCTAGCTGAATCTATAATATTTTGAAAAGTTTGTCTAGATACCTTCATTTTTTCTGCGCACTCTTCTTGATTTAATTTTTCAATATCTTTAAGCCTCATGGCTTCTAGTTCTTCTAATTTTAGCACTACTTCCTCTAATTCACATTTAGACTTATCTATGGGAGTAAAATAAGTACTCTCAGGGAAAAAATCTACTATTCTAACTTTTGTTGGTCTTGCCATCTAAACTCCTCCTTACATTTGAAACATAGTCCTGTAAAAATAATATCTATGTCATATATATCCAAATCATTCTCCATTTCTGCTCTATCTTTTAATTCTAAACATTGTAAACTAACATCTTTACTTTTAATATCAATTATACTATTACATTTAGAACATTTAAAGTGAATATGAAAAGGATCTTTGCTAAATATTTTTAATTCAAAATATCCTACTCCATTAATATTTATTTCTTTGACTATGTCCAATGTTTTAAAAAGGTTTAAAGCTCGATGAATTGTACTAAGACCAATTCTTTTATCTTTTAATTTATAGTGTATTTCTTTTGAGTTTAGATGTGTTTTACTTTCTATTAATATTTCTAATATGGCTAGTTTTTGAATAGTGCATTTATACCCATTATTTTTTAAAATTTTTTCTACCCTTACAACAATATCATTCATGTTATTTAATCATTACAGTGGCCTTCATGCATGTGTTCTCTACAAAGGCTCCCACTTGATACTAGTGTACCACCAATATATTTATTTACTATATCATCAGTTGGTCCACAAGCCCCTACTATTACATTTATATTATTATCAACAAATAATTGTTGCGCTGTTTCCCCCATACCACCTGATATAATAATATTTACATCTAAATCTTTTAAAAATACTGGTAAAAATCCTGGTCTATGACCTGGATTAGCAACAAATTCTTTTTTTACAATACTATTATTCTCTATATCATATATTTCGAATCCTTCACAATGCCCAAAATGGCCACTTACACACTTATTTTCACTTGCAACTGCTATTTTCATTTTACATTCCTCCATTAATTTCAGATTGTATTTTAATTATTTAAATTTAATTCGTCTATTATTTTTTCAACTATAGGATTAAATACCTGATCTATATCTTCTTTTTCACCACTATCTTGCGACAACTTGCTTATGCTGCTTAGCATTGGTAGCTCACCAAACAACTTTAAGTTATTTTCTTGTAAAAATTCATTGGTACTTTCTCCATCAAACAACTTAATTTTCTTGCCACAGTCGTCACATGTTATATAACTCATATTCTCAACTACTCCAAGTAGTCTTACGTTCATTTTTTTAGTCATTTTTACAGCTTTTGATACTATCATAGATACAAGATCTTGAGGAACAGATATCATCATTACACCATTTATAGGAATGGATTGCATTACTGTAAGTGCTACATCTCCTGTTCCTGGAGGCATATCTATTAGAAGGTAATCTAGATCTTCCCAAATAACATCTGTCCAAAACTGCTTAACTAGATTAGATAACATAGGTCCTCTCCATATTACTGGATCATCTTCATTATCTGTAATTGAATTTAAGGACATAATCTTTATACCATCTTTATTTTGTACAGGTAAAATACCCTGTTCAACATATGTAGCTCTTTTATCTTTCACACCTAATAATCTAGGAATACTTGGTCCTGTTATATCTGCATCTAATACGCCCACTTTGTATCCTTGTTTTTTCAATGTTTTAGCTATTAATGAACATATGGATGATTTCCCTACTCCACCTTTTCCACTCATTACCCCTACTATTTGCTTTACATTATTTAGAGGATTATTTTCTATCATACAACTTTTTTTGTCCTTTGTGCATTTATCTGCAGTTGGACAGCTGTTACAACTAGTCATACTTTCATCTCCTACATTTATTATTAGCATATGCTAATTAGATACTAGCACTATTTATAGTTATTGTCAAATGCCAATAACTATTTTTTTCATAAAAAAAATAGAAGATATTTATTATCCTCTATTCTTTATAATTATAAAATTACTTCTACATTTTCATCTTGAGCTTTTATTAATTTTTCTGCATTTTTTATACTGCTATAAGTTTTATATCCACCATCTATATTTGAAGTATTATATCCATATTGATTTAATATAGTACATGCAATATATCCTCTTAAGCCAACTTGACAACATACATGTATTTTTTTGTCTTTAGGTATTTCATTTAATCTATCTCTTAATTGTCCTAGTGGTATATTTACAACATTTTTTATAGATCCATTTGACACTTCATATTCTTCTCTTACATCAAGTATGTATTCTTCATTTTTTACTAGATCTTCAACTTCATACCACTGTGTATTTTCAACTATATTTTCCATAATATTAGCACCACAATATCCTAACATGTTTACAGGATCCTTTGCAGAATTGTAAGGTGGCGCATAACAAACTTCTGTGTCTTGCAAATCATATACTGTAAATCCTGCTTTTATAGAGTTTGCTATTAAATCGATACGTTTGTCTATACCGCCTTTTCCAACACCTTGGGCGCCTAATATTTTCCCTGTAATTGGATCAAACAACATTTTAAATGAAATTTGTGTTGCACCTGGATAATATCCTGCATGAGATGCTGGGTGAATATGAATTGCTTCATAAGGTATGTCCAAATCTCTAAGGGTTTTTTCATTATTTCCTGTGGCTGCAACAGTTAAATCAAATACTTTTGCTACTAGGGAACCTAAAGTTCCTTTATATTCTACGTCTTTTCCTGATAATATATCTGCTACTAATCTACCTTGTCTATTTGCAGGCCATGCTAAAGGAATCATAGTAGGTTTTTTATTTACAAAATCTATAACTTGTATGGCATCTCCCACAGCATAAATATCTTCACTTGAAGTTCTCATTTTACTATTTACTACAATAGCTCCTTTTTCATTTACTTCAATTCCAGCTTCTTTTGCTATCTTACTTTCAGGTGTTACTCCTATGGAAAGAATAATCATATTCGTTTCTATTTCTTTTCCACTTTTTAAAACAACCCTGCTACCCTTATCTTCAATCTTTTCAGGTTTATCATTTAATATTAATTTTACACCTTTTTCTATTAAATGAGTATGAAGTACACTTGCCATTTCGTAGTCAACAGGTTTCATAACCTGGTCTCTTGAGTGAACCAATGTTACTTCTACTCCTCTTTCATGTAAATTTTCAACCATTTCTAAGCCTATAAATCCTCCACCTATTACAAGAGCTTTTCGCGGTTTATTTATATCAACATAATTTCTAATTTTATCTGTATCTGCAATATTTCTAAGAGTAAATAAATTTTTACAAGATTTTATTCCCTCTATATCAGGTATTTTAGGCATGGCTCCTGGTGAAAGTATTAACTTGTCGTAGGTTTCTTCGTATACTTCTCCACTTTCATGATTTTTTACCTTAACTTTTTTATTGTTTTTATCTATTTCTATTACTTCACTTAAGTTTCTTACGTCTAGTTTAAATCTTTCTTTCATTCCTTCTACAGTTTGAACAAGAAGAAAACCTCTATTTTTTATGCTATCCCCTATGTAGTATGGAAGACCGCAGTTGGCAAATGATATGTATTCTCCCTTTTCAAACATAATAATTTCAAAATCTTCATTTAGCCTTCTAAGCCTTGCTGCAGCAGATGCCCCACCTGCTACTCCACCTACTATCAAAACCTTTTTAGACATTTATTTACCCCCTTAATAATTTTATCTATTCACTTATATTATACTCCAAATATATGTTATCTTTTTCTCTTAAATTTTTTTTCATACATGATGAAACTTATTGAAGAACTATATCTCCAACCTTATGTCCAAATTTATCATTAACTTTTTAAAATCATCAATATCAATTAGCATTATACAATATGAAAAAAATTATAATTTCCTAACATGCAAAAAAGCTATCTCATAATAATTATTATGGATAGCTATCAAATTTATTTTTATAATACACTTACTAATATAGCGCCTTCTGATGTATAAGTTCCCATAACTGAACCAATTTCAGTTATAATAATCTCTTCAAAACTATGATTTTTTAATATCATTTCCTTAGCTTTTTCAGCTTTTTCTAAACAGTTTGCATGAGCTATGGCTAGTGATGTATATTTTCCATTACTAATAATATCGCTGGTTTTTCCTACAACTTTTTTAATAGAATTATTGCATCCTCTAGCTGAATCTACTGGTTTTACAACACCCTCACTAACTTTTATTATTACTTTCATATTTAAAGCATTTATAAGTTTTCCTGCAAGGGGATTTACTCTTCCACCTTTGATAGCATTTTCTAAAGTCTCTAATGAACCATAGAAGAATTTATCTTTCTTTAATTTTTCAATCGTATCTACTATTTCATCAAAATTCTTTCCTTCATCCATTAATTTAGCGGCTTTTACTACAAATTGTCCATGTCCTATGGATCCTGCTTCTGTATCTAATACAGCTATTTTTTTATTAGGATTTTCCTCTAATACCATATTCTTTGCAAGAAGGGCCGCTGAGTAAGTACCTGATAATGCGGATGCTATTGTAAGTACTATCACATCTTCATCACCTTGGTAACTTTGCATAAATTTTTCTGGTGATGGACATGAAGTTTTAGGAAGTTCCTTTGAATTTCTCATTCTTTCATAAAATTCTTTATTATCCAATTCTCCATCTATGTATACATCTTCTCCAAAAGAAACATTTAGCGGTACAACTTTTATATTATATTTTTCAATTATATCCTTATTTAAATCACAAGAGCTATCTGTTATTATCTTTATTTTATTCATAATTTACTCCTTAAATTATACTATTTAACAAGTCGGTCATCCGACCGATAACTAATTTAATTATATTATTTGACTAATGTAATGTCAACATTTTGTTTTGATTATCAATTTTTTTATTTTTAAATATATTTTAAAACAAAAAGAAAACCTTCATAGTATGTTTATATCATCCTATAAAAGTTTTCTCTTATTCCTTATGTTTTATTCAATTTAAATTATGGTCTTCTTGCACATATGTATTTTTTTTCATAATATCCAGTTAGAGTTGATTTTTTCACACCATCTCTTGGGTTAGATGCATGTATAAATTCATTGTTGCCTATATACATACCTACATGACTTACTCTTCCTTTTCCCATTGTATCGAAGAATATTAAATCTCCTACTTGTAAATCTTTTTTCTTAACAGATTTTCCATATTCACTTTGTTCATATGAAACCCTTGGTATATTTTTACCCAAAGCTTTTTTGTAAATATATTGTGTTAACCCGGAACAATCAAAATTGTTTGGCCCTGTTGCTCCCCACACATATTTTTTTCCTACTTGTTCTTTTAGCAAGTCTACGGCTTTGTCCATTTTGCTTTTGCTAGTTGAATTACTAACATTTTCAGTCTTTTTACTATCACCAACTGATATTTCTATATTTGCTATTGTATTAGCATTACTTGACTTAAGATCTTCAGGTTTTACATAATTTACGTTTACATTTATTCTATCAGAATTCATACTTCCAAGAAGTGTAGTAAGTGCATTTAAGTCATTAGAATATAAATTATTATTATTTAAATTACAAATATTACCTAATAAATTTCCTGCCCCATTACAAGAAGTACAAGACCCTCCTAAATTATTAGAATTTAGTAAACTATTTGATAAGACCGAAACAAAGTCATATGATGAATTACTTGATGAACTATTATTACTATTTAGACTTGCACTAGTACTCATTGCCTGTAGCAGTCTACTTAAAGCTATTTGATTAATTTCACTCATATCTTACTCCAATTTATAATTTGTTTTTATAATTTATATAATACGGCAATTAATTTTCTTTATTTAGGCCTAAACTTGTTTTTGTTATAATTCAAATTATTGTTCACAAAAGAGAGCCTCCTAGGGCTCTCCTCTTTCTTATACTGTGGGTATTTCATGATAACTACTTATTACTTTGTTAACTATTCCATACTCCACTGCTTCTTCACAATTTAACCAATAGTTTCTATCTGTGTCATTTTCAACTTTTTCTAATGGTTGATTTGTAGCATTACTTATTATTTTATTTATTCTTTCACGAACTCTAGCAATTTCTAAAGCTTCTATATGAAGATCTGTTGCTTGCCCTCTGCATTGACCAAGGGGTTGATGTATCATATATCTTGTATTTGGTAGAGAATATCTGTTTTCTTTGTCAGCAGCAAGATATATTGTTATTCCAGCACTAGCTACCCATCCTGTACCTATAACTATAACCTTTGGTTTAACAAATTTGATCATATCATGAATAGTATCTCCAGCTTCCACATGTCCACCTTGGCTATTTATGAATATTTTTATAGGTTCATCACTCATTTCTTGTAATATTAATAATTGAGTAGCTACTTTTTCTGCTAATTCTTGGTTTATCTCTCCTGAGATAAATATTGTTCTAGATTTTAATAATTTTTCCATTACAATATTAGATGTGTCTTTTCCTTTTTCCTCTTTCTCCCCTAAATAAATCATTTGCTATCTCCTTTTATACCTTATTTAATATAAACTATTCTAAAGATTACTGTTAATTTGTCCCTTATTAAACATTATATATCTATCTTATTTGCCTTACAACTTTCCATTTATTAAATTTTCTATTTTTATTAATTTATTTTTACTTAAGGATTTTAAATATTCTACGTACAACTCTTCCCATTCATAATTTGTGTCTAATTTTTTTGAAAGGGTTTTTATTATATCTAACTTTTCCATTCTGTATTCTCCATAAAATATAAATTTCCCTAAGATACTTAGTTCTAAATTGGTTAAAGACATGAATAATAACAAATATTCATTATCAAATATACAATTACTTTTTAACATATCTATATAATCTTTTATTGAATTTATTTTCTTATTTATTATATTTATCTTTTCATAAATATTATCATTTTCCAAAATTTCTTCAATTATTTCTCTAAAAGACTCATCATCTAATCTACTTTCTTCATCAATAATTAACTGACTTTCATTATTTTTAATTTCATCTGTTATAACTAAAAGATTTATTAAATTATCTCTTTTTAATGCATCTATTGTAAGATTTATAAGATTATCTTCATATTTTTTCAAGTATACTTTCTCATATTCTCCAATATTATAATCTTTAATTATTTTATCTATTGATAAACTAACCAAAGTTTTCACTTCATTTTTATTTGAAATTTTTAATCTATTGTTTAATTTTTCATAATCATTTTTACTTATTTCCAAGGAGTTATTATTGCAAAGTACGGAAAAAACCTTATTATTAATTGTCATTTCAAAAATATTTATAAGTAAATCTTTATAATCTATTTTATAAGTATCTCCATAAGATTTTAGTATTTTATGAATATCACCATTATTGAATTTGTTGCAGATTTCATTTTCCAAATATAGATTCCATAAATAATTTTTTATATAGTAAAGTCCTGCCACATTCCAGTCGTCAAATGCTAAAGGATAATCTATGTCTGCCACACTTTCATCTGGTTCAAATTCTAAATTATAATACTTAAAAAAATCAGAAATTCCATACAAAGTATCTTTATAAGCTCTTAGATCAGTGTAAATTTGATTTTTCAATGTTTTTTCATATAAGTTTTTAGTATGTTCGAAGTCTTCTTTTAATGTTATTTTTCCTTTTTCATAAATATACGAAACTTCTTCATTCTTTAAAATATTTATAGCTAGATTAGTATTTTCCAAAGTATTCATATATGCATCTATTGTATACCATATTCCAATTATAAGTTTTTCTGCTTTTTCCACTGTAACTGAGCTGCTTTCCCCTTTTGTATATCTCAATATTATATCTTTCAATATTTCTCCTATTTTAGTTTGTACATTATATAAAAAAAATTTAGGCAGTATGTCGCACCTTACGCATTCATTTATAAGAGAAATAGTATATTGATATTTTGAAAGATTACTAGAGTTAAAGTCTTTACTAATAAATTTTAAATTATTCATCCTCACTTACCCTTCCTAATTTATATTCTAATGCAAATTTTTCAGTTAAATTTTGTATATTGTCAATTCTTCCACTAGTTTTTTCATAAAATTCAGCTATAATATCTATAATTTCATTATCACTTATCTCATCTAATGTCTCATTTTTTAAATAGTAAAAAATATCTTGTAAATCATTAATTATTTCTACATAATCGTCTTTATCTGTATATTGAGATGTATATATTTTATTTATTAGTTTTTTAGTTACATCCATATTCAAATCTATTCTTCCATAATTTTTTAAGCTGTAACCTCTTGATTTAATAATTTCTTCCACATCTTCTGGCGTTAAAATTAATCCATAGGCTGATGATTTATCATTGATTTTTAAGAGTTCGTTTTTTGCTACAACAATAGATTTATTTTGTATAGAACTTAAAATAATATTTTTTGTCAATTTTGCCATCTCCTTTTTTTGAAATATTCTTGACTTTTTATGTTTTTTATGATATAATCAAATCAGTATGTAATTTATTATTTTTAAAATCTAACTTTTAGTATATTCCAATTATCTATAGTTGTCAACAAAATAGATGCAGTTTAGCTGCTCTTTTTTTATGCACAAAAAAAGACAAGATTATAATTACTTGCCTTTAATATTCCTTTCTATTAATGTATCACTACTGTTGTTGTGTCTAAAATATTGTCGTATATCCAATGTGCATTTTCCACAGCTAACCTAATACAACCATGACTTAGTGCTTCACCTAAAGTAGCATCTATTATTTTTGTTCCTTCAGCATTGAAAAGAATAGAGTGATAATAGTAACTTCCTTTTATTCTTGTAGCATATTTTACTCTATAAGTATCTGATCCAAAGTAAGGCTTTCTGCCATTTATATAAAATGTTCCTGTAATTGTTGGTGTACTAGGCTTACCTACAGTACAGCTCCATTCATAAAGCAACTTCCATTGATTATTTTTATCTTTTCTAAATACATAGGTTAATCGATTCTTTAAATTTGTAATAATTAAGTTTATAGTTGGACTTTTAATATTGTTATCATTCACAAATTTAACCATATCCAAATCAAAGTAAGTAAAGTCATATTCACCTGGCTTTATACCATCATTGCTCAAAAACACATTGAATATATATCCTTCTTTATCCTCATAAATAACCTTACTCCAATCTCCATTCACATCTATAACTTGAACTCTAGATTTTGCCGGAATAACAGTTACTGGATTTGATGCTGAGTCTGGATAAGATCTTAATTCAGTATCAGTCCAAGTATATTGTGTTTTTGACAAGTACTCATTATATACAAATCCTCTTAAATTATTATAAATTACCTCATACCAATCTTCTTCTGCGTCCATAACATTAACTTCGGATCCTGCTGGTATTACTGTAATAACATTAGCCTTTGTGGACTTCCCGTCTCTCAAATTTAAATTAGCAAGAGTATATTTCACATTGTCATTTGAACTTTGTTGCCTTTTAGTTCTGCCCATGTTCCCACCCCCATAATAAATATTTTATAATATTTTATGAGAATAAATGCATATTAGTTCGTCTTTTATATTTATATATAAAAATACTAATATCATATGCTTTTAAGTATTTTTCACTATAATAATTAATGGCCTGGTATTAGTTTTAATATCAGGCCACCTTAGTTATTTACTATTTAATCTTTTCATGTTTCTTTTCATATTTTGTGTATTTTCTTTTACAGTTTCTTTCAATTTTTCTCCCTTATCCTTACTAATAACTTTTTCACTTACCATCTTATCTATTTTTTCACATTGAGTCTTGTAAATTTTTTCTTTAATCTCTGCTTCTTTAGACTCTCTATCTTTTGTCATATAAGAATTAATATTTTTCACATCATCTTCTGTTAGGCTACCCATTTCTTTTAACTCATTTACACTTTCTTTTAGCAGACCTCTTCCACCTCTTGGATAAGGGCATTTAGGGCAATAGCTGTCATCAACATATATCGATGAAGTCATTTCATTTTCCAATGCATTAACTTTTATAACACCTCCACACAATGTTCCTAATATTACCGATAGTGTAATTATAACTAAACACACTGATTTATTAGTTCTTTTCATATTTACCTCCTTTAGCTTTAAAAAACATTTTGATTAACTTTACTTTTCCCAAAAACCTTAATTAAACCTTAAGAAAACAAAAATTCGCTTCCCTTGAGCGACGTGTTGGCGAATTATTCTGCTACCGCTTTAAGCCACTGCGTGGGCACTATGAAATTTCATGCAACGATCTTGCTGAAAATTTCACTTCGCTAAAAAGACCTACATTTTAAAATTAATGTAGGTCTTTCTAATTTATAATATATTTATCTGCCACCAGTTAGTAACATGTATATTCTTTTCATATATTTTCTCATAAATATGGCCACACAAGCACATATTGTTATTGTTATTATTGGTGCTACAAAGAAAATAATCAAGCTGCTCGTTGAGCTTACTGGCATTACTTTAAACCACACCTTTTTAATAATTGATTGTAGAGGAATATGGAAGAAGTAAATAAATATTCCGTATTTAGCTAACTTCATTTCTTTTCCTAAGTCAAACTTCTTCTTAAATCTCTCTCCTATTACATCATAAACAAACCATGCAAATGGTACACCACATAATATTATTATGTTTTCAACAAGTAATAGTACATATTCGTAATTTGGTATTTGAGGCATATATATTAGAATAGTTTTTAGTATTATGGCTAATATATAACCTAATCCAAATAAATATCCCTTATCCTTATATTTATTAAAGTATATATCAAAATCTCCAACTGCAAAACATGCACCTATTGCAAACATTAATATAGGATAATAAATAACATCAAAGAACCAAAATACTGTAATCACTAACAATGCTTTACCTTTTAGTTTATCTATTACATAGTAAATTATTGGCGAAATCACTACATTTATCATTAAGGCTCTAATATACCAAAATTGATATGGCAAAGGATAAATATAAGTATTTTTAAATAGTTCTACAGCATTATAATCAGCTATTATTCTATCTGAAAACATAGATCTACCAAAGGCAGTAAGTTCTACTAAATATAATATTATTAGCCATCCTGTACACCATATAAAATAAGGTATAAATAAACTTTTAAATCTTTTTTTGTATTTTGATAAAAAAGCCTCTGTTGATGGTTTAAATTTATAAAAGAACAGGTATCCTGATATTACAAAAAACATAGGTACAGCTATTCTTACAATTCCTTGCCCTATAAAGTTTTGTACTAATGTATTTACATTAAATACAGATGCATCTTCTAAGTTGTTTGAATGAAGAACAACAACAAAGAAAGTCATAATTAAAGACATGTTTTTAATTTTATTACTAAGGTATTTGTCCATAAGTTCCCCTCTTTCTGCATATTTTACTTTTTTCGCTAAATTTCTAATGGTCTACACTTTAAAATACCATAATTTTTTGCATTTATCAATAAAACAAATGTGACATTTATGTTATATTTCAAAATAATTCATTTCATTTTTCGAAAATGTTTTCCTGACTAAATTAAATTTTTCAAAATAAAAAAAAGTTGTACTATTTATTTTATAGACAACTTTCTTTTATCTTATTCTTATCATATTTATATCGTATTTTATATTATATTCACATTCTTTAAATATTTAATAAAATCGTCAACGTTAGTTTTTGCTTCATTCAACCCTAGGCTATATTTATCCATAACCTTAGAAACGATTTCATCCTCATTTTTTGAGCTTTCAAGATTATTCCAAATAAAACTTCCTATATTATTAACCTTTATTATCCCCTTAAAAGATAGAGCTGTCTCTCCTACTGGGACTAAAGCATTTTCTCCACAAATATTTCTCATACAAAACTCTTTTTTTATTTTCATAACTACTTCCCCCTTAAGTTTACTATTCATATTAAAATAGTAACTTTGTTAAAAATATATTTATATTCTTTAAATAATATATTAATTTTACACTCATGTCAATGAAAATAAAAAACATTTTCCAGACCATAATATTTATTATTTTAAGCCATTAATTTCTTTTCTTAAAATCATATAAAAAGTTAAATAAATTTGCCAAAGTACTTTAAAGGTTATTTTGTAGAAAAGAGTAGAAGGTGATAATAGTATTCACCTTCTTTTTAAACATATTATATATAATTATGCAACTTTATTTGTATTATTTTTATTTTTAATATATTTCTTTTCATATCTAGCATATAATAAATACCCTACTACAGAGAATAGTAATGGTCCACCTATCATTGTAAGTGTTTTAACTAAACCTTCTGGACTAGTTATTACTGGCTCTATTATTGTAAATACATTTGCAAATCCTATTATAGCTGTTACAATTGTTGCTGCAGCTATAGCTAAACCATAAGATTTATAAACAACAAATGGTTTTTCTAACTCACCATTTAATTGCTTTTTCTTAAATTTAGGGAATGCTGATGATAAGAACATATATGGTATAGTCATTGCTACGTTAGTCATTAATGTAAGAAGAGCAACGAATTCTTTTGCGTCATCTCCACCAAATGCAACTATTAATATCATAACTATTACTATTATAGCTTGTACTATCATAGCGTTTATTGGCATTCCATTTTTTATTTCTCCAAGTTTTCCAGGCCATACTTCTTTTGGCGCACCTTGGATAAGAGTTTTAAGTGGTGAATAAGTTAATGTAAAGAAAGCTCCTGTTAAAGCTAAGAACATTGAAAGACCAACAAATCTTGCTGTCCATGCTCCTACTGTTAATGCTGTTGCTTGAGAAAGACCCATTCCCACACCTATTTTAAATCCTAAGTTGCTCATTAATATGTAAGTAACATTTGCTAAGTTTACGTTACTACCACTCATTACTTCTGACCAGTTAGCAAACATACCACATGCAAATATTCCTAATGCATATCCTAAAGATATTACTACTGCTGATATAGCTAAACCTTTTGGGAAAGTTTTTTCAGCGTTTTCTGTTTGGTCAACTAATCCTCCAAGAACTTCTAAACCTCCAAATGCAAAAACTGCAAATGTTAAAAATGATAATATTGCTATTGGACTTGAATACTCTGGATTTGGTGAAGTTGTAAAGCTTTGAGCTATGTTGTTTATTGGCTCTGCTAAACCACCATTCATTAATACTACCACAATACCTCCACCTAGTAATACTATGTTAAGTATTGTTACAGCAGTTCCTCCTACAGAAGTTATTTTACTTATTTTTTCTACACCTTTTGTAGCTATAAAAGTAACAACAACTATCCAAATCGCTGCTAATATTCCTAATGTTTGTACTGATCCTAGACCAAATAAGCTCCAGCTACCAGTCATATCTGTACCAAGTATTGCGTTTGATAATGGTATCCATATAGTCGATGAAACGTTTACCATCCAAATCATATATGAAGCGTACCACATAAAAGTACCTATAAATGCATATTTACCACCAACTGATTTTTCCATCCATGAGTACATTCCACCACTTTCCTTCTTGAAAGCTGAACCATACTCTGCCATCATAAAAGCATATGGAATAAAGAATAGTACTGCACTTATTACATACCATGGTATCGCTGAATAGCCCATTAAGAAAAATGCCTTAGGCATATTAGCAAATCCAAACACCGATGTGAATATCATAAGCACAAGAGGTACTAATGTAAGTTTTTTTGTTTCTTTTGACATAATTTTTCCTCCTTATAATTCCCATCATTTACTGCAAGTTAAACCTTTTTCTGTAAATTTTGAGTTCACGAAGTAACAACCTTTTTTGTTACCCAAAATTGTCACAACTTATAATACCACTCTTAATTTCATTTTTCAACGATATTTTTTATTTTATTATATTTTTACAAATATCCAGAATTATCTTATTAATTCTGACAATTTTTGTCGATTATGCAAGATAAATTTCACATAAAAAATTCACTTCGCTCATGTCGCCAACGAGATGCCTTCGCTATCGCTTCAGGCAACTCCGTTGCTCAAAAATACATTTTTTACATTTCCTAAACGAGTTGATATAACTTAATTCCAGAGTTTATCAACAGCGTAAATTCAACTATAATTTCCTAAAATGTAAAAAAAAGAATGATGTAATCCGTACATCATTCTTAGTTTCTATATAGGGCATGGCTTACTATAGTAATATCCCTGCACATATATTTTGTCATTATCAAAGCTTTTTATAAGATTAATCTGCTCTTCAGTTTCTATACCCTCCACAACCAATACACTATCAGATCGTTTTGATACTGCTGATAAAAACTTTATAAATTCTTCCTTCAGATATTTCTTAGATATAGTATATATAAAATATCTATCTAACTTGATAATATCAAATTCAATCTTACCAAGTAAATCTAAATTAGAATGTTCCATTCCAAAATCATCTATAGCTATTAAATAGCCTATATCTTTTAATTTTTTTATACTTTCAGACAGTTTACTAATTCTTTCTGATTTTACTCTTTCTATAATTTCAAAACAAATTGAATTTCTTGATAGGTTGTATTTTTCCATTAGTCCAATAGATTTTTTAATAAATTCATCATTAATAAGTTCATCAACTGAAATATTTACGGAAATATATTTACCAATTTCTAAGCTATATTTATCATGTACTATTTTATAATCTTTCATTGCATTTTCTAAAACCCATAAAGATAATTCATACAACATATTATTTGACTCTACTTCATGTAAAAACTCTTTTGGAGATAATATGTTTCCATTTTTATCTTTCTGTCTTATCAACGCTTCAAACCCTACTATTTGTTCCATATTTGGGTCAAATATGGACTGATAATAAAGTATATATCTGTTATTTTTAATTCTATATTTTATTTTTCTTTGTATATTTATTGATTTTATTTTTCTAATATTAGACAAAATAAGCATTACAAATATAATAAGGGTAGTTGATATGATATGCATAGATATCTTCCTATTATCTTTTATTTTAAAATATTTATCATAAGATTTTTGAAGATTCCTTAAAATATCTTTTTTATTATTTTCTAAAGCTCCATTAATATGGACAATAATATCTTTGTTTCCTTTACTCGCTCCTATGTAAACAGGTCCTGTAGAAAACTCGTATACTAAATTTCCATAATTTTGTTTATTTATAGGTTGTATGGATAGATCAATATAATAACAAGGTTCATACTCATAGACTTCAACTTTTATAGTTTTTAAGTGATTTTTATGGTTTAAATTATTACATATACTATAAAAATAAATTCCTATTAATATAAATATAATTCCTACGAGTGTTACTAACTTATAAGATTTTTTCACCTAAAAGTTTTCCCTCCTTCTATAAACCCTTCTTTATCTACACTTAAAGTATAGTATTTATTAATTGTATATCATAGTACTAATAATATTTTTTTATATGTTTATAATTTAAAATATAAAATTTTCCCATTTTTCTGTATTATAATAAAACTTTACAAATACCTATATAATTAAATTATTTTAATATAAAAAAAGATAGAGTGATCACTCTATCTTTTTTGTTATATATGTTATTTATTTGCTAACTAATTTATATTATGTCTGCTTTTTCCAATTGCTCCAAAAAGTCTCCCAGATCTTTTTTAGCATCTGATTTTTTCACCATATATGTGTTAGTAATTAAGGAAAGCATATCTTCTTCACTTTTGCAACTTCCTAAATTTTTCCAAACCAAGGCTTCAACTTCATTCAAACTAATTAGTCCATTGTAACCTCTTTGTGATGTATTTTTGGGCATAAGAATATATTCTCCACCCATTTTACGCAGATTGAAATCTTTTTTAACTTCCATGATTCCTCCCCCTTGTTTTAAAATTTTCATCATTTTAGTATATGCTAACTTACTAAATAAAAACCAAGATGAAAAATTACCATCACTTAAATTTTACTTTAGTGTGCCTTTAATGTCAACAATTGGACAGGGATTTTCCAATGTATTACTTTACAAAATAAAGCATTACTATTCAAATTATTTAATTATATTTGCTGTTTATTGGTTATTTTTATAACAAAATAAAGAAAGTAGTCGTATTTTGCGACTACTTTTAATTAATTTACAATATTATTCTTTTACTGATTCAACTTTTAAGATTTCACTATTTTCATTAGAGAAATGTATAGTATTAGAACTTACACTTTTTCCACTTTCAACATTTTCAAATTTAACGCGATAAGTAATCCCTCCCAAATAACATCCTCCTGGAGAAATAGTTTTGTAATATACATAAACTGTATTTAAATTTTCACCACTTAAATTTTCCACTGTGATTTTTTTATTTTCAGTAGTTAAAGCTACTTGAGACTCCATAGTAGGTAGCTTATCTATCATGTTATTTTTCGAACTCATGTATATATATTTATCATCTGGATTAAATTCTATCTTACCACTTGATTCCATCATAAGTGTGCATACTCCTGGTTTTAAGTTTGTAATTTTAAATTTTATATTACTAGTTTTACCTATTATTTTCATATTTATTTCACCATAATCTATAACTTCCTTAGATGTATTTTTTACTATTATGGCTAAAACATTTTCCTTGTCAACATCACTACCATCTTCAATAAACTTACCAGAATATTGGCCTATACTTATGATTTCCATA
The DNA here is from genome assembly GCF_020748185.1 of Terrisporobacter petrolearius. Classification (GTDB taxonomy): domain Bacteria; phylum Bacillota; class Clostridia; order Peptostreptococcales; family Peptostreptococcaceae; genus Terrisporobacter; species Terrisporobacter petrolearius. Next base: position 70,419 of record NZ_JAHZMO010000001.1, on the reverse strand, counting down.
TTTTTATTAGGAATAGAATATGGAAGATTAATGCCTCCCACAGTAATAGTTTCACTGTTTTCTTGTTCTAAGTTATTATTTGTATTATCCTGGCTTGTTAAGTCTTCACCAGGAGTATATCCTTCTATTTTTTTAACATCGATTTTATCAGAATCAACTATTAACTTTTCCCCTTTAGTAGTTTCCTCTGCTTTTTCTTCAGTTTTTACTCTTTCTTTCTCAGCTGCCTTATCTTTTTCCACATAATAACCTATAATGCCTAAACCTATTAGACATATTAAGATAGCAGATATTATAATCATTAATACCTTCTTCATTAAATATACCCTCTCCTTATTTACCTTCTCTTCTTATAATCCTTTTCATTATATTATTAATTTTAAAAATATAATTCCTAATCGGTCTAAAAAACTGCCATATTTTTATTATACTTTTATATTTCCAATTGTCACAGGAGATTTCTTCGTTATCCCTTATAATTTTAGAGCAAACTCCTATAACTTGATCATTTTTTACAACTTCTACCCACTGTTGTGCATCTCCATTCATTGCAAAAGTGTTGTCATCTATTATTTTATATACTCTATGAAGGACAAATTGTCCTGTGTTCCTTTTTATAAATACAATTTCACCTTTTTTAATAGGTCTATTTCTTGACGATGTTAATATTACACTGTCACGAAGGTGTTTTAATATAGGCATCATAGAATATCCTGTCACTCTTAGTTTACACTGTCCCCCATTTTTTATTATTTCTTCCATAATAGGTACTATTTCTTTGCCATCTTTGCAAGTATGTACATAGTTATCCATTATATTCCCCTTATTTTACATATAATAATTTTATTGTATCTTATATTAGTAAGTTTTTCAAACAAAATAATCAACTTATTTCTTATATTTAAGTTCTTATCTTATGACACAAATAAAATAGTTAATATATGCTAAATTACTATATAAATATGTATAGTTTTTACGTTATAGTGTGTAAATTTACAATATTTGTTATAATGTAATTATGAATTTCGATTAAATGAAAAACGGAGGGGATTTTTTGACGCCAAAAAACAAAAAATTTAAATTTACGAAAGTGGTAATTATATTATTAGCATTATTAATAACTATTCCATTATTCACTTTTTATCATTTCTATAGTAAATTAAATACTACAAGTACTAAAGTTGAAGATGCTTATAAATCAAAGTATGAAACTGTAGATGGTGTAACAAACATATTATTATTAGGTACTGATGGTAGGGAGAAAGAGCTTGCTTATCGTTCTGACTGTATGATGATTGCCACGATTGATGCTAACAACAAAAATATTAAACTAACATCTCTGGCTCGTGATACTTATGTTGATATTCCAGGTAAGGGGAAAGGAAAATTAAATGCAGCTTATTTTTGGGGCAAAGAAAAGTTGCTATTCCAAACTATAGAGGAAAATTTCCAAATAAAATTAGACAAATTTATTCAAGTTGATTTTGATAATTTAATGAATATTGTATTTTTATTAGGCGGAGTAGAAGTAGATGTTAAACAACATGAAGTTGATATAACTAACAAATATATAGTTCCTTCATATGATCAGTGTACTTATGCTAATAAGGGTGATATGAAACTTATAACTCATCCTGGTAAACAAGTACTAAATGGTTATCAAGCTATTGCTTATACTAGAATAAGAATTACTGACAGTGCTATAAATAGAGATGAGAGACAAAGACAAGTTATGTTATCAATTATAGATACTATGAAAGATAAAGAATTTAGCCAGTATCCTAATTTATTAAATACATTGCTTCCATATGTATCTACAAATCTTACACCAAAAGATTTAATAGATATAGCATTTACAGCATATAACTTTAAACCTTTGACTATAAAACAAGGACAGTTCCCAGTAATTGACGATGTTCACGTAAAAGGCGGTAAGTACAAAAACGCTGGTTGGGTTTGGTTGTACGATTTAAACTCAAGAAAAGTTTTACAAGACTTCATAAATAAAGATGTCGATATGGATAAAAACGAATATTTAAAAGATAATAGCAATATACAACTTAATTATTAACTTAAAACAAAAATACTGTAGTAAAGATTTAATTTCTTATACTACAGTATTTTTTATGTTCTAAATTTTAGTCATAGAACTACCTGATAAAGTGGTTCTATATATAGATTGACTAAGTCCATTATATTTATCAAATGCTATTGTTCCAAAATACATTCTGCTGTTTGCAATATTAATGACATAATGCCATTGATTTTCACTTGCTTTTTTTATAGTTTTTCTACTGCTTCCATCTAAGTTCATTGAACATAAACTACTATTTGTATTAATATAATACATTTTATCATTGTATAAATTTATACTCGTTGTAAAATATTTTGATAAAAGTTTATTATTCTTTCCAGTTGAAGAGACTTTATACACTTGACAAGTATCGTCATTTTCATTATTAGGATCTTTATCATTATATACTGTATAATAAATGTTTCCTTTATAGTAAACCATATCATCTATGTATGATTCTTCTTTTTTGCCAGATTGATATTTATAAACAGTTGTTCTTGTTTTAGTTTTTGTGTTAATTTTGTATACTATAGAATTATTAGATCCCGTTGCTACTATATAGATATAGTCTCCAGATAATGACATATCATCTATATATCTAGTTGTTGTAGTATATAAAGTTGAAACAGTTTTTTTAGTTGATAAGTTGTAACGACATAAAGATGCTACTTCATCATGACTACTATTTACACTTTCTTTCACATAGTATAAATAATTATCCTTTACTATAATTGAATTGTATCCATAATTGCTTCTTAATCTTGTTTTTCCAGTACCATCAGTTTTAACTCTATAAATACCATAGCTGTTACCAGAGTTATATACTCCTACATAATACATATAGTTTCCAACTACATTTATGTATGGTTCTTCTGCTGCATTATTTACTATTTGTTTTTTGGTGCTTCCATTTTTATAAGTTCTATAAATATAGTAATAATTTGCACCTTTAGTTTCTTTATATGCCTTACTACTTCTTATATAAGAGTAGTTTCCATTTGCAACTGCATACCCTCCATTGCTAATATTTGAATTACTGTTACCATATACCGAGGCCCCATCAACACTTTTTGTAAAGCCGCAAGTAATTACTATACCTACTATTAATATAGTAGATAAAAATTTCTTTAATTTACTCATATATATCCTCCACTCTTCCTTAAACTAATATTAATATACTTTAAAATTTCATTTTTCTCCATATTTTTTTATAAATGTAATTATTTTGTAAATTATTAAATTTGACAAATTCCGACTGATTTTGCAGAATATTTCGTGGAACTCACATAAAATTAAAAAATATCCCAGATCATAAATATGACCTGGGATGAGACTGTAGTAAAGATTTAATTTCTTATGCTGCAGTCTTTTTTTATATGTTCTACCCTTCTGTTCATTATAATAGTATATACAAGGTATTTAAATTCTTATGTAGAAGTTTATATATACCAACGAAAATTTATATAATATATAATATTCATTTAAATTTTCTAAATATTCAAAAGGAGGACTTTAGTAATGGATGGTCAAAAAGAATTTAAACCCTTTATACCTGCCAACAAAGTAGTTCCTGAATTTACTGCTACATCAATCATTTTAGGTATATTCATCGCAATTATATTCGGTGCTGCTAATGCTTATTTAGGTTTAAGGGTTGGTATGACTGTATCTGCATCTATACCTGCAGCAGTTATATCTATGGGTATTTTAAGATTTATTTTAAAAGGAGAGTCTATACTTGAGAACAACATAGTTCAAACTATAGGTTCTGCTGGTGAATCATTAGCCGCTGGTGCAATATTCACCCTACCTGCCATGTTTATATGGATGAAAGAATGGGGGATTGGTAGCCCTAGCTTATTTGAAATCGCATTTATAGCTTTATGTGGTGGTTTACTTGGAGTATTTTTTATGATACCTCTAAGAAGAGCACTAATAGTTAAGGAACACGGTGTTTTACCTTATCCAGAAGGAACTGCTTGTGCAGAGGTTTTACTTGCTGGTGAAGAAGGTGGGTCAAAAGCTTCTATAGTTTTCGCTGGACTTGGAATATCTGCTGTTTATAAATTTATAACAGATGGACTTAAACTTTTTCCTAGTGAAATAGAGTGGGCAATACCAGGATACACAAACTGCGCCATAGGTATTGATGTCCTACCTGCCCTGGTTGGTGTTGGATACATCTGTGGTTACAAAATATCAGGATATATGTTCTCTGGAGCATTGGTTGGATGGTTTGTACTTATACCAATGATATCTTTGTTTGGTGCAGATGCTGTACTTTATCCTGCAACAGATCCTGTTAGTACTTTAGGATACTGGGGAATTTGGGATAATTATATAAGATATATAGGTGCTGGAGCCGTTGCTTTTGGCGGTATCTTAAGTTTAATTAAATCCCTTCCTTTAATAGTAGACACTTTCTCAAAAGCTATGAAAAACTACTCTATAAAAGGAGAAAACTCTACTTTAAGAACTGACCAAGATCTATCTATGAAAGTAGTTATATTTGGTGCTTTAGCAGTAATTATAGCAATTTGGTTAATGCCTGCTGTCCCAGTTAACTTACTTGGAGCACTACTTATAATTGTATTTGGTTTTTTCTTTGCAACAGTATCATCAAGACTTGTTGGATTAGTTGGAAGTAGTAACAACCCAGTTTCTGGTATGGCAATAGCAACTTTACTTATATCTACTCTAGCTTTAAAAGCTTCAGGATTAGTAGGTCATGAGGGTATGCTTGGTTCAATAGCTATAGGTTCTATAATCTGTATTATAGCAGCCATAGCTGGTGATACTTCACAAGACTTAAAAACTGGTTATATAGTTGGTGCTACTCCTAGAAAACAACAATTAGGAGAAATAGTAGGTGTAATAATTTCTGCAATAACAATAGGTGCAGTTCTTTATTTATTAGACACTGCGTGGGGATTTGGTTCAAAAGACATACCGGCTCCTCAAGCAACTCTTATGAAACTTGTTGTTGAAGGTGTTATGAATGGAAATCTTCCTTGGCCATTGATCTTTGCTGGAGCTTGTATAGGTTTAGCTGTAGAAGTTCTTGGTATTCCAATACTTCCATTTGCAGTTGGACTATATCTTCCAATACACTTAAGTGCTGGAATAATGGTAGGTGGACTTGTAAGATTATTTACAGAAAAAAGAAAAAAATCTACAGAAGCAGAGAAAAAAGAACAAGTGGACAGAGGAATTTTGTATACTTCTGGTCTTATAGCTGGTGAAGGTCTCGTTGGGGTTCTTTTAGCTATTTTAGCTCTAATAAAAATTGGCGGCAAGACTATTGGCGATACAATCAATTTATCTGAAACAATTACCTTAGGCCAAATAGGTTCAATAGTATGCTTTGCATTACTAGTTTTTACTTTATTAAAATACACAATTTTATACAAAGATAAGGACAAGGAAAAGTCTAAAGCTTAGATTTTCTTGTTACTAATAAGTTAATTTATATTTAGCAAGGTACTCTATTTTAATAGAGTGCTTTGCTTATATTTTAAACCTGGAGGTATATATGAAAAAGAATACTAAAAACTATTTAAACTTTATTCCCCTAAAAAATCCTGATATTTCTTGGTCAAAAGATTCTTCAGGTATGATTGTATTAGAAGTAAGTAGAAAAGGTTTTTTTGATAAAATAGCACAAAAGTTCTTTAAAGTTCCCCAAAAAAGTCATATAAAACTGGATAAACAGGGTAGCTATATATGGAATTGTATTGATGATAAAAAATCAGTTTATTATATTGCTCAAGATGTGAAAAGCCACTTTGGAAAAAGTGCTGAGCCTTTATATGATAGACTTGTGACTTTTATTAACATTCTTGATGATAATAAATTTATAACTCTAAAGAAAGAAGGAGTTTAGATGAGATACATACTTTATATACTTATGTTTGCCCTTGCTACTGTTATTATATTTTCTTGGGGCATTATTAAAGAGCAAAATAAATCTAAAGACCTTATGAATCAACTTTATAAAAAAGCTGAAACTAAGGTGCTAAAAGCTTTCAAGAGTAAGGAAGTTTTAACTAGAAGAGATATTGAAAATGAAGTAAAAAGTATTAAAGCTTATCTTTTTTATAGCAAAGACAAAATGGTAGTTCAAAACTCATCAACTTTTGCTGAAAATATTATTAACACTATGATTAATAAAAATATAATTGAAAAAACTACTGAAGGATATATCTTATCTCAAATAAAACACCCCAAGTCATAAAAATGATCTGGGGTGTTTTATTTGAGCAACGGATGTATCTGCAGCTGAGCAAAGATATATCATTGGCGATATGAAGTGTTTCGCCGACACGTCGCTCGAACAAAGCGAATTTTTAATATATTACATCTAAGTATTTCTTACTAATATATCCTTGTTTATTATTATATTTAATTTTGCATGTTTTTTTATCGTTCAGTATAGTAACATAAGCTCCTTTTGGTATTCTAAGGACTGTGGCACTCTTACTATCCACACTTTTTCTCAATCGGATATTTTTATTTACATTGACTATTTTTCCCACATTATATAATCTAATATAATTATTTTTTACATATCCAACTTTATTATTGTATTTAATTCTTACCCATTGATTACTTTTGCCAACATTGCCTATATTGTCTAATATGCTAACAGTACTGCCAAGGTTGATTTTGTCTATTATATTAGTTCTACTAGCAGTAGACATACTACTACGTAAATTCAAACTTTTTTTAACATTAACTACCTGACCTTTAGGTACACATACGTTATTATAAGTATCATTGATCATTTTAGTTAGTTTATTTGCCATATAGGTGAAACTTTTGCTGTCTGAAGTTCTATATTTTTTATTTATCTCTAGTTGTAATGTAGGTACACCTAGTTTTGACGCACAGTAGGAAGACATCGTATAAGCCTTACCACCAGTGAAATATTTATTAACTGTGTAGTTATTTCTACCTAAAGAACTTTTTACTAAATATAGTATGTAATCTTGGCCTAATAGATTGATATTACTACTATTTCCCGTACCTATATCTATATCACTTTCTCTACTAGATGCCATACCATGTAGATCAATAATTACTTTTATATCATTCTTAGCAACTATATCCTTTATTTTTTTACGATACTCAGTTTCTTTAGTTGTATAATTTTCGTCACCATTAGTACTAGCTTTGTAAATTATATGGGCTCCTGTAGTTTTGTGTAATGTTTTAGCCAGGGCTCCAGTATAAATATCTGCACTTTTATAGCTTTCGTTTCTCCATTGTTTAACTGTATGAGGAGCAGATATTAATATTGGTATGCTTCCCTTCTTATACTCATAGTCTTTTTCGCTATTTCCAAGATAATTATTGCTTATAAATTGTGTTTCCTGGTTTTTTATGTATTCTGTAGTGTATAAATTATTAGTGTCTGCATAAGATTTATTAGTTGTTAAATTGAAGATATTCATTATAGTAAGCATTGTTACAATCATTTTTTTTATTTTCACCACTATTTCTCCCCCATTTAATATGTATTTTGTTATATTAACCCCTCAGTATCATAATTTACATCTGCATAACCATCATAATCTAAATCGATTTGCCCATATGCTACATCAATTATTCCATCTCCATCATAATCTGCACCATAAGCCACCTCATCTACATATCCATCTCCATTGTTGTCAACTTCCATGAAAAATTCATCCATAGCTCCATCTCCGTCGTAATCTACACCTTCCATTATGACATCAGTAACACCATCTTCGTCTAGATCTACTTCTGCATAAATGTGATCTATTATACCATCGCTGTCCATATCTTCCATATTAACATTAGTATCTGTATGTCCATCTCCATCTGTGTCAAATTGACCAAATATACTATCTATGTTTCCATCATCATCAAAATCAACACCTTGGATAGAGCTATCTGCATATCCATCTTCATTTATATCCATTTCTACATATATGTCATCTGTCATGCTATCCCCGTCTAAATCCATGGCCTTATAAGCTACATCATCTACTCCATTATTATCTAAGTCTAAAAAATCGAAACCTGCACTTCCCCATCCATAGTCTGACATAATTTAATTCCTCCTAAAAATCACTTCCTATTAGAAATACATTTGTATCGTATGTGTTCATATTACTATCTATTGTTTTATAAATATCTTCAACTAAATCTTTTTTTCTTATATTAGTCATATTGTTTAAAGTCATTTGCTTACTTACATATATATTTGCGATTCTATCAAATAAAATTTCTTTTATAGCTTCATTACTATGATTTTCATACTGCTTTCCTAAAGCCATAAATAATTCTCGTAGGTTATCATTGGCTTCATTAACATAGTAAGGATACATATTATCTATTAAATGATTTAATTTTTCTATAGCTTGATTAGTAAATAGGTTTAATTTGCTACTTTCAATTGACTTACTATTTTCATCTATTTTTTTGTTGCTATATAAGTTCATTCCTTGCATAGCTAAAAATGGTATAGATAGTCCCCCACCCATAACCAGGGTAGAGGCTACTGATACAGCCATTCCTATTCCAGCTTGCTTGCTTTTTATCTTTGTATTAAACTCTCTTGTATTAAATTCACTATATATTACAAAGGAAAGCTGGCTTAAGCTTCTTTCAATTTCTGCTAAATGCCTATTAACTTGTGATGCTAACGAAAATAATTGCTTTTGTAGAATTTTAAATACCTTTTTATCTAACTTTACATTGTATTTATTAAATAGTTCAACTTCTCCGCGTTCAATAGCCTTTGGCATGTAAGCATATATTATATCAAACTGATTTTTTTGACTTTGAATTTGGTAATAAAGTGTATTTACTATGTTAGCTCTATCTTCATCTGTAATTTCTCTACTTAGAATATTGTCTATCTCCATTTTAGTATAATAAATATTACCAAAAAAGTTAAATAGAATCATATCATTTACAGATTTGGCCCAGTTCATGTACATATTTGGAATACTAGATTTTTTAATCATTGCATTTTTACTATATACAAAAACATCTTTCATAATTTGTGGTATTATATGGCTTCTTAGGTTTATATTTATTTTGTTTAGATCAAACCTAATTTCTACTTGAGTAAAATCAGAATGTATTTTTTCACCTTCATTATTTATAATAATATCTTTGATTTCCTTATTCTTAATATCTATTATTTTTTTGTTAGGTGATTTAAAAATACTGAAATAAGTCTCATCATGTTTTATAAAAAATGGCATACTACTTTGGGTGAAACCTATGTTTTCACTATGGATATCTTCTAATAAATTTAATCCTAGTTTATTTTTACTGTCACTGCTAGTATGAATAGTAAATATGTTTTTGCCGTCAAAAAATGTAAGCTTATCATTATGTAAGATTAGTTTAGAGCTATTATTAATATTTGAAGATACTATTTTATTTTTTCCTTCTTTATTAATAAAAATCAAATTACCGTTGTATTTTACTATAAAAACTTCTGTGTTTTTGTAATCAATGTCTTCTATAGTTCCACAAACACTTCCATAATAAATGCTGCTTTCATTTGGTAGAATCCCTATTTTTTTATTAGTATTTACCCTTTCTTCTAGGTTTTCACTCAGATTTTTATTATTAGTAAATATGTATACATCTCTGCTTATAGTGTCTTGCGATTTATCATAAAAGTAACCATTTATTTTTATATCTCTTTCTTCAACATGGCATTTTTCTATATCATTTAAATTTATTTCAAAAGTATTAAATCCATTATCTAAAATAAACTTATTGTCGACTCTTTGAACACTTCCTAATATTAGCTCCTTATTATCTATCGTAAAAATAGATCTATCATCATAAAAATCAGCTATAACTTCTCTTTGATTTTCACAAAGTTTTTTAAACTGTTCAAAAGACAATTTAATTACTAGTTTATATGGTGTTGTTTGCTGTGTTGTACCATCTAAAACTTGAAAATAAAGTTCATTATGTTGAAGAACTATAATTGATCCCTCTAATCTTATTGAAAATTTTTGTTTATGCTGAGAATAGCTATAGTAATATTTTTTTAATTCCTCTTTTTTAAATAACTTTGTAGTTTCTTCTATTATAATATTACCTAAATTAGTTATTAAAATCTTCTTATCCCCTATTGGCAATTTGCCAAAAGTGCCTAGCTCAAAGTTACCTTTACTTTCGTAAATCACTTTTTCCCCTAACTTTAACATTTTGTCCTCCCAAATCTTATAAATATTGCTCGTACTCTTTATATAACTGGTCTAATAACTTATTCCTTTTAATTCCTCAGATCTTTATGAATCTTTGGATTCTAAAGACTTAATTAGCTCAATATTTTTGATTTCATAATTATTAAAATCTTCTTCATTTCCTTGGAAGGTTGAATCTGGAGTATACCATGATTTTTCACTAAAATAGTTTGCATACTTATCATTTTTAAATACATATCCGTATCTGGCAAATATTTCATTCCTTATAAAACCTAATTCTTCATAAGTATAGACTGATAGTTCTGTTTCAGTTAAGTATCTAGAATCACTGTCTGGAATAAAATACTGGTCATTTTCTAAATCATTATTATATTCTTCAGCCTCTTCTACTTCTGGAGTATATTCTTCAACCTCTTCTACCGCTGGAGTATATGTTTCTTGTTGTTGCTTTTGTTTAGGTTTATCTATTGGCAAAACTCCTCCTATAAATAAACCTGCTGTTACTCCTAATCCTACAACTGCACAAATAGTTACACAAGCCATAGCAATTTTTTTACCCTTCTTAGAAGAATTATTTGATTCAAAGGTACTGTTTACATTATTATTGCATTGCTTTATAGCGCTTTTTTCAGAGTCATTTTCCAAATTAGGAACTTCTTGTTCACTTGTAAGTTTCTTATTGTATTTTTTACTGCTATCTGCATTTTCTAGAATATAAATATATTCTTCAATATCTATATTTTTATTATCACTAACACTTCTCTTACTCAAATCACTTTCAATAACTGCTTTATAAGAGTTCTCAATTATTTTAATACCATCATCATAAACCTTTTCACTTATATTAATTTTATTTATTATAATATATTTAGTAAATTCTCTATAATTAATAGGTCCAAACTCTCCACCTATTAATAGTCTTAATGCTCCTTTAAAAAGTAAAACTTCTTTTTCTCCAACTAAATCTAATAAAACAGTAGCAAAAATAAAATCTTTTATTGTATCTTCATTAAAACCAAAGCCTTTGTCATACTGGATTTCTTCCATTTTGCAAGCTTCATCATAATCACTTTCCATCTTCTGGATTAATACTTCTTCACTTATTTTATTTAAATTTTGTAAAAACTTACTTTCCATAGAGTCTAAGACAGTTTTTTCTTCAACTTTGTCCAAAGACTTATTTATATAGCTAGTAGCTTTTAGAATATCACTTTTTATTAACTTTAAAATTTCTTTTGAATCTATGCTAGAAAACTCTTCTAAGCTATTTTTGCTTAGATCATTTATAAAAAGACCAAGAACTTCGCTATACAAACTAAAATTTTTATATTCTTGCTCTAAATACATTCTTGATTCATTTTTATCAATATTTTCATAATGTGTTAAAGCTTTTTTATCACCTTCATTAAAAGTACTTCCTTGTGACTTTATTCCTCTTCCAACATACTCTTTGCATTTTTTTAGTAAAATTTCAACTTCTTCATGTCTCTTTTTATTTTCAGGTATTAATCCTGATTTAATCCACTTTATAAGTAAAGCCTCTCTATTTCTAATACTTACCTTATAAAAAATTAAATTTGATTTTAATGAAGCTATATATGTATCTTCATCAAAATTGCTTCCTTCCCATTTGGAAGCTAAAGTTTTTTCTTGTTTTTCTTTTAATATTTTCCACTGATTAGCAAGAGTTGAAGCTATATTTACTGCAATCTCCCTAATAATCTTTTCACATGATTCTTTTGACAAAACGTTCCCTCCCCTAATAAAGGTGATAACATTTATGTTACCACCTTGTTGAAAGTTTTATATACAAGCTTCCGCCTTATATCCATTAGGATTATTACACTGCCATCTCCAAGTGTCTTTGCACATTTCTTCCACACCAAACTTAGCTTCCCAACCAAGTTCTTTGTTAGCCTTACTTGGATCTGCATAGCACATAGCAACATCTCCTGGTCTTCTGTCTACTATTTTGTATGCAACTTCTTTTCCACTTGCTTTACTAAAAGCATTTATCATATCAAGTACACTATAGCCGTTTCCTGTTCCCAGGTTATAAGTAACTAATCCTGGTAAACTATCCAGTTTGTCTAAAGCTTTTAGGTGTCCTATTGCCAAATCAACTACATGTATATAGTCTCTAACTCCAGTTCCATCAGGTGTATTGTAATCATTGCCAAATACACTTAGTTGTTCAAGTTTTCCTACTGCAACTTGAGAAATATAAGGCATTAAGTTGTTTGGAATACCATTAGGATCTTCTCCTATTAGTCCACTTTCATGAGCTCCTACTGGGTTAAAATATCTAAGAATAGAAACATGAAGATTAGGATCTGCCTTACATATATCTCTTAGCATATCCTCTATCATAAGTTTTGTTGCTCCATAAGGATTTGTAGTGCTTAGTGGGAAGTCCTCTGTTATTGGGCAAGTATGTGGGTCTCCATATACTGTTGCTGATGAAGAAAAAACAAATTTATTAACTCCATGTTTTTTCATCAAACTTAAAACTGTTAATGTATTACATAAATTGTTTTTGTAATACTCTAAAGGTTTTGCAACAGATTCACCAACTGCCTTAAAAGCTGCAAAATGTATTACAGAATCTATTTTATTTTCTTTAAACACTACTTCCAAAGATATTTCATCATTAGTATCTAATTCATAAAATTTAAACTCTTTTTTACTTATTTCTTTTATTCTGTCTAAAACTGAAGGACAACTATTTGAAAAATCATCAACAATAATTACTTCTTTTCCTTCTTCCAATAATTCTACTACAGTATGACTTCCTATATATCCAGCTCCCCCTGTTACTAAAACTGCCATTTATTAACTCCCCCTTATTCTCTATACTTAACTAAAGGGGTACACAAAAATGTTACCCCCTTGAATTAATCAAACTAAATCATTATATTTTTATATTAAACAGTTGCGGCCACTTCATCTAGAGTATTGTTTTCTGTTTTTCCTGCTTTACTTTTTAAAAACTCTACAAAGTCATCTCTTAGTTCTGGTCTTTTTAGTGCAAAATCAACAGTAGCTTCTAAGAAACCTAACTTGTCACCTACATCGTATCTTCTTCCTTCGAAGTTATATGCATATATAGCTTCCTTTGTAGCCAAAGTTTGAAGAGCATCAGTAAGCTGAATCTCTCCACCTTTTCCTGGTTCTTGATTTTCTAATATGTCAAATATGGCAGGAGTTATTATGTATCTTCCCAGAATTGCTATATTTGAAGGAGCTTCTTCTATAGCTGGTTTTTCAACCATATCTTTTACTTTATATACTCTGTCTTCTATATGTTTAACGTCAAGTATTCCATACTTGTTTACCTTATCTTTGTCTACTTCCTGAACACCTAATATAGACGTTTTGTATTCATCATAAGCATTTATCATTTGTTTTAGACATGGAGTTTTGGCATCTACTATGTCATCTCCCAGTAATACTGCAAAAGGTTCATTTCCTATAAAACTTTTTGCACAGTGTACAGCATGTCCAAGGCCTTTTGGCTCTTTTTGTCTTATATAATGTATGTTAACCATGTGAGATATGTCTTGTACCATTTCTAACATGGCAGATTTTCCTTTTTTCTCAAGTTCAAGTTCAAGCTCTACACTTCTATCGAAGTGATCTTCTATACATTTTTTATTTCTTCCTGTAACTATTAATATTTCCTCTATACCAGAGGCTATTGCTTCTTCTATTATGTATTGTAGAGTTGGCTTGTCCACTATTGGTAACATTTCCTTTGCTTGTGCTTTTGTTGCAGGTAGAAATCTAGTTCCTAGTCCTGCTGCTGGTATAATTGCTTTTTTTATTGTTTTACTCATATTATCCTCCGTATCCCTTAAGTCCAACCCCATATGTTAGCTTACTTAATTATTTTCTTTTACCCTGGCCATCTGTACAATTTTCCATATAGCTTAATTTACGCTTATATTTTCTTTGTTTCTTTTCCTTCTTTTCATAAAATAAAGACCTAAGACCATAGCCACTAAAGCTATTAATATTAGTTCTATACTCGCCCCATCAGCCACATGCATGGAAAGCGTCAGCATAATGGCTCCAGCTATGGCATTTCCTACAAAAATTCCAAAAAATGCATCTACTATTCTCATCTTAAAAATAGATGCCAATGCGGAAGCAGACCAAGACCCTGTAGTAGGTAGTGGCACGCCAACGAAAACTATAATTCCTATTATGCTGGCGTTTTTTAACTTCTTAGCTCTTCCTTCTATTTTTTTATCAATCCACCTAATTACTTTGTTAAAATATTTTCTATGTCTAAAAAAATCTATAACTTGTCTAAATGCTAGTACTACAGGTACTGCTATTATAGATGATCCTATAACACAAGTTATATATAGGTATAAAGGATTTAGATCCATTGCTATACCTAAGGGTATGGCCCCTCTTAGTTCTATAATTGGAATCATTGATAAAAAAAGTAATTTAATATATTCCATATATTGTTTACCACTTTATTCTAATTACTTTTAGTTTTATTTTACACAGCAAAATAAAACTTTACAAAAAATTCTATTTTTTACTTTAATATGTAATTCAAATAAAGCTTTTGTATTATGATATTTATTGATTATAAAATTACAATAATCTATAATAAACATATAAATACTTATTTATCCTAAAAAGAAAGGTACATATGTAGTCAATAAATTATTTTCTTTCATATGTTATACCCATGGTATGCCTAGAAATTGTTTTATCGGTGTAAGAAATAGTATTATTAACAATAATAAGTAGTATACTTTTATTCGTAGCCATATATTATAATGTGATAAGAGCTTTATTAAAATGGTAATAAAAAATCAGTCATTATTTTCAGTTTAATATTTACGATATATGTTGAGTTAAGTCAGCTTATTTTGACCATGAGACAAACAGATATAGATGATATAATATTAAATTTACTGTGTGGATATATGGAAATGAAATCATCAGAAAAATATGGAAAAATAGATAAGCAATAATTTTACATCAATTATCTATTTTTCCATATGGTTATTACACCACTCTTAGTACCCCCAGCAGACTGTGTATAAACTTGATTTTTAAATAGGTTAAATTCTACATAATATTCTATAGATTTCATTGTAATTTATTCTCTTGTTACGTTTTGGATGTAATTCATAAAATAAGACCCCTAAATTATGATGTTTAATTACATTTATAATACCATATTAAGGTACTTTTCTAATAATCTACCAGTTATCTTTGACCAATAAGCGTCAGTAACTTGGTCTTGCTATTATGCTGTACCAGTAATATTGCATTTGATAAGCCTACATATCCCGTACTCGATATGCCCCCTTCATTAAATCTTCTCCTTTAAAGTAATGTATCTTATTTGTCAATCTATAAGCTTTTATATATATTCGTTATTTTCTCTTCAAAGTCTATAGGATTATGTTGTTTCTTAACTCTTTCTATACATAATTTAGCCTTTTCTTTTATAATACTTCGATTTTCTATACATTCTAAAAATATATCCTCTAAGCTACTTATAAACTTTTCCCTAATAACTTTTATATTTTCTTCATTAATATAATCTATTTCTTTTAATTTTGTTAGAGGCATATTAATCATCCATCCGATTTCATTGTTATTTATTTCAGGCAATGCTCTAGCGTTACTACTTATTACAGGACAACCACATGCTTGAAATTCTAAAACAGAATATCCATATGTATCTGCCCATGTAGGTAGTAAGCCAACATCACTCTTTTTCATCAAATCAATAACTTTTGCATTATCTAATCTCTCATAGTATGAAATTTTACTATTATTGTTTATTATTTCTTTTACTTCTTCTACTTCTGACTTTTCTAGTTTTTTCACATAATCTAGGTTTTGGTTTACATCCCCAACTAATATTAATTTTATATTTTCATATCTGGCTGATATTTTCTCAAATGCTTTTGTAATTTCATATCCACCTTTTCCGTGAAAGAATCTTCCTACAAACATAAATGTTATCTCATCTGATAGATACTTTTCTTTTTCTTCATTATTTTTTACTATTAAATCTTGAGGCGGATGTATAACTACCATTTTATTTCGTACTTTGTCTTGTATTTCTTGGCTACAAAAACTTAATAAATGTAATTGTATTTCACTTGTACACTCAGATATAGCTATAATTTTTTTACAATTATAATCAGCTAATTTTTTCATTAGTTTTTCAATATACAATCGTGTTTTATCATCTATATTTCCACTTAGAAAATCTTTATTTCTAGTTATATCTAAAACCTTATCAATTCTAGGGATTGATGATTCAAAAGTTACAATATAATCTTTATCAGCCATTTCTATATGATTAAAAAAATGATATAAATCTATTGATTTATTATAAATTATACTTTTATGTCTAAATCTATAATTTATAGTTTCCTTACCTATTTTTAGTTGATACAAAAGCTTTTGAAATCTATCAACATAAAAATACATATTATTTTCTCTACTATCATATATATAATTAATATATTTGCTTTTATTTATTATATTTCTTTTTTCCGGATAATTTTTATTTATATATCCAATATTCAAGGAACTCACTTCCTTCTCTACATTATTTTCTTATTTTCTTCTTTACCATATCTATAATTAGTTTTGTTTCATCTACTTTCAATATAATTATAAGTAATCCATACACTATGGCACCTATCCCAACAGAAATTATTAATGTTATAACTTCCTTAACAAGTCCTACCCCTATTAAAGATATCGTATATTTAAATACCACATTAATTATGATTCCCATAACTATCGCTGCAACAATAGACTTTACTGTTGTACTAAATATTTTATCTTGTCCAAAATAACCTATTTTTCTTTTAAGACTTCTAAATAAAAGCATTACGCATACTAAAGCTGATATACTTGTAGCTAATGCCAATCCTGCATATCCTATATATTTAATAAGTATTAAATTAAGCACTATATTCAATATTATAGCTATAATACCATTTACCATTGGTGTTTTAGTATCTTGAATAGAATAGAATACCTTTCCTAGTATATCTCTCACTCCAAATGCAGTCATTCCAATTGAGTACATAGCAAGTGCCACTGCAGTTATATGTGTTGCTTCAGTATCAAAGGCACCTCTTTGGAATAGTAATTTTACTATAGGAGTAGCAAGTACTATTGCTCCAACAGATATAGGTATAACTAAAATAGTCACACTGTTTACACTTTTAACTATAGATTGAATAAATTTTTTATTATCTTTATCATTAGATTGTTTAGATAATATAGGATATATAACCACTGATATAGAAGATATGAATAAAGCCATAACAAATGTATTAAGTTTATTTGCATAACTTAATGCCGATATGATTCCATCCCCTAATGCAGATGCTAAGTTTCTATCTATCATTGTATTTAATTGATTTACAGATACTCCAATTAATACAGGTCCTAATAGTAACAAACATTTTTTTACATATTCATCTTTTATATTTATATATAATTTATACTTATAATCTTCTTTAACAGCAAATGGAATCATAAACAATAGATCCATAGCTAGTCCAACTAATGTCCCCCATACCATAACATATGGTCCAAATTTAGTGCTTAATATGGTAGAAATAATAATAATAATGTTTCTTGGAATAGTTATAAGACCTGTTATAGTAAACCTATTTTTTATTTGTAAATAAGAAGTCATTATAAAACTTATTCCACTAAATACAATACTTATTAATAATATTCTTGTAAAATCTACTGTAATACTAAACTTTTCTGCGCCGAATCCTATGGCAAATAACTTAACTAATGGTTCTGTAAATATAAACCCTAATATAGATAATATCAAACATATTATTACAACTATATTAAGTATATTATTAGTAAATTCTAATGCTTTTTTTTCACCTGAGTTACTGTTAATTTCTGAGTACATAGGTATCAATATAGTGCTTATAGCCGCACCAATAGAAGCAACTATAACTATGGGTATGTTCATTGCAACAATATAGGCATCACTGTACATATTTGCACCATAAGAAGATGCTAATACTAATGACCTTGCAAACCCTAGTATTTTAGTCAATATTGTAGCTATCATTAGACCTATAGTTGCTTTTGCTATTTTACTCATATATTTCTCCTTAATATTGATTAATTTAAAAATCGGTTAATATCTATAATCTATTATCTTAGCTGGTACTCCAACTACTACAGCATACTCTGGTACATCTTTAGTAACTACTGCATTCGCTCCTATTACTGCTCCATTACCAATGTTAACTCCAGACATGATTTGAGCTCCATAACCTATCCACACATCATTGCCTATAATTATATCTTCTTCTCCATGCCCTTGTTCACGAATTAAAACATCTTTTTGCTTATATTTGTGAAATGTTGTTCTGATATGACAATTATAAGATATTAAACAATCTGACCCTATTTTTATCTTTGAATTTTTTCCTGCAAATAAACTAGTATTAGCATTAACATATGAGTTATCACCTACAAAAACATTTTCATGATATTGTAATAATACATTTTTATCTATTCTACAGTTAACACCTATATTAATTTTTTTTAACTCTTTCTCTTTTTTTAGTTTATTAATAAAATTACTTAACATATGTGTTCCTCATTTTCTATAATTAAAATAAACTTTGAATCTTGAATAAATATTAAATACTAAGAAAATATATTTATCCATTCATTAACTATATTTTCTCCATAAAATACTTTAACTCTTTTTAAACCATTATAAGAGTATTCTTTTCTTATGGAATAATTATCCATTAATTCTATTAATGCTTTTGCAAATTGAACTATTCCTCCCTGATCAACTATAGTTGCACAGTTAAATCCATCTAGGATTTCCTTAGGCCCACTTTCATTAAAAGATACTACTGGTAGCCCAGCTTCTAATGCTTCTGTTACTACTAACCCGAATCCTTCCCATCTAGATGACATAGCATATATAGAAGCTTGTTTTAGATATGTATCTATTTCTTTTGTAAATGGTATAAATTTAACACAATTGGATATATTTAAACTATCAACAAGTTTTTTTAGGATACCTTCATCTTCTCCATCGCCAATTATCCATAATTCCCATTTATCACTTCTATCTTTATTGGCTATGTAAAAAGATTTTATTAAATTATCAAATCCTTTTTGTGCGCTTAACCTTCCTGCCCCTATAATAACATTTGATTTTAACTCAGATTTTTCACAACATCTAAAACTTAATGGATTATATATAACATCCGATTTTATACCTAATTCATCTAAATATTTATTCTTATCACTTTTTGTTAAAACTATATTTTTATCTAATATAGCCATATATTTCTTGAATAATATATCTCTTTTCCAATAATATCTATTTTTATTTTCTAGATATGCTTCATATGAATTATGGCTCCAACCGATAGTTTTACATTGTAAGTTAGGCTTTATTATTCCTAACAATATTGCATAAAATCCTTCACATCCTACTACTACGTCATATTTATTTTCATTAATAATATCTATGCTTTTTATCTTAAGTTCTTTCGAGTAATATGATTTTTGCAATATATCAACTAAATATTTATTATTAAGTATATTTGTTAATCGATTTACACCTCTTATAAATTTAACCATATGTCTATTTAGTTTATTAGAATTATATATAGGGTTATGTATAACCCTAACATTCTGCGATAGGCCATACTTTTGCCTATCGATATTTATATTCTTATTAGTACATATAACATCAACTTCATACGTTTCAGAAAGCAAATTGCTAACTGTAGTAACTACTCTTTGTACCCCTCCATTAGAAAAGATGTCATCTGTAAGAAATGCTATTTTCATGTATTTTCACCTCTACATATTAATACATTGGACATATTAATTATAATAAATATAAACAAACATAACATAAGCATATAATCTCCTGCTAAAGCTAGTCCGTTATATGTGTTTACATCTAAAAAAAGTATTAAGTAAACTATTAATAGATATATATGTCTTCGTTTTATCAATATAAATATAGGAATTAATCCTATACATATATATATCAATATCGACATAATAGTTCCCAACTCTAAAGCAAACATCCTTATAGGATATTCAAATGCAGCGGATGCCCAATCTAAATATTTATTATATTCAAATGTAAAACCATGTCCATATCCAGTAAAAAATTTTATAGGAAACATTCCACTATTTATTACTCTTTCCCATGACTCCGATCTTCCTGTTGTTAAAGATCCTCCTACTAACCTGGAAATAGTATTGTTGAATATCCCGGTTTGAAATACTACGGTTCCTGTAACTATAATCATAATTATATGATTTAATTTAGATTTTTGGTATGTTACAAGTAAAATAGATATCCCTATCAATACTAAACCTGTCTTACTTGCAGTCATTGATATTCCAATAAAAGATATAATTATTATTGTTTTTATAGATAGTACTTTTTCAAAATACTTATTATATATATTATTTAATAAGAAGAACATTAGATACAACTGAGTATTTAACAATGGATGTCCCATAAATGAATATAATCTATATATTTCTCTAGATTTTTGACCTAATATTAATTCTCTTGATCTAGGAGTCATAATCTTAGAAATACTACTATATAAATCAATTTTTAATACAACTTCAATTAAACCTGTTATAGTTACTATAATCATAATTATATTAAAAATAAACAATAACTTTCTAAATATATTTTTAAACTCCGCTTCTTCAATTTTCATTCCTATTATTAATAAAGGCATTATATGACTTATAATAACTATTATTGAGTTTATTATATTATCTTCATAAAGTGTAAAAGTTGCCACATAATATATCAAAATTAAATATATAAATATTAGATATTTTTTATTAAATTTCCTAATATTTATAAGGGTTAAATATGTTATTAATCCTACAGCTATATAATTTACTAATCCTAATGTTCTACCTAATATACCAGTTCTTATCTCCCCTGGTATGCAAAATGTAAATATAATAATTAAGGTTAATATTTTTTCTGTTTTTAAATCAGATTTATTTATTAAATTTATATTTTCCATATTTAATCTCACTTTAATTCAATTTTAATTCTTTAATTATTTTGTTCATTTGAAATTTCCATGTTAAAAACTCTTCCGAGTATTTTCTTATCTCATTATTCTCTATATAAGAACATGATTCATATTTCTTTACGATATCTTCTATATTTATCGGAGTATCGCTTTCATCTACTTTTAAAACATATGGTAGTTTCATGTCAATTAATTTATCTTCATATCCTAGCAAAACTGGTATGCCTCTCCCTAAAAATTCTTTGGATTTTATAGGATCATGTCCTCCGCCTGCCCTAAATAAAGCTAACGATGACACTCCAATATGCATCCAATTAAATACATTGTTTAATTCTTGACCTGCTTTAGCTCCTAGAAAATGAACTTTATCTTCAATACGTAGTTCTTTAGTTATTGTCATTAAATTGTTTTTTTCTGATCCTTCTCCAACTATATAGAAATTAACATCTTTTTTATTCATAGATTCACTATTATAATAGTTCGCTAAACCTTTTATAACTCTATCATATCCATGCCATCTTGCCAGATTAGCTATTCCAATCATATTAATTTTGGACTCTTCTTTTTTATCTACGATAGGTAATTCTCTCAAATCTATACCATTATTTATATTAATAGTTTTTATTCCAAAAATTTCACTATGGGTATTTGTAACTGATATACGGAATACATATTTACATAATTGTTTAGTTATGTATTTATCTAAATTTCCTACTATAAATCTCCTTAACGTCATTTTATTAAATTCTGTATTGTACGGATATGTTGGTATTTCAACTATTATTTTTTTATTTCTTTTACTAAAATACTTTATAATATTATATAAGCTGATATTTCCCTGAATATATCTTATATATATAAAGTCGTATTTATCTATATGTTTAGTTTCTAGATTTTTTATTACCTTATAAAAATGTCTACATCCAAAAAATCTATATTTAACTTTATTAAATAATGTTTCATTAAATTTGACAGTTTTATTGGACAATCTAAGATAATCAATATCGTATCCTAACTGGTTAAATGCATGAATTTGGCCTCTTATTTTTTTGCCAACACCTAAGTCTAGACTATATTCTTCATCAATTCTTGCTATATATAAACCTTTCATATTTTAATCCTTCCATTTTTTAGTTTGTGAATTATATATATCTTGATGCCTACTTTTATAAATAACCTCATTAAAATTATCATAATAAGTTTTAGTAGCATTTTCTTTTAATTTTTTTTGAAGGCTTTTATCATTAAATACTTTTAATATATTAGTTTTAAATGCGTCTATATCTTTTATATTTACTAAAAATCCATTATAGTCATCTTTTATTTCTTCATTTGTTCCATCTATGTTAGTAGCAATAACAGGTATACCTTGAGAAAAGGCCTCTAATGGAGCTAATGGTAACCCCTCTATATAGGAACATAATAATACTAAGTCAATATATTTTAAATGTTCAATAACATTATTCTTACTACCCAACATATATACATATTTTTCTAATTTTTTTTCTTTTATATATTTTTGTAGTTTTTCTTTCTCGGGTCCATCTCCAATAAATACAAATCTTATATTATCATTTTCTTTAACTGTTACTTCTGCTATATCTACAAAATCATAAACCCCCTTATAATCTATAACTCTACTTACTTGACATACAATGTAATATCCTGATTCTTTTAGTTGTTTTAACCTTTCATCTACAACTTTATTTTCATTTTTTACCTCTATTGTATTATAAATAGTAGTTATATTCTTGTCCTCTAAGTTAGATTTTGTTTCTAATATTCTTTTAGCTGCATTACTTACAGTTATTGTTTGGATATTATTTAAGGCTAGCTTAGTAAGTTTAAATTTATCTTCTATACATAAATGTTGCGTATGAATAACTCTTACTTTTACAAATCTTGAAACAATTTTAGCAGTCAAAGTTGCCATTCTGTGATGACTATGAATTACATCTATATTTTCATCTTTTACTATTTTAATTAATTTCATTATATTAAATATTATAATATGAGGTCTTTTATTAACTACATCTTTAATAAAATAGTGACTAATTCCCATATCTTCAAAATCTTGAGTAAGAATCCCCCCCTTACTTGCAACAACTATTTTATTTTCATCTTTTAATTCTTTACATAGTTTTAGTATACATTTATTGTCACCACCCAAATGCATTGAATTATTTATATATAATATATTCAACAACCTACCTCCTAATCTAAAACCAACTTTTCTCCTAAAATAAAATCATATTTATCTGGTTCTAGCTTTTGTCTACCTCCTGCAGGTGAAAAAGTCAATTCACTAAAATATATTTTTTCATCGGATAAATAAAAATCTACTCTAACAAAATCAAATTCTTGTGACAATTTTTCTGATAAAGTTATAATTTCATTTAATTTTTGCGGTTTTTCTATATTACGTTCTATGAAATCATACTTCATCTTCATCTTTAATAGATTCCATTCCAAATCATAATGATTCCTTTTTGTATTTCCATCAGAAAATCCTTCATCTATTTGAATAAATTCAGGCCTTCCATTAAAACAATATACTCTGCAATCCAAAAAATTATCATTTAAATCACAAATTAATTCTTCACATATTATTTTTCTATTTATATTTTTATACTGTTTTTCTTTACATTTATTGTAAAAATTCTCTTTCATCCATTTAGTTAATTTTATTTTACATTCATCTATATTTAATAATTGTTTCTCTTTACATATTATGAAGTATCCTGAACCATGATTAGTTTTTAATACAAATTGATTAGGTAAACTATTAAAATCTATTTCCTCTACATTATCATATACCCCTACTAAATTAATTAAGTATTTTTCACCTATTTTTTCTTCTATATAACCTCTAACTTTGTACTTGTCTACAAAATCAGTATACTTAATCATTTGATTACCTATCATTTTAAGTTGTAATTTTTCAGTATATCTTTGTGGATTTCTCATATTTGGTATTCTCTTATGTCTAATTGTATAGTTGAGAAAAACAAACAATTTACTCGGTATAAATTTACTTAATTTCATATATATACTATAAAATGTTTTTTTCATTAGTTTGTACTCCCGTCTCAATATCCTCTATAAATTCATTTAATGAACTTATAATATTATGTGTATTAGATTCATATGAATTAAATTTTATTTTGTCTAAATTCCCAATTAATACTTCCAATTCTTCTAACTTTGTAATCGTACTGATAAATTTCATACTACTAAATGTGTCTACTATTTCTATTTGGTGGTTATCAACATGTTCATTAAATTCCTTAAGCCTAGGTACAGCTATTACTTTCTTACCTTTTTTTATCGAACCTATTATAGCTCCTGTTCCCCCATGAGTAATAACTTTATTACATATGCTTATATAATATTCAAACTCATCTCTATCTAAAAATTTTTTATATTCATAATTTTTAGGCATATAATCACTATAACCAATCTGAGCAAATATTGGCTCATTAATTTTTTTTTCTTGCACTAATCTATCAATTTCTATTAACAATCTATTAAATTGAAATTTTTGCGATCCAAGTGTAATAAAAATCAATATATCCCCCCCTTGCATATTGAATTAGGATAAAATTTCTTCATACTATCCCATTGCACGTAAAATTGGTCTGCAAATTTATAAACTAATTTTCCTGTAAGAGTTGGCGAGTTAATTTTTGCAAATGATTCTATAAATATTACTTTTTTTCTAAATACTTTAGCTATTATACTCATCGGTATAGTTGCTAAAGCACCCGTCGAAATAACAACATCAGGCTTTTCCTTAAAAAATATTTTTAATGTTATTACACTGTTTATAAACATATACCATAAAAACTTAACCTCATGCCTATTCACCTGATTAAGGTAGTAAAAAGGTATGTCTTTATTTGATACTGAATAATTTGTTCTTTCAGTTACAACAAAACTGTCATACTTATCCATCAAAGGCTTCAACATCATTATTTGTTCAAAATGCCCTCCTGATGATGCTGTAAAGCAAATTTTCATATTTTTCACTTCCTAATCTATGCTACAGTTTCATCATCCTGCATTTTTTTCTTTTGTAAATTCAATACTTCTTTTCTTCCTATTGAATAGTAATCTATACTATATTTTTCAATTTCTTTTATATCATAACAATTACGCCCATCGTATACTACTGGAGTATTCATTAATTCCACATATTTATTTAACTCAATAGATTTTATTTCATTCCATTCAGTAAATATAAATGCCATATGTGCATCTTTTAATGCTTCTTCTGGCGAAGTTGCATAGTCAATTTCAGTAGGATATAATTTTTTAAAGTTCTCTACGCCTACTGGATCATAAGCTATTATTTCAACACCTTCATCTAATAATCTTCTTACATTTGGTATAGATGGTGCTTCTCTCAAATCATCCGTTCCCGGTTTGAAAGTAAGCCCAAGCACTGCCACCTTCATACCTTTTAAAGATCCTAGTTCTTGTTTAGCTTTTCTAAATAACTTATATTTTTGATTTTCGTTAACTTCTATAGTTGCTTTTATAGTTTTTATTTCGTATCCACTGTCATTAGCTAACCAGTGAAGTGCCTTTGTATCCTTAGGGAAGCAAGATCCTCCGTATCCAAGTCCAGCATTTAAAAATTTATTTCCTATTCTAGAATCGTAACTCATTCCTTTTGCTACATCTTCTATATCAGCTCCAACTATTTCACAAACATTAGCCATTTCATTCATAAACGATATTTTTAATGCTAAGAAGTCGTTAGATGCATATTTTATCATTTCAGCACTTCTTCTATTTGTAACTACTATAGGTTGATTAAACCTTTCATAAACATATCTTAATTTTTCTTCTGCTTTTCTAGATTCCACACCTATTACTATTCTAGATGCATGTAGCGTATCTACAACTGCTGTTCCTTGTGCTAAGAATTCTGGATTAGATGCTACTTCTATTTTAACATCATTTTTCAAGTTATCTTTCAAGTATTCTTCTACTTTATCATTAGTTCCTATTGGTACTGTTGATTTAACAACTACTAAACAATCTTTAGTCACGTTTTTTGCTATTTGTTTGCAAACACCAAATACATATTCTAAGTTCGCAGAACCATCAGCTCTTTCTGGTGTTCCCACACCTATAAAAACTATATCTGCATTTTTGTAAGCATTAGCATAATCAATTGTAAAATCTAATCTACCTTCTTTATAATTTCTTTCTAGTAATTCATCTAGTCCTGGTTCATATATAGGAGATATTCCTTGTTTCATTATCTCAACTTTTTTTTCATCTATATCAACACATGTTACATTATGCCCTACTTCTGATAAACAAGCACCTGTTACTAAGCCTACATATCCAGTTCCTGCTACTACTATATTCATTTTTACACAACCCCCTTATGATGCATTATCGTCTCCAAATAAAACCCCAACAGTTTTAAATATCAACTTTATATCCATCCATAAATTTCTCTTCTCTATATATTCCAAATCCATATCTACCCACTCATCAAAACCTATACTATTTCTGCCACTTACTTGCCATATACAAGTCAGGCCAGGTTTTACAAGTAATCTTTGTTTCTGATATTCGTTATACTCTGCTACCTCATGCGGAATAGCCGGTCTTGGTCCAACTATACTCATATCTCCCATAAGTATATTGAATAGTTGAGGTAACTCATCTATACTAGTTTTTCTAATAAATCTTCCTACCTTTGTTATCCTTGGATCTTCTTTTATCTTAAAAACTGGCCCGTCCATTTCATTTTCACAAATCAACTCTTCTAGTAATTCTTCCGCATTACTTATCATGCTTCTGAATTTATACATTTTAAATAATTTATTGTTTTTTCCACATCTTTCTTGTGCAAAAAATACTTTTCCCTTAGGATCTTCTATCTTTATTGCTAAGGCTACTAAAATAAAAATTGGTGACAATATTATTAAACCAATACCAGATCCTAGAATGTCAATTGTTCTTTTTAAAAATAAATAAATAATTCCTTTTCTAGGCTCTACCATCTCGTAGTTCCTAGTTTTGTTAACATTCACATCCATATTTCTACCTATCCCCCCATATAAAAATTTTACCAATCCCTACTACTTAACCGAATTCAGCTTTTTCTTCCCAAATAATCCTGCTTTTTTCTTTTTCTTATTTTTTCTTCCATGTTTTCCATCATCTTGTTGATAATAATAGCCATAATAGCCATATGCATTATTTTCCATATCATACTTATTTAAAATTGAACCTATTATATTAACATCAGACTTTCTCATATTTTCAATAACTTCTTTAGTATGATTTATATCAGTCTCGTTTGCCCCCACAACAAACATAACACCATCTGTATATTTAGATATGATTATTCCATCAGACACGATTCCCACTGGAGGAGCATCTATAAATACATAATCATATTTGCTTTCAACATCTTTTATAAAGTTTTGCATTTTTTTTGAAGATAAAATTTCCGTTGGATTAGGTGGTATAGCCCCTGGAGTTAATACATGGATATTTTCTTCCACTTTATTAATGCATTTTTCTAAATCCCTTGTATTTTTAAGATAATCCATAACTCCATAAGTGTTTCCTATGCCAAACATCTTATGAACACTTGGATTTCTCAAATCCAAATCTACAACTAAAACTTTCGTATTTTCCAATCTAGAAAACGCATGAGCTACGTGACATATAGTTGTACTTTTTCCTTCATTTTGCTTTGTACTTGTAAACATAATAGTTATTAAATTATTATCTATATCAGCAAAGCTTATATTAGTTCTAACTGTTCTATATGCCTCTGCCAAAGGTGATTTCGGATCTAAATCCTTAATTTTCGCCATATCTATAACCCCCCTATTAAAACTTAGGAATTACGCCATATACTGGTAATCCTAATTTTTCTTCTATATCTTTTGGCTCTTTTATTTTTGTGTTTAGTGCTTCTCTTAAAAATACAACAAATACACTAATCATTACTCCTAATACAGTCGCTATAAGTATATTCATTTTTTTATTTGGTTTAATTGGTTCCTCTGGCAATGTTGCCTTGTCTATTACTTCTGTTCCACTTGCCTTTACTATCCTTTGTGCCTCTGTAGAAAATATCTCTGGAATAGTATTACAGATTGTTGCTGCTACCTTTGGATTTTTATGTTGTACAGATATTTTTATAATTTGAGTATCAGCCACATTAGTAACTGAAACTGCCTCTGAAAGTTCTTCATAGGTCATATCTAAATTCAACTTTTTTATAGTTGACGTGATAACTGATTTTGATTTGATTATCTCCCCATAAGTAACTGCCAGTTTTTGTACAAAGTTTAAATCGTCGCTTGTTGTCATCTGTGTAGTTTCATTTTCTACTTCTTTGTTAACTATAAGAGTAGTATTTGCTTCATATATAGGCGTTAAAACAAAAAAACTAACTAATCCACTTATTACTCCACAAATTATTGCAGAAAGTGCTATTATCCACATTTTTTTCTTTAGCATAAAGAAATACTCCCTTAAATCAATTGTTTCTTCCATAATTCCTCCAATATAACTTATTTTAAAATATGTTTTTATATTTATATTCGTGTTTTCATATTTGGTCAACCTTTATTTCAAAATATATATTTAAATGAATTCCATATTATTTTACAAAAATAATAACCAAAACTTTAGTAGACCTTAATTTAATTACACAAATTCAAAATAAACTTTAATTTATGTTAAAATATATTTTAATTTTCATTTTTTATATACTTTCGCCTTATTTGTCTAAGGAAAAGTCTAGCATATATTCCTATTTATTACAATTTTATGAATCATTTTATATACATAAAAGGATTTTTGTCATTGTCGACAATTGTCGTAATTTCAACATTTGTGAATTTTATAACCACTAAAAATCCCCTTCTATTTATCTAAAAGTCTTCCTACCGTTTATATCCATCTAATCTCTTTCAAATTTTGACATTAGCATTTTATGAAATACATTTTACTTTACACACAAATTATAATTTGTATTTTATTTTAATTTTTTTTTACATATTCCTTCATTTTTTTCACATGAAATTTTATAGTATATTTTTATATTACGGCTTAAACAAAATTTTTTTTAACATTCTAAGTATAAAATCACATTGTTTTACACTAAATTTTTTATCTTCTAGAAGCTTTTCAAGTATAATATAATAATTACATGAGAAAAATATTTATTTAGATATATATATTTTAAAGAATCAAATCTTGAGATAAATATTACGAAAGGAAGGTACTATTGAAAAATATAAAGAAAAAAAATATTTGGATTTGGACAGTCATCCTTATAATACTAAGTATTTTTACAATAATAGGTATAAACAATAAAATGAATAAAAACTTTGTTATAAAAGAAGAAACTTTAACATACAAAAAGTTGCTAAAATCACTTGAAGATTATAAAATACTTCAACTTTCAGATTTACATAGCAAAGAATTTGGAACAAACAATGAAAAGTTAATAAATTCAATCAAAGAAATTAATCCTGATCTAATTCTTGTTACAGGAGACATGTTTACTGTGTCAGATATTTCCATAGACATGAATGAAGAAAATCTTGTTCCTTATCAACTACTTTCTAAACTAGCTACAAATTATAAAATAGTCTATGTTTCTGGAAATCACGAAGAAGGAAAGGACATTATCTACAACGGTGATGACTATAAAACTAGAGATCGTAGCAAAAACAACGCATATAATAGGTATAGAAAGAAACTTGAATCCCTAGGAGTAACATTTGTAGAAAATTCCGTTCTACAAAACTACAATGACTTTATAAATATTTACGGTGTATACTTTGACTCTATGGAAAAAGACGAATATTATCAATCTATCAACTTAGACAAAACAAAATTCAATATAATGCTTTGCCATGACCCCAAATATTTTCAAACTTTCGCCAACATGGGATTTGATCTAGTACTTTCAGGTCATGTTCACGGCGGCATAATCAGAATACCTTTAGTAGGTGGCCTTTTCAGCCCTGACAGAACCTTTTTCCCAAAATATGATAAAGGCATTTACAAAATAAATAACTCATATATGAATGTTAGTACTGGACTTGGAGACTCTATACTCAAAAGGGTGTTTAACCCTCCTGAAGTAAATGTTATTATCCTAAATAACAAATAAAGTAAAAACCTACCTGTAATTCGTTACAGGTAGGTCTTTATTATAACTTTGTATATGAAAAGGTTATTTTTTTTAAGAAATAATATGAATATAGTTACATTTAAAATGTATTTGGACTATAATTATTTTAGGCTCGAATGATAACTATATGATATAGTCCATTCTTAAGTTTACATATTATTTAATATTAAAGGACAACCTCCCCAAGGTTGTCCATTTTTCATTTACTCATATTTGGGCCACTTTTTCAATTCATTTTTAGCAACGGACTTATCTGAAATTTCATAGCGCCCACGCAGTGGCTTAAAGCGGTAGCAAAATGATTCGCCCACACGTGGCTCGAAGATAAGTCATTGGCGACATGAATTAAAATAAAGATGAAAATTACAATATCTATTTAAGGAGTTACTATCCTCTTTTATAAATTGCCATGTTTCTTTGTAATCACCTTTGGCTGTAAAGTCATTACAACTTAAGAAATCCACAAACTTCTTTTCACATCCCACGTATTTATCCACAAAATCATAGGAATATACACGTTTTTTATTGTATGGTGCGTTTTGTAAGTTATGAAGTACATGTTCTAAATTACAAGAAAAAAAGTAAACTTTGTATCCAATTCGCCCAATATGACTAGTTTGATAAAGTTTGTTTAATATATTGCTCTTTCTTTCATTTCTTTCTACTATTAAATCTCTTTTATTTGTAACAATAGAGTTGTGAGTATAAAAAGTTTTCTCCTGTTTCATATCTTCCACAACAAAGTCTTCTTTTATAAATGCGCCATCTGTATCTACTAAATGAATTATTTCTTTTATATCTGTTTTTTTCAAACCGTTGTTTTGTGACAAAAACTGCTTTACTTGACTGTCAATTTTTCTAATAATATTTTGACAATTAGAATTAAAATCTGCTGTTATATCTTGATTTATTATTTGAAACTGAACACTACAGTCTTGTACTAATTTTGACAGAATTAAACTTAGAGACATTTCATCGGTGATTCCTTCTACTATAAATAGGATTATTTTCTTAGTCTTTATCATTATTTCCAATCATCCATGCCTTCCTAAAAGCATAGTTTATCTCATATTTATTAGTCTCATCGTACAAATCTTCTTTCTGTCCTCCAAGCATAATACCTCTGTAGTAAAAATCTCGAAGATTATTACCTGTTTTTGTATTGTTTAAACTTATATATCTATTGTTTTCATTTGTTGTTGTAAATACGACTAAATCCTTGTTCAACTTTTCCAAAGCCCTTAGGTTATGGGATGTGAAAATAAGTTGACCCTTAGCACTTTTGCTTAAAATTTCAAGGATTTCACCTAATAAATATTCAAAAATACCAGCATCTAACTCGTCTATTGCCACCAAAATATTTTCATTATTATACATTCCTATTAATACACTTAATATGGAGATAATTTTTTTAATTCCTTCTGACTCGTATTTCAAAGGAATTTTTCTTCCATTTTTTACTGACAAAAGTTCCACCTTAAATGCTTCTTTTGAATTTTTTAAAGTTTCCTTACCATAATTTTTTATTTCTATCTTTAATTTTGGAACTAAAGTATTTAAGACCACATTTATTTGTTCCAAAATTTTATTAACTGTTTCAAATTTATCCATATCAATTACAGAAACCTCAAATAAGTTTAGTCCAATACTTCCTCTCTTATTTGCCTTTTTGTTTTCTAGCATAAAACTAATAGGAATCATTCTGTTACTTGTTATGGCGCCCAGCTCATCATTTTGTATAACAAAAAGGTTGAATATGGCAAAGTTCCTTAGTATAGCCATAATCTTGCTGTTTTCTGGGTTAGTTTTTGCAAAAGAAGTTAACAAAAGAGAAAATGTCTTTGGGTTAAAAATAAATGATGTTGAGTTTTCTTGGGATAGCCCCTTTGCAATACCAAACCTCACCTTCTTATCCGTGGAGTTTGCTGCATCTTTATAATTTCTTATCGGCCTAAAAGTATAATCATTATCATCCATATCATAGTCCACAATTGTTATACTTTTTCTCCACTGGTTTTCGTCCCACTTGGAATAAGTTAACTTTTCTCTAAAAATTTCTACTGTTATGTCTTTGTCATCCTCTATACTAGCACCTTCACTTTGGTTTAGTTCTAGTATTTTGTCATATTCTGTACTTAAATCCTGTGAAAAAGCGCCCTTTTTATAAGTTTTTCTTAGTTCAAACTTATAGATCACCCTGTATACTTCAGTTTTATCAGTCAACCTAAATTCTAAGCTAATTCCTGCAGATTTGGCGTCACAAGAAATAAAGTTACAAAAATTAGGATTCAATGGTTGACCTGAAATAACCATTCTAAAAAGATGTAGAGCATTTATAACAGATGTTTTTCCCGATCCATTTTGACCATATATTCCTAATATATTAGATATATCTCCCGACTCCTTGTCTTCTTTAAAATCAATTTTTCCATACTTTACATTTTTAAAGTTTTCCAACTCCAAGGTTTTTAGCTTTACAATTCTGCTATCCATAAAATCACCTCCATGGTACAACAAAACACCCACCTCAAGGGTCGGTGTTTTAATCTATTTTTTTATTACGTATTTCATCACAAAAAAAGTAATGGGAGTGGCAACTAGTGTTGTAACCACAGGAGCCAACTTACTATTCATATTTATTTTGTCCACCAATAAAATAATGCCAAAATACTGAATAATAAAATTAGGCACATAAGTCAGAGGAAAAAGCAAAAACTTTTTCAGGTTAGGCTTTTGTTTGTATGTAAAATAAGTATTAAAAAAATATGATCCTACAATACTAACCACATAGCCCATAACAAATGAAATCCTATATGAAAATTTGAATATATCCATAAAAATTAAATATGACAAATAATAGACTGCCGTATTAATACATCCTACAATTGTATATTTCATAAACTCAACTAAATTACTTCTGTCTTTTATAGTTATAAAGGTTTTATCCATAAAGTTGTCTCCTTCTTCTCATAATTTGACTATTATTTATGGTTCCTTTTATTTTGCAATTTTTATATAGATTTTATTCTCTTTTTCCTATTTCTCTTAATTTGTAATAATTTTATAAACACCAAAACTATTGCAATTCCTACAATACTTCCACATGAATCAATTATAACATCTTTTAATTGACCTGTTCTTCCAGGTACAAAAAGTTGATGAATCTCATCAGATATGGCATAAATTACACATATGAAAAACGCAAATAGTGGCTTTTTATTTATATTCTTAAACTTTAAAAGCAACAACATTGATAAAACTCCAAGCATCATGTATCCAATAAAATGACCGCTTTTTCTACCTATAAATTGAAGACTTTCTACAATATTGTCTTGCACTTCTTTTGGTTGTTCTCTAAACTTTGGTACTATTGATAAAACAACTTTAATAGTGTTTCCACTTGTATTTGATGATACTTCCCCATTTTGTGATGACATGGAAAAAATAAATAACATCCAGATCACAACTAGCACTGCGAAAATACTTTTTTTCACTATTATCATCTCCTTTCACAAATTATATTATAGACTATTTGCATAGAAAAAGAGACTATCTTTTTTTAGATAGCCTCTTTCATATAATTTAAAACATTTATTTTCTTTTCTTCTTTTTCTTTTTTTTCTTCTTTTTTACACCCTTTACTTCTGGTTCTTCTTTTTTCTCAATTTTGCAAGATTTTCGTATATTGTAATACATAATTGCACCTATGATAAATAGTACTGCTATACTTGCTTTGTTTAAGGCATCTCCTACCTTATTACCCATAGTAAAGTATCTAGCAACTAATAAAATAATACTAATAAATCCATATGCCATAATATGAGTTCCTGATACTTTAGCTACTTTTTTATTATCATATTTTTTCTCACTAACAAAAATTATATAGCGGCCCAAGTTGTATCTTAATGTTGCATAACCTAAAGCAATTGCAAGTATTCCTATCATTAAATCTGTATATAATCCGGTCATATTTTCCCTCCTCCTTATCCAAGTTTATTATATCATTTGTTGTCACAAAATTATAACAATATGGTTATATAAATATATATAAAAAAAAATTCGCTTCGCTTGAGCGACGTGTCGGCGAAACACTTCATATCGCCAACGAGATGCCTTCGCTATCGCTTCAGGCAATGACCTTGCTCAAAAATCACTTTGTGTGTGCGAATCATTTTGCTATCGCTTTAAGCCACTGTGTGGGCGCTATGGAATTTCAGGCAATGACCTTGCTCAAAATTCACTTTGCTATTTAACTTTTGCATATTTTATATTGCTATAATAACTATATACGTTTCCTATGTCTGCTGTTCTATAAGCATTAATTTTGTAGTAATATGTTTTCCCTATTTTTAATCCTTCATCATAAGCACTTAAAATAGAGCCACTTTTAATAGTATTTATTCTTTTATAATTTCCATTTTTACTTTCTGATCTGTAGATTGCATATCCATATGCACCATTGACTTTTTTCCAACTAATTTTTACTTTTCCATTTTTGTTGGCATTATTCTTTATACTGGAACTAGTACAAGATGCAATAACTGGTGTATTGCATCTTGTACTAGTTTTTAATATTGTTGAATATGACCCATAATCTCTATTTTTCCCGACTTTTCTATAAGCTCTTACTTTATAATAATATGTTTTTCCTGATGTTAGCTTGTTATCAGTAAATTTTGTATTTGTGCTACCACTAAGTTCCGCCACTCTTTTGTATGTTCCATTTTTACTAGTTGCTCTGTATACTCTGTATCCACTAGCATAACTCGCCTTATCCCAAGATAACTTTACTGAAGTTTTATAAGAAGACTTTTGTTTTAAGTTTTTAACTTGAGATGGATATTTTGTTTTTCCAGAAAAATAACTAGAATAATCTCCATAAAGATTTTCTTTATCTACTCCTTTGTAGGCTCTTATTTTATAATAATATGTTTTCCCACTTACTAGTCCTCTATCTGTGTAAGTATTTGAAGAATTGTTAGAGACTTTACCTACATCAGTGTACTTTCCATCTTTTGATGTAGCTCTATAAATTTTATATCCTGTTACGCCACCTTCTTTGTCCCATCTAATGTTCAAAGAATTAGTAGTGCTACTTAATACTTTTACTCCAGAGACTTTGTTTGGGTAAATTTTAAATGTAACATTCTTTTTACCTGTATAATTACCTATGCCTACAAGGGTTATATATCCCTTGCCGCTTAACATGTTCTCTCCATAATCCAATGAGTAGTCCTTGCCTTCTTCTAGTGTTTTATTGTTATATAAAGCAACAACACTTGGTCTTGAATTATCTGAATAAGATGTGAATCTTTCTCCACTACCTATTTTAGTTACTTTACAACCACTTAAATCATATCTTACTTTTACATTGCAAGTTGCTATTTTTTCTCTTTTAGTCTTTGCAGTAATTGTTGCATAACCCAGATTCACTCCTGTTACATTCCCTTTTGAATCTACTTTTGCCACATTTTCGTTGCTGCTAGTAAAAGATTGAATTGCATCACCATAAGATAGTTGTATACCATATAGTTCAAAGGATTTCCCAACTCCTATTGTTTTTTGCAGTTTATTTAAAGAAAACTTTTCGTTATTGTAATCAACTTTGCTGTAAGATGTTTTTGACATAGGGTATGATTTATTAAACTCTTTTTTAATAAATTGATCATCCCTTTTATGACTCGGGAATTCAACATTATTTCTTAGGAAATATGTATAATAAACATAATTATTATCACCATTAGCCGCATCCCAAGTATTATCTATATTGTACCATTTTGTGCCTATTTTCCCTATATTCCACGCATGATAGTCATTACCACCATAACCTGTAATACATCTTACTTTTACGCCTAAATCCTTCATCATTTTGTAAGTTAGTGTTGCATATCCATTACATACAACATTTTTTGACACAATACCATCATAAGCAGAGAATTTTTTCAAAGCATAATCGTACACTATATTTTCAGTAATAAAATCATGAACAGCCTTAGTTTTTGTGTATTCATCTTCATTATAAACATTCAGCTCGTCTAAAACTTTTTTCACTTCATAGTCAACACCTTGCTCCTGCTTATATGTTGAAAGATATTCCATTTCAAAAGTAAACTTTGTTTCATTAGATTTACTATCATTCCAGTCAACATAGTAAGAACTCCAGTGTCTAAGAAGATAATCTCCCTCACTAGAATTCGCACTTTCATTATCTGCTACTGCCATTGCAAATAAGTCTGTATATAAACTACTATAGTTCTTCTGTTTTATTGTAAATTCAATAGTTCCATTTCTTTTTACCATCTCTTCCTTCAAATAATTTGCAGCTTCTTTTTTTGTTGAAAAAACCTTATTTGAATAAAGTTTATAGGAATATTTTGGTGAATAAGTTTTTATATTCGCATTTTGATACAGAGGATTTACTATTTTTCCATCTGGCTCTTTTACAACTTCAATCTTTTCCTCTGATGTACCAATAGAAATAACTTTTGGATTAGTCTTATAATCAGAG
Source organism: Terrisporobacter petrolearius (assembly GCF_020748185.1). Taxonomy (GTDB): domain Bacteria; phylum Bacillota; class Clostridia; order Peptostreptococcales; family Peptostreptococcaceae; genus Terrisporobacter; species Terrisporobacter petrolearius. Next base: position 33,350 of record NZ_JAHZMO010000001.1, on the reverse strand, counting down.
TTTAAATTTTCTGCAAAAACATTAAAATTTCCTATTGAAATCAAATTAAATATCAATAGGATACATAAAAATAAACTAATTGTTTTCTTCAAATTTTTCATTTTCTCTCCCCCATACAACTTATTCTTTAAATCCGTAGTAAAATTGCCTCACTCTTAATTATTCGTTTATTTAATCAAATTTCCTTTTCATATGTTCATTTTTTTGTACAACAAAATAAAACACTAATCTTCAATTAAAACTTAATTTCTATATCAAAATCATGATATACTTCAAAACATATTGAAACTGTAAAATATTATGGATTACATAAAATGTCTTCTATATAATAATTACGTCATAATTAAAATCATCTTTAGTAGAATATGAATAAGATTGCTTTGTATAATAAAAAAGGAATTTTAGAAGAAGTGGTAGAAAGTGCTGATGAAAGAGATCTATATTTGGCTATGAAAACTAGTCATCTAGTTATCAAGTCTCTCAATTATGCCATATGTTCTTTTACATTTATCTTCTTGATTTTGCATGCCATATGGAAACATGAATATTTTATTATTGTTGCAGTAACATTATCCTTGGTACTTGTTTTAATATTCATAGTATATTTAATAGTAAATATTTATTTAGAAAAGCAGGAATAATTATTTATAATAATTAATTAAGCGGTATAATACCTAAGTATAATACCGCTTAATTAATAAATCTAAATACAGCCTTATAAAATATCTACTACAACATTTTTATTGATAGTTTTTTATTGTATTAATTTTTACACCTAGTTCTTCCAAGCGTTTTACAACAAAGTCTCTATCTTTATTTACTTCTTCTGTTAAATATAATATATCTTCTTCATCTATTTCTTCCAACTTGTTGTTAGCAACTGCATTTTTTATAAAATTGTTTTTTAGTCTGTCTAAGTCCAAATCATTGGATTGAATGTCTCCCATATTCCATGGAATTACTATGTTTTTTCCAGGAATATTTTCTGTTGGATTTCCTCGTCTTATTTCTATTCCATTTTGTTTAGCAAAAGTAAGCTGTGGCATAGGATGTTTTCCTGCTCCTGTGTACTCTGTTTCTTGTACTACTATTATTTGGTCTTCATCCATTTCTTTTGCTATAGATATGGCTGCTGCAAGAGAAGTGTTTCCTGCTGGTCCTCTTTCCATTCCTTCCACTTGAGCTAATGCTTCTGTTACGTAGAATACTTCTCCTTGTGTAACTGTTACATATCTATCCATGTATCTAAGAACTCTTGCTGCATTTCTTGGTACGTCAGATCTGTCTGGCCAAGTTGCAAATGGAACTCCAAATCCTGTGTGACCTGTTGTGAAAGATTTTTTGTTGAAGGCATGATCAGATGCCATGTGTAATCCGCTTAAATCAACTGATGCACCAACTATTTTAGTATCTTTTGCACCAGCTAAATTAAGACCTCTTTTAGTTCCAGTTAAGTTTCCTCCACCAGCGTGAGTTGCCACAACTACATCTGGGTATTTACCTTCCATTTCCATCATTTGATTGGCTAGTTCATATCCTAAACTTTCCACACCAGCTATTCCAAATGGAGTATATAAAGAAGCATTGAAATATCCTGTTTCTTCTAATAATTTTAGGAATGTATAGAATAATTCTGGTCCAACTGTTAATTGTATAACCTCTGCACCTAATGCTTCACATTTTCTAGTTTTTTCAAGTATTTCTGGTTGGCCTATTTTTTTAGAATCGAACACTTCTTGAACTATTATACATTTTAAACCCAGTTGAGCTGCTTGTGATGCTACAGCTGCACCATAGTTTCCACTAGTTGCTGCTATTACACCTTTGTATCCCATTTTCTTTGCATGATAAACAGATATAGCTGCTCTTCTAGCCTTAAACGATCCTGATGCATTTGCTGCTTCGTCTTTTACAAATATTCTAGCTCCCTTGCCTTTTTTTGAATATTTTCTAACTAAAGCAGTTATATTTTTAAGCTCCACTAAAGGAGTTCCTCCAACTTTTGCTTCTTTTTGTATTTTTACTATATCTTCTATTGAATAACCAACTGTTGCCATCATTTTTTCGTAATCAAAAGCTATTTTTCCATATTCATAAACACTATAATCAAGTCCTACTGCTTTCTTCATTATGTCATTTTTTCTGCCCATTACGGCTAAGTAAGACATATCCTTCATATCTACATCCCCTTCTCTTTAATAAGATCCTTTCTTTAACACTTGTTAGATCAAATCTTTTTCTTCGTTTAAATTTCTTCTTAATATCTTCTATTTATTATTTAATTCTTCGATTTCTCTTCTAAGTTCCATTCCAACTTGGATTAACTCTTTTACTGGCTCACCAAAATCATGTACGTGTCTAGGATTTATTGCACACAACTGTCCTTTCACACTTCTTCCTATTATTGTTTCTATCTCAATTTGATCACCTATTGTTGCTTCGTCTGTTATCATTAAACCTCTTATCCATTGAACTAAAGGTACTTCTTTTGTGTCATCTGGCACTTGAGGCGCTCTTTCTTCTGGCTTCAAAAGTACCTCTTGTATCTCTACCCAATCACCTTTTTTTGCTATAATCATTTTTAATTTAGCTCCTTCCTCAATTTGGTTTCTTATATTTCATAAACTCTAGGTCTATAACTAGCTAAGGTAGACCTAGAGTTTGGCTATCATTTAAATTTGTTTAAGCCTCTGCTTCAGCTATAGTTTTTACTTCTTCACCTTTACTATTTACGTACATTCTTCCCCAACCACTTATCATGGCAAATAACATTACTACAAGAAGTGCCCAACAGTAAAGTATCCATGGACACATTTGAGTTGTTGTAAGTGCAGGTACCATACTACCAAATTGTTCACTAGCTTGAACTGACAAGTTTTTAGTAAGTAATAAAGCTGGCGTCCAAGGTAGAGAATAAACTAGTGTACAAGCTGTTGCATCTAGTAAGTTTGCTCTTCTATATGGAGATATTTTGTATTTTTCCCCTAGTGGTTTAGCAAAAGATGTTCCTATTGCAAGTATTGGTGGTGCATTTAGTCCCATTATTCCAGACATTGCAAGCGCTAATCCCCCTATACTCATTTCCACTCCACGAGCAGTGTGTACAAATTTTTCTGTTATATTTATTAAAGCCTTGTCTCCTCCACCTTTTTGCATAATTCTTACACAAGCTAAAACTAAAAGTGCCAGAATACATATATCAACCATTCCGCCTATTCCATCTACTAGTAAACCTTGAACTGTTCCTTCTTTTATAAATAATAAATCTGAAGGACTTATCATCCCAAGGCCACATCCAAATATTGCTGCTGCTATTGACCCTATAGTTGTTGCTGCTATTATGTGGTGACCTTTAATTGCTAAAGTAATTGTTATTGCTGCTGGTATTAGCATTAATAATCCTTTTGGATTCATATATTGAGAAACCAAATCATAAGGAATGTCTTGAGCTGTTCCTCCACCACCAAATAACATAATTGCTACTAAAGTTGCTGCTCCAGCCACCAAGGAGTACTTTAATCTTGATTTTACAACTCCACCAACATCAGCTCCCTGAGTTGCTGCAGAGCATATAGTAGTATCAGACAGTGGTGCCAAGTTGTCACCAAATGCTCCTCCACCAACTATAGCTCCTGCCATAACAACTGGGTTTGCTCCAAGTAAAACACCTGCTGGATATAAAACTGACATACCTGCAACTATCGTTCCAAATCCTGTTCCTGCTGCTGTTGCAAATAATGCACTTGCTATAAATGTAATTGCCACGAAAACTCTTCCACTAGCTCCAACATTATATGCAAGCCAAATAATACCTTCAACTAAACCCGATGCTCTAAGAACTGATGCAAAAACACCTGCAAATATCCAACATGCTATAGGTGTTACTGCTATTGGATCTGCCATACCTTCTATAACCGTGTCACAATAAGTTTGTTTGTCTGTTGCAAAAAAATAAGTTGCCATAATTCCCAGTAATGCACCAATCCACATACCCCTTATATCCGGAGCATTAAGAACCGATATATAGATTGCTATTATTATAAATACTCCAAAAGGTAAAAAGGACATCCATCCTCCACCATGAAACCTAAGCGTCTTTTTTTCTTCCATTTTATAAAACCCTCCATTTTATAATTGATTATTATATCTGCCTTTTTATATAAGCAATTCTTATGCCAAGTTTTCAAATTTTTACAAAATAATCAATTTTATCTAAAATAAGGTCACTATATAACACTTTTTTGTTTTTTTAATGTATTGATAATACTTCCGTCTAGAATTTTCCCAAGGGAAAAGGGATATTATAATATCCTAGTAAGCAAAAAAGGAAAAACACTACCAGCAAGTCACATAATCTATAAAAAAATGTGCAACTTTTTTCCACCTGGAAATATTTTTCCTACTTATATATGTAATTTTTTTCACACTATAAATCTTCTTTCACATTGTACTCCACAATTTTATTAAAAAGTTGTCTTCTACTAATTTCTAAGTACTCTGCACTTTTTGTAATATTGCCATTAAATCTTTCTAAAACCTTTTTTATATAGTTTGCCTCAGCTTCTTGCTTAATTTCCTTTAAAGGTTTAATGTCTTCTAACTTTATAAAGTTTCCACAGTCTGATTCTATGTTAGGTTGAACATTTGCTGATACAAATTCCTTGCGAATGACTCCATTTTCTGATAAAACAACAAGTCTATCCAAAATATTTTTTAACTCTCTTATATTGCCTTTGTATTCATAATTTAGTAAATGATCCATTACATCATCTTCTACATTTATAATTTTTTTATTATATTTGGCAGAAGATTTTTTCAAAAAGAAATCAATTAACATGGGTAAGTCTTCTTTTCTTTCTTTTAGTGATGGTAAATGAATAGAAATTGTGTTTATTCTATAAAATAAGTCTTCCCTAAATTCTTTATTTTCTATTGCTTCATAAAAGTCCTTGTTAGTAGCACAAATTAATCTAAAATCCACATCTATAGGTTTATTACTTCCGATTTTTTCTATAGTTCTGTTTTCCAAAACTCTAAGGAGTTTTACTTGAGTATTTAGATCAATATCTCCTACTTCATCTAAAAATAAGGTTCCACCGTGAGCTTCTTCAAAGCGACCAATCCTTTTATTAAATGCACCTGTAAAAGATCCCTTTTCATGACCAAATAACTCAGACTCTAATAAGCCACTTGAAAATGCCTGACAGTTAACTGGTACAAATTTTTCATTCTTTCTTTTACTATTTTCATAAATAAACCTGGCCATTACTTCCTTGCCTGTTCCTGATTCCCCTGTTATTAAAACATTCACATCTGCAGATGCTGCTTTTTTAGCAATTCTTAATATTTTTCTAAAGTTATAGTTTTTAGTATCTAGTAAAAACTTATTATTTATTTTTTCAACTTTTTTTGTACTTTCACATTCTTTCTTAACTTTCTCAATTTCTCTTAAAAGCTCTGCAGGATTACTCCCCTTTATAAAATATCCCAAAGCTCCTTTTTTCATGGCTTCCACAGCATTTTTTATTGTGCCAAAACCAGTAATTAGCATTACATAGCTATTCATATAGTTATTTTTTATTTCTTCCAACAAATGAATTCCATCCATACCATTCATTTTTAAATCTGTTAAAACTAAGTGAAATTTCTCTTTTTTTAATATTTCTAAAGCTTCTTCCCCACTACTAGCTACTTTTGTTTTGTATCCTTCACTTTGCAAAATCATGTTTATAACTTCTTGATATTGTATCTCATCATCAACTACAAGTATTTTAAAATTATCCACCTAAATCTGTTCCCCCTTTGTAGGTATTTCAATCCTAAATGTTGTCCCTATATTTATTTCACTACTAGTTATTTCAATATTTCCACCTAGTTTTTGTACTTCATTATAAACTATGAAAAGACCTAAACCAGTTCCCTTTCCTGGGTTTTTAGTTGTAAAAAACGGATTGAATATATTATCTAAATTATGTTTTTCAATACCAATTCCACTATCAGTAATGTCAATTTCTATAATAGGACCTTTATCAACACAAGTAATTTTTATAATTCCTCCATTTGGCATGGAGTCAACAGCATTAGTTATTAAATTTATAAAAATATGTTTTAAACTTTCCTCATTAGTATAAATACCTATATTTTCACATTCTAAAATTGGTTCTATGTTCATCTCTTTCATAGACTTCTTCTCCAATTGTAAAATAAGAAGTAAAAACTCCCTTATGTTTATTTCTCTATATTCATTCCCAGATATGGATGAGAAGTTAAGAAGGTTGTCTATAATTCCGCTTGCTCTTTCCACAGATAGTTCAATATTATCTATGCCCTTTTTGTATATTTCTTCATTTTGTCTAGCATTTTTCCCCTGAAGAAGATAACAGTAATTTCTAATAATACCTAAAGGATTTCTTATTTCGTGGGCAACACCTGCAGCTAGTTGACCAATTGCAGCCATTTTTTCTGATTGTAATAATTGTTTTTCCGTTGCCTTATTGTTAGTAATATCATTTATAGTAATCAACATATCATAGTCCTTATTTTCGTCATTTTTATTATCTAACTGTTCTATGTCTTTTATATTTCTTACATGAATTTTATAAATTCTATTATTATAATTAAATTCAAAAGGCGTATTTTTTATATTTTTAACATCAAATATATTATTTTTATTTAAAGAATAAATTCCCTTATTTATAATATTCACCAAAGTTTCATGACTTTTAGGAACTGCCAAAACAACATCATTTTCATATATTTCTTTTTCTACTATTTTTAATTTTCCTTCATAATGATTTTTTTGTATAAAATAACTACAAACTGGTTCATCACCAACTACAGCATCAGCTTCACCACGTTCTAATACTTTCAAAGCTTCATTAATATCTGCTACATAAACATATTTTGCATTCTCCACATTTTCTTCTAAATATTCATTAGTATAGTCCCCTAGCTGAACTGCTATTGTTTTATTGTTTAAGTCCCAAAGATTTTTTATCTCTTCATTGTTATCCTTAGTTACAATAACTCCCCTTAACTTGTATATTGGGTTACTAAATAAGTAATTTTTCGATCTTCCTACACTTGGAAACATGTCACATATATCTGTATTTTCATTTTTTAATTCTGATAATGCCTTGTCCCAAACTAAAGGTCTCACCTCAATTTGCAAACCACTTTCTATAGACAATGAATTTAGATAGTCAATAAAAATCCCCTTATATTGATTGTCCGTATCCACATATCTAAGTGGTGGTGCATTTTTATCTGCACCATATATTATTTCTCTGTGGCTCTTAAGCCACTGTTTTTCTTCTTCAGTTAGTGGCTTAGATATTTGGGTATACTCCATTAAACTAACGCCATATTGATTTTCTACTATATAATTAACTAAGTTAATTGTAAAAACTAATATTAGGACCCCCGAAATATATATCTTTTTCCTCATAATAACCCCTTTTTTATCATTTTTAGACTCAGTATAATTATATATCATTTTATATTCACATAGCTTTTACTTATATAATTCTTTGTAATATTTTATGTACCATATTTGTAAAACAAAAAAAATATAACTGTTATATTATTTGAGGATTTTTCCCATAATCCTAGTATGACTATTAGTATAAGGAGGAATTCTCTTGTTTAAAATTTTAAAAAAGTTAAAATTTATTATTGTATCAACAAGTTTAATTTTAATAGTAATTGGTGTAGTGGCTTATGCTGATTTATTTCCATATAAAAAATCAAATAGCTTACCTTCTTCCACTAAAGTAAAAGAAAATACTGAGGATAATAATTATACAGAAGGTTCAACTAAAGATGAAACTTCACAAAAGACTACAAACATCTTACTTTTGGATGATAAGTCAGACTCCATGGTAGTGGCATCACTTGACCAAACCAATAAGGATATAAAATTAACAGAAGTTGCAAATACAGGTTGTTTTGACAGAAGTAACATGGATAATTTATTAAATACTGTTGAGAAAAATCAAAATATAAATTTAGATAAGTTTTTACAAGTTGATACATCTAAACTAATGAATGTAATTTCTATTTTAGGTGATATATCTGTTAATATTAAGGCGGAAGATTTAAACCTTATTAATAATTTAATTCCAAAGTTTTATTCCAAGCTTCAAGGTGAAGATAAAGGTAAGATGAAATTAATAACTTCTCCAGGCGTTCAAAACATAAACGAATACCAAACATTGGCCTATATTAGTGTGATTTCAAAAGATAGCAATAAGCAAAAAGATGCTCTTCTTGCTTTAGCTAAAAATGTGAAGGATCTAGGTTTTAATAAATCCCTTGAAATTTATAATAAAATTAAACCTTACGTGGAAACAAATTTAACTATTCCTGATATGCTAAAACTTGCATCAACTGAATATTAATTTAAGTAAAATAAAGCCGGCTTTGGAGTCGGTTTTTTTGTTTTTGGGATAAAATAGTGATTTAGTAGTATATCAATATGATATAATTATTTATTATTGATAAGGAGGCTTACTTTGGCAAAAAAACAAAAGAATTTTAACTTAAAAACTATTACTGTGGTATTACTTTTACTACTTATAGGCATACCTTGTATCACCTTCTGGGCTTTGCAAAATAATAAAAATTCAAGGACAGATAATTCATCTACTGAAAATACTTCAAACAATATTACAAATATTTTATTACTTGGAACTGATGGTAGAGATAAGGAAGAAGCCTTTAGATCAGACTGCATGATTATTGCCACACTGGATATGAAAAACAAGAGCATAAAACTTACATCATTAGCTCGTGATACTTATGTTGATATACCTGGACATGGAAAGGGTAAACTTAACGAGGCTTATTTTTGAGGAAAGCAAGATTTGCTATTTAAAACCATAAAAAATAACTTTGGAATTGAGCTATATAAATACATACAAGTAGATTTTGATAATTTAATGAATATAATATTTATCTTAGGCGGAGTTGAGGTAAATGTGGATGGGCATGAATTGAAAGCTGTAAATAATTTAATTCCTGCTTCTTATGAAAGTTGTACTTATGAAAATAAGGGTTCTATGAAACTTTTAGATTCAGCAGGTGTGCAAAAGCTCAATGGATACCAAGCTATTGCTTATACTAGAATAAGATATTCAGACAATGCTATTAATAGAGATTCTAGACAAAGAGAAGTTCTTATGTCAGCCCTTAGAGATATAAAAAACAAAGCTACATCAACTCAGGACAAAACTCTTAAAGAGTTGGCTCCATACTACTCAACAAATGTTACGTCTTCAGAGATTTTGAATTTGGCTGCCAATGCCTACTCTTCTGGGGCTATTAACAATGTTAAACAGGGGCAATTCCCTATTATAGATGATGTTCACTCTAAAGGTGGTACTTACAAGGATGCTGGCTGGGTATGGTTATATGATGTAAATTCTGTCTGTGTCTTGAAAGATTTTATTTTTAACGATATAGATATGAAGGATAATGATTATTTAAAAGACAACAGTAAAATTGAACTTAATTACTAGAAACATATAAAAATAAAAAGATAGTTTAAATAAAAAAGGATCTATACAGATCCTTTTTTTAGCGTGATATTTTTCCTACTCCATTGTACATTAAATTCTCCACGTCCTCTACAGAGACTAAATTGGCATCTCCGTGAATACTATGTTTTAAAGCTGAAGCAGCAGTGGCAAATTCACAAGTATAATCTGGCTCTTTATTATTTATAATAGAGTAAATTATTCCTGCAGTTAAGCTATCTCCACCACCAACTCTATCGATTATATCGTCAATTGTTATAACTGAAGATGAAAATAAACGCCCATCCCTATAGTAATTACATTGTAAATTGTTTACGGATGAAGATACTATATTTCTCATGGAAGAAAATATATACTTAATATTAGGGTAAGTTTTACTGATTTCATAATAATAGAATTTTAATTTTTCGTGTTTATCTTCTAAATTACTATTAATTAGTAAAATATTTTCAGCGTCCAGTATCCCCGCTGATAGTAAATTTACATAAGGCAATATTTCTAAAGTGGCTTTTCTAGCCTCTTCCAAAGTCCATAATTTTGCCCTGTAATTTGAGTCATAGCTAACCATTATATTATTTTTCTTACAGTGTTCTAATATTTTCATAGTTAATTTTCTAAGGTCATTAGAAAGAGCTAAAGTTATGCCAGAAAAATGAAAAACGCCTACTCCTTCTAAAGCTTTTTCTATATGTAAATCATCTACTTTCATGTTTGCAAAAGCAGAATCAGCTCTATCATAAATTACCTTAGATGCTCTGTTTCCACTACCTACTTGTAAAAAGTATATTCCCGTTCTTTTATCACTTTTATTTATAAAATTTGTATCCACACTGTGACTACTTAAATAGTTTGTAATACTTTTTCCTATATCATCATTAGAAACACACGTTAACATTCTAGTGTCTACTCCGTAGTTAGATAAAGAAACTAAAACATTAGCTTCTCCTCCACCATAATTAGCATTAAAACTATTACACTGTGTTATCATTTGTCCTTTATTTGTAGATAATCTAAGCATTATCTCTCCAAATCCTGCAACCCTCATATTACTTACCTCTAGTTTCATTTAATTTAGAAATATAACTTTCACAAATTGATGTTATTTCTTCAAGTCTTCCTTCTTCACCAAGGCTGTTTAGTTCTCCACCAATTCCCACTGCATCAACTCCAGCTTTTATCCATGAATCTAAATTATCTAAATTAACTCCACCTGTTACCATTATGTTGGCATAAGGTAATGGTCCTTTTATTGCCTTTATATATCCTTGTCCAAAAGCACTTCCTGGGAATAATTTCACAAAATCCACGCCTACTTCATGAGCTTCTATCACTTCATTTATAGTCATTACACCTGGAATATATGGAACTTTATATCTGTTACATATTTTTGCTGTTTCTGCAGAAAATCCTGGCGATACTATATATTTTGCCCCAGCAAGCATGGCAGCTCTTGCAGTTTCTGAGTCAAGTACTGTTCCTGCTCCTATTATTACATCTTCTTGTTCGTCAAACTCCTCGCTTAAATCCTTTATTATATCGTTTGCAAATTTATTAGTATAAGTTACTTCTATGGCTTTAACTCCACCTTTTATACAAGCTTTTGATATCTCAACCCCAACTTCTTTTGAGTTTCCTCTAACTACTGCCACTACACCACAGTCTGCTAATGCTTTTAATGTATTTATTTTAATCATTTTATTTCCCCCAAAAATTCAGTTTTTTATATACAAATAACTCATTTCAATTAATATTTCCGCTTTATACTTAATTGAAATGAGTTTCTTTATAAGTTATTTAGCTCTCTCTTAATAGAATAAATTTACTATGAATGTAGAGAACACTGGTATATATGTTATTAAAAGTAAGTTTAATATTAATAAACCATAGAATGGTAGTGCCTCTTTAATAAATGCCTTTGTTTTACACTTGGTGATACCACATGTGACGAACATCAGAGTTCCCATTGGTGGTGAAATGGCACCTATTGCATTGTTAAATATGTAAATCATAGCAAATTGTATTTCATTAATCCCATAAGCTGCAGCAACTGGTGCAAGTAATGGAACTAAAATTATCATAGATGCATTTCCTTCTATAAACATACCTACTATTAATAGGAATAAGTTAACTAATATTAAAAATAAATATTTGTTATCTATTACTGTAACCATCCATTCAGTTAATTGTTGAGGTATTCTTTCTTTTGTTAATATCCATGAAAATACGCTGGCAGCTCCAACTATTAGCATTATTGATGCTGTAGTTGTAACAGTTTCTTTTAATCCCACTACCATATCTTTTATTTTTATTTCTCTATAAATCAATCCTAAAACTAAAGCATATATTATTGCTATTGATCCTGCTTCCGTTGCAGTAAATGCTCCCACACGTATACCACCTATTATTAATATTGGTAAACATAATGGTAATATTGCTGGCTTTAAAACCTTTGTAAATTCTTGTACTGTTATTTTTCCTGTTCTTATTGGCACATACCCTCTTTTTTTAGATATTATTGCAACTAATAACATCATACTTACACAAAGAAGTGCTCCTATACCGATACCTGACATGAATAGTTGTCCTATAGAAACATTAGCTATACATCCATAAAGAATCATTGCTATTCCTGGAGGTATTAATGGTGTTATCATAGAAGAACATGCTGTAACAACTGTTGAGAAAGAGTTGGAAAAACCTTTTCTCTCCATTTCTGGAACTATCATTTTTGATTGCATTGCTGCATCTGCTATATTTGATCCTGAAAGTCCACCCATTAAAGTAGATAATAAAACGTTTACTTGAGCAAGACCACCAGACATTCTACCTGTTATTACTTCACAGAAATCCATTATTCTTTTAGTTACACCAGTATAGTTCATAAATATACCAGCACAGATGAAAAATGGTATGGCTAGTAATGATATACTTTCTACTCCTGTAATTGCTTGTTGTGCATATACTATTGGATTTGCATATGGATCAAGTAAGAAATACATTGCAGATCCACCTAATACAGATATGTATACAGGTACTTTCATGAATAATAACACTAACATTACTATTGCTGCTAAAACAATTCCTGAACTCATTAAATAGCCACCCCTTCTTCATTAATTTCTTCTTCGTTCTTATTTATATATTTAGAAGTAAAGTAACTTACTATCATTAATAAGTATGATACTGGTGCTATACCGTATATTAATGTGTAAGGTATTTTTAGCATACTTGTAGCTCTTTCACTACTTACGAATACTCCCACGAATCTTATACTTTGAACAAATAAGTAAGATATCACAAATAAAACAACTAAATCAACTATTATTCCTATTACCTTTTGCACAGGTTTTGGGAACATTTCAACAACCATTTCTATTGCAACATGATTTCCTGTTCTAAATGCCGCTCCACCTGCACCAAATACTATCCAAACCATACAGAATAATTGTACTTCTTCCAACCAAGTAAATGGTTTTCCTATGACATATCTCATTACAACTCCAGAAGATGTAAGGCCAACAAGTACAATTAAAGCTACTACGGCTACAAAAATATCTAAGTTTTTAACTATTTTTAGAAATGTATTATCCTTTTTCACTTTATTCACCTCTTAATTTTTATAGATTACTCTGCTCCCATAGCTTTTCTAACTGTATCATATAGACCCTTTGACCATCCAAATTTCTCTTCTAATTTATAGAAAGGCTCTGCAGCTTTTTTAAATTCAGCTTTTGTTTTTTCAGGTAAGTCAGTTACAGTTACACCTTCATCTTTCATTTGTTGAAGATATTCAGCTTCTGCATCTGCTTGTAAACCATTGTTGTAAAGTCCTGCTTCTTCTCCTGTTGAAACTAATAAGTCTTGTTGTTCTTTAGTTAAACTGTTGAAGAAATCTGCACTACATACCCAAGTAGTAAAGTTTTTAACGTGACCATCCAATAATAAATATTTTGCAACTTCGTGTAGTTTTCTTCCATACAAAGTAGCTATTGGGTTTTCTGCTCCATCTATAGCTTTTGTTTGTAATGATTGATAAACTTCACCTAAGTCCATACCTGTAGATGTTGCACCTAAAGTATCAAAACCTATTGATTGTATTTCATTACCTGGAACACGGATTTTTAATCCTTTTAAATCCTCTGGCTTTTCAACTTTTTTTGTAGTTAAAGTATGTCTGTCTCCGTACATCCAGTTAGAAGCAAGTATTTTCAAACCTTTTTCTTCTAATAAACTACTTTGCTTTTTGTACCAATCACTTTCAATTAAAGTCCAACATTGCTCCCAATTATCAAATAAGAAAGGTCCAAATAATATTCCCATGTCTTTTACTCCATAGTCAGCATAAAATGCTCCATCTGCCAATGTTATTACTGGTTCACCAATAAGCATTGTATCTATAAGCTCACTCTTTGAACCTAATTGGCTATCTGGGAATAGCTCAATTTTTAAACTTCCGTCACCTTTTTCTTCTACTAACTCTTGCCATTTTTCTAAGGCTTGTCCTATTGGCTCACTTATGGAGTTTTCGAAACCTATTTGTACTGTCATAGGATTTTCTTTTGACGGGGCAGGACGTTCATATTTTGAACAGCCTGCTAAACTTGTAATTCCTAGTGTTGCTGATAAAATAACTGCTAATAATTTTTTGATTTTCATCAGTATCTTCCCCCTATTTTATAAAGTCTAGAATTCTATTAGCACCTTTAACATTGAAGCTCCGTTGTTTGCGAAATCTTCAAATGCTTTTCCTGCCTCTTCAAACTTATATGTATTAGTAACAATCTTGTCTAAATCAAATTTTCCTTCTTTAACTATATCTATTAACCCTAAAAAATCTTTTTTAAGAGCATTTCTTGATCCAAAGACATTTAGTTCTTTCTTTTGTATAAGTGTAAAATTAAAATCTAAATTTTGTTTTCCTACTCCGATTAATACTACTCTCGCCCCAAATGCTGCAGCATCTATACAATTTTGGAATGTTGATGGAAGACCAACTGCTTCTATAGTAACGTCAAATCCGTTTCCATTTGTAATCTCATTTACTTGTTTTTCAAAACTTTCAGTACTTTCATTTAATATCATACCATCTAATTGAAATTCTTTGTACGCATATTCTAGTTTTTGTTTAGAAACATCACTTATATAAACTTTTGCTCCCAAAGCTTTTGCTGCTACTGCTGCAAGAACACCTATTGTACCAGCTCCCATTACTAATACTGTATCCCCATCTTTAACATTCGCTCTTGATACACCGTGGTAACTTATGCAAAATGGTTCAATTAATGCTAATGTTTTTGGAGAAAGACCTTTTCCGTCATATACTCTTTCAATTGGCATTGTTATATATTCACAAAATGCGCCGTCTCTTTGGCAACCCATTGTTTCATTAGTTGTACAACAGTTTACTAAACCTTTTTCACATGAATAGCATGTAGTACAGTTAAAGTATGGGTTACAAGTAATAATCATTCCTTTTTCTAATCCTCTATCATTCTTTCCTATTTCAACTATTTCAGCAGAAAATTCATGGCCTGGTATTCTTGGGTAAGAAGAATAAGCAAAAGTTCCTTTGTAAGTTCCTAAATCACTTCCACATATTCCTCCATAAAGTAATTTTAAAAGAACTTCACCATCTTTTACTTTTGGCATTTCTATTTCTTTTATTTCTACTTCACCTGGCTTATTGATTAATATACTTTTCATTCTCCATCATTCCCCTTTGTTTGTATTCAATATTGTATTTAATGTTGTATACATCATAGCATGGTCATGAAAACGGTGTCAACACTTTTTATTTTTTATTCTTTTAATTTGACTATTGTTATCATAGGTGATATTCTTATCTATAACTTACAAATTAATATTATATAAGGAGGTCCAATGGCAAAACTAAGTCTTAAACAAAAAGCTTATAATTCCATTAAAGATAAGATCTTAAAGTGTGAATATATGCCTAATTCTTTCTTAAATGAAGATTTGCTATGTGAAGAATTTAAAGTTAGTAGAACTCCAATAAGAGATGCATTAAGTAGATTAGAACAAGAACATTTAATTAAAATACTACCTAAAAAAGGTTTCTTTGTTGCTCCCCTTTCTATTGGAGAAATCAACTTAACCTTTGAAACTAGAACACTTCTAGAAACTTATGCCATAAGCAATCATTGTTCTAATCTTAATAGTGATACTATAGATTCATTATATGAAAATATTAAAGAGGCTAAAGAATGTATTAAAAATAATAATCAGGAAGAGCTTTTCAGGCTAGACGATGAGTTTCATAGAATTATTTTAAATCAATGTAACAACTATTATTTAATTGATACTTATAGTAGGGTTCATAATCAAAACTGTCGTCTAAGGGTACTTAGTGGATTACATGATGATAAACGTCTTTGTTCTACTATAGATGAACATATGGAAATACTAGCTTTCCTAGCTAAAGGTGATGTAACTTCTGCAGAAGAAGCTATGAAAGTCCACTTAAATAATGCAAAGGCTTCTTCTTTCCAAGCATTTATAGAGGGTAACTCTTCACTTTAAAATGTTAATCTATGATAATATTCATAGATTAACATTTTTTATTTTCAATATGATTCATTTTTCATTGAATTTTAAAGTTTTTTTATTTATTTGCATTTTGTTGTATACAACAAGAAATACATCTGTTATTATAAAGATAATTAAGTTTGGGAGGTAATGTTTGACATGAAAAAAATAAATGAAACAATAGAGAAAAGATATAATAAATATCCAGAAAAAATACTTCAATTTGGTGAAGGTAACTTTTTAAGAGCTTTTACTGATTGGATGATAAATAAAGGCAATAAAGAAAACGTTTATCAGGGTAGTATAGTATTATGCCAGCCTATCGCTCCTGGTTTAGCAAACCTTATAAATGATCAAGAAGGTTTATACACTCTTGCCATGAGAGGAATAGAAAATGGTCAGGCTGTAGAAAAAATAGAACAAATCACATCTGTATCTAGATGTATAAATCCATATGAAGATTACAATGCGTTATTGGATATAGCTAGAAGTGCTGATTTAGAAGTAGTAATATCTAACACTACAGAAGCAGGAATTTCTTATAAAGAAGGAGACAAATTAACTGACGCTCCTCCATCTTCTTTCCCTGCAAAAATAACTGCTCTTCTTTTTGAAAGGTACAAAGCATTTAATGGTGCAGGTGACAAAGGTTTATTATTCTTACCAGTTGAGTTAATTGATAACAACGGCGCAGAACTTAAAAGAATAGTTCTTCAATATGCTAATGAGTGGAAACTTGGTGAAGAATTTATAAACTGGATAGAAACTGCTAACGAGTTTACCTCCACTTTAGTAGATAGAATAGTTACAGGATATCCAAAGGATCAATTAGATTATTTTGAAGAAAAATTGGGATACAAGGACAACTTAATAGTAACTAGTGAATTGTTCAATTTATGGGTAATTGAAGGAAAGAAAGAATGGTCTGAAATACTTCCAATTCACAAAACTGATGCTAATGTTATTTGGACTGAAGATGTTACTCCATATAAAAAGAGAAAAGTTAGAATCTTAAACGGTGCTCATACTTCTACTGTTTTGGCTGCTTATTTAGCTGGACATGATATAGTTCTTGATTTTATGAATGACGAAATTTTCAAAAACTACTTAAATAAATTAATGTTTAATGAAATAATACCTACACTAGATCTTCCTAAAGAAGAATTAGAATCTTTTGCTTGTGATGTAATAGATAGATTTGCTAATCCATACATAAAACATAGATTATTAGATATATCATTAAACTCCGCATCTAAATTCAATGCAAGATGTCTTCCATCTTTACTTGAATATATAGATGAAAAAAATCAAATTCCAACACATTTAACATTTTCTTTAGCTGCATTTATGAAGTTCTACCAAGGTAAATTAGTTGAAGGACAATATGTGGGAGCTAGATTTGACGGTACTATTTATGCTATAAAAGACGACTCTGAAGTTATAAAATTCTTTGCAAATACTTGGGCAAAAGGTAGTGCTGCTGATGTTGCTCATGACGTATTATCTAACACTGCTTTATGGAGCGGAAAAGATCTAACTAAAGTTGATGGACTTGAAGAGGCTGTTGCTAAACATTTAATAAATATGGAAACTACCAATATGAAGGACTTAGTTGCTTCTTTATAAAAATGAATGGGGAGAATTATCATGAAGGAAAATAAGAACTTAATCATAATATCACAAAATGATAATGTAGCTGTTGCTCTTGCTGACTTAAAAGCAAAAGAAACTTACACAGTAAACAATCTGACTGTCACTCTTTTAGAAGACATTCCCTTTGGTCACAAAGTTGCTTTATGTGATATAAATGAAAATGACAATATAATAAAATATGGCCATCCAATAGGTCATGCAAAATGCAATATTTCAAAAGGAAATCATATACATACTCATAATCTAAAAACAAATTTAGATGGAGTTTTAGATTATAAATACAATAAAAACGAAGAAATTTTAGCTAAATTCAACCATAATAAGAAAGAAGCTTTCTTTGATGGTTATGTTAGATCCAATGGTAAAGTAGGTATTCGTAACGAAGTTTGGATAATCCCTACTGTTGGATGTGTTAACACTACTGCTAAAATATTAGAAAAAAAAGCAAATGAAAAATTCAGTAATAAGATAGACGGTGTATTTGCATATACTCACAATATGGGTTGTAGTCAGTTAGGCGATGATCACGCTACAACGCAACAAATTTTAAAAGGTTTAATCAACAACCCTAATGCAGGAGCTGTTCTTGTACTTAGTCTTGGTTGCGAAAACAACAACTTAGATGAATTTAAACCTGTACTTGGTGACTACGACGAAAATAGAATTAAATTCTTAGTTACTCAAGATGTGGAAGATGAATATGAAGTAGCTATGGAAATTTTAGATGAATTAGTTGAATATGCATCTTCTATGAAGCGTGAAAAAGTATCTGCTGAGCATTTAGTACTTGGATTCAAATGCGGTGGATCTGATGCATTTTCTGGGATAACTGCAAATGCTTTATGTGGTTGCATAAACGACACTTTAGTCAATCATGGTGGAAGTACTATTCTTACAGAAGTTCCTGAAATGTTTGGTGCTGAAACAATTTTAATGGAAAGAGCTGTAACAAAAGAAATATTTGATGATACTGTGAGCTTAATAAACGATTTTAAAGGTTATTTTACAAAATATGACCAAACTATATATGAAAATCCATCTCCAGGAAATAAAAAAGGTGGTATCTCTTCTTTAGAGGAAAAATCACTAGGCTGTACTCAAAAGGGTGGTCAGGCTCCTGTTGTTGGTGTGGTAAATTACGGTGAATCTGTTAAAAATAAAGGACTTAATTTACTTATAGGTCCTGGAAATGACCAAGTTTCTTGTACCAACTTAGTTGCAAGTGGTGCTCAAATGGTGCTATTTACAACAGGTCGTGGAAACCCATTTGGTTCTCCAGTTCCTACTATTAAGATATCTTCTAATAGTAATTTATACAATAAGAAAAAGCATTGGATTGACTACAATGCTGGACAACTACTTGAAGGAAAAACTTTTGATGAAGTTACTGAGGACTTCTTCCAGTATCTACTAGATGTAGCTTCTGGAAAAGTTCAAACTAGAAATGAAGAATACGGATACAAGGAAATCTCCATATTTAGGGATGGTGTTATTTTATAAATTTCCTTTCACTCAATTATAAAACCGACTCAACTGAGTCGGTTTTCTTTTTACAATAAATCTTTTTAATCTAAACAGGTTATTTTGTTATTAATAATTATTTGCTAGATAAATTATCCTTTTCAACCTTTTTAACATCATATTTAGCTATTGATGCTTTTGCAGAACTTCTATTTGATTGAGATTGCATTTTTAAAACAGAATTAACTACTACCTGTGCTGAATTTTTCAACCACTTAGGATTTATAGTTTCTACTTTATCTCCTTTTGTATGATAATATTCATCTAATTTGCCAGATTCATCTAATGTGTATCCTATAAATGTAGATGGTATACCTACTGCTTCAAATGATGCATGGTCACTTGATGTGCTATGTAAATCCTTAGTAGTAGACATATCTAAACATCCCAATTCACTTGCAACTTTCTTAGCTAAGTCAGTTACCTCATGGCTTGTAGATTCGTTGGAATTCCACATTACCATATTATTACCTACACCAACCATGTCTAAGTTAATCATAGCTTTAACTTTATTTACTCTTCCAGAATCTTGTAAACTCTTAACATATTCTTTTGAACCTACAAGACCTATTTCTTCAGCGCCAAAGTTTACAAACTCAATATTATATTTTAATTGGCTAGCTATTTCCGGTCTAGATAATACTCTTGCAGCTTCTAGTATTGAAACTGTTCCTGAACCATTATCATTTGCACCTGGAGTTTGGACACAGTCCATATGAGCTCCTATTACTATTGTTTGGGCTGTTCTTGAATTATTAGCTGCTGGTAGAGAAGCCACTACGTTGTAAGAGTGACTATTTCTTTCTACTAATGTTTTCACTTCCATAGAAACCTTTACTGCTTTTTCATTTGCTAATTTAGCTGCCAATTCTTCTCCATCTGCTTTTGATATAGAAGTGGATGCAGCTCTTTTTGATTGATAATCACCTAAAGTTCCGTTTAAAGGTCCTTCAGCATTATTATAAATAATAACACCTACTGCTCCTTTAGCTGTTGCATTATCTATTTTTTCAGCAAAAGATATCTCTCCTCTTTTTATAAGAGCTACTTTGCCTTTTACATCTCCTATTTGATCAGCTTTTCCTAAACCACAATCTACTAGCTCACTTTCAATTACACCACTAGTTGAATTAGAATAAGTAAATGTTTTTGAATCTAATTCTTTATCTCCAACTTTTACAGTTGATCCTTCAGACATAAATCCATCTATTCCATTTATTATTTGTTTTCTTGCTTTTAATCCCATATCTTTATATTGACCTACTATGTAATCTGCTGCATCATGCTCCCCTTCAAATCCAGTAACTCTAGCGTTGTCTTTACTTGCCATAGCATTTAAATCTTTCATCATATTTTCTGTACTTACCAAATCTTCATGATCAGTATCTACAGTTTCATATATTGCAGAACCTATTAATTTTATAGTTCTTTCAAGTCTTTCTTTACTTGCATGTTCTGTATGGTCTGTTGGTTTATGATAGTATGGCTCTAAAGCTGTTCTTGGATCATCTAATTTTTCTGGATCACCATTTATAAATAATGCTGATGGTATACCCGCATTGTCAAAAGAAACGTGATCTGAAGATCCCATGGCAACCAAACCACCATCCTTATATGTTTCATGATTACCATCATAACTTGTAAAATCAGTAGTGTTATCTTTTAGTCTTTCTCCGGCTTCTTTAACTGCATCTGTAACTATATTACCTTTACCTTGGTTTGTATATACTGCTAATTCTGAACATGGTTCATAGTTAGTTGCAACCATATCTAAATTAAAGTTTCCTATGCTTCTTTCTAACTCATCTTTAGTTAATGATTTTACATAAGCTGCAGATCCTTTTAGACCCACTTCTTCTGATCCACAAGCTATAAATCTTATTTCTTTATCTGTATCTAAGTCTTTTATTGCATTTGCTATTTCAATCATAGATGCTACACCAGAAGCATTATCATTTGCTCCAGGAGCTTTTGGAACACTGTCATAGTGAGCACTTACATAAACAATATCATCAGTATTAGCACTATCATTTCCTCTTGCAGCTTGTTTTGCAACAACATTCCAAGAAGTAGTAGTTTCCGGTTTCCCAACTTCTAGAGAAATTGTTACTTTTTCCCCTGAATTTAATTTTTCAACTATGGACAATCCTGCTGTTTTTTCTATTCCTACAGCTGGCACAGATACATCCCCAACTTGTCCAGTAGAAATTCCAGATGTATTATTATACATTATAAGAGCCACAGCACCTGAATTTGCCGCATTTTCAACTTTTTCTACAAAAGTATATGTTCCTCTTTCAACGATAGCTATTTTCCCCTTAACATCTACCTTTGAAAAATCATCCTTACTTCCTAATCCGCAGTATACAACTTCACTATTTATTACACCATCTGTAGCTTTAGAGCCTGTAAATGCTGCTGATTGCATTACTTTATCTTCATATTTCAAAGTTGAAGTACCTTTACCTGATGCATATTTAAATTCTTGTATTTCTGTGTTATAGCCTAGATTATCAAATTGTTTTTTAATATATTTAGCGGCTTGGTACTCCTCGTTTGTACCAGCAATTCTTGGACCTATGTTATCTGATAACTCTCTAATATAATCAAATGCTCTACTTCCATCAATCTTACTTAAATACTGTTGTTGCTCTTTGCAAATAAGCTTTCCTTCTAAAGCCTTTGTAGTCATTGTAGCATAGGCCATTCCTGGCGCCGTTGACATAAATATTGTTAATGCCAAAGAACCCGATAAAACTTTTTTATTTAATTTGAACAATATAATACCCCCTAATCAATTTATTAAAAAATTCGCTTCGCTTGAGCGACGTGTCGGCGAAACACTTCATGTCGCCAACGAGATGCCTTCGCTATCACTTCAGGCAACGACCTTGCTCAAAAATACATTTTTTACACTTTCTAAATGAGTTGATATAACTTCATCCCAGAGTTTATCAAGAACGTAAATTCAACTATAATTCCTAACATGTAAAAAACATATAAAAATTACATACTCTCTTTATTGATATATCTATTGTTTAATTATTTTCGATTTTTTTGTCTTGTTTGTCTTGTACATCTTCTTCTTGTTCATTTGATTTTTCTTCAAGTATTTTTATATATTTTTCTTTCTCATCCAATTCATTTTTAAGTTCTTCTATTTGTTTTGTAGAGTTAGTATACAAACAATTGTATTTTTTTAATATGTCATCTCTATTTTCTTTCATAAGTTCATACTTTTTTATAACACCATCAAAATTATTATAAATGCGACTTATATTATCAAACCTAAAGGTTTCATAAGTATAACAAATAGCGCCAACAGATATGGTGCCTCCTACTAAACTTGCTATAATTTTTTGCTTTATCATAAAGCTCCCCCCTTAAGTTATAGATTTGATACTAAGTCTTACTTTTAATGGTTCTTAATCTAAAGTTTGTAAACTATCCACATCAACCATTTCATTATCTATTGACTCTAATCTTTCTGATGTATAATCTTTTAATCCACCTACAGCTTCATTGGCTTTTTTTACTTCTCCATTAGCTTCTTCTAATGCTTTTTCCGTATCACTCAAATTTTTATTAGTATCATTTAATTGACCTTTTAGTTCTGATAATTCACCTTTTAATTCTGTTAATTGCTCATGTTTAGCTTCTAGCATTTCATCGTATTTTACTAATTCATTATCTAACCATTCTATTTCTGATTCAGCATCTGCTAATTCCGCCTGTAATTTTGCTATTTTATTTTTTAATTCTTTATTTTGAGATTCTAGTTGTCCTATTGTAGTATTTTTTAACCTTTCTATTTCTGCTTCTAACTCTGCTTTCTTAGCTTCTAATTCTGCCTTTTGAGCTTCTACATTTGCTTTCTTTTCTTCCAATTGTGCTATTTTTGATTTTGCATCATTGTATAGCTCATTGTATTTTGCAACTAACTTATCTTCATTATCTTTGTATTTTTGCTCCATTGATTGAACATTTGACTTTACTTGCGAAGATGCTTGTCCATCAAATTTTTCAACTGCTATCACTATTCCCCCCGCTATTACTGTTACTAATAACCCTGTCACAACTTTTGACATTGCCATAATAAAATCCTCCTTCTTATCCTTTAAATTTATCGTAAGGTAAAATTTTTAATGTATTACAAAATTATAATACATATCAAATTGCTTATATATAAGTTTATTGTAAGAATATTCGGAAATCAATTATTTTCGTTCTTTTTTTCCCAACATTATCCATTAAATATCGATATGTACATGTAATAAAAAGCCATATAATGAAAAAAGCAGAATCATTCTTTCTAAAAATGATTCTGTTTCGTATTTATTTAATGGCTATTATTCAATTAATTTGTATTCTTTAAGCAAATCTATTCTTCTGTTACCTACTTCTATAGTCTCCTTCGCCGTAGCCCCTAGGCTAGATAAACTACCTCTTTCTTTTGAATAAGTTAGAATTCGACTTCCCCATGCCACTGGTAGTAATACTGGATATTTTTCTAAATATTTGTATCTTCCTTTTAAGTTTTCTGCTTTTGGAAAGATTGCTGCTATATTGGACTTTATTTTTGATTTTGATTCTTTGTTTAGAGCATCAAGGGATATATTGGCTGCATTTAGTCTTGCTTGGGTGCTTGTTCCGTATATTCCACCTTCCATTATGTCTTCTATCAAATCATCTACATTTAAATAATAAGTATTTTTATTTTTTGCATAAACTACCTTGTTTTCATCTAACCCTAAGTAATCTATAGCAATTTGAAGTAAATTAACTAACAAGGTGTCATATCCCATTTTGTTAATTTCAAACCATATATAATCCCAATTTATAATTTCATAATATTTATTTATATACATGGATATATCACAAATCTGTCTAATTCCCGTACCACATGAGACAAAATGCTTAATTGCATGACATATTATGTATAAAAAATGTTTGTCTATAGAAAATATGTGTACATCTACATTGTTTATATTTATTTTATCTACATCTTGAAAAACAGTACTAAATACTTCTTCCATTTTTTTATTTATGTCTGATTTATCACCAAATAAAGTAGTATGAAACTCTAGGTGAAGACCACTTTTATTACAAAAATAATGATAAACATCTGCTTCATCTTCATCAGAAAAAACTCTCTCCATATTGTTAAGTTCCAAAATTTTTATAGTTTTTTCCAGATCTTTTTTTTCAATTAGTAAATCCTCATCTGCAGATATTCGTTCCTCTGGTACAGGGTATAGCTCTCTTAATACAATTCCCTTAAATACTAATGCTTTTATATTTGCTTGATTTAACTCCCTATATAATTGTAAAAATCTATAACTTCTTTTTACTTGACTATAAATTATTTCCATGGATTCAGCTTTGAAGTATTTCACAAATTGTATGTTTTCATTTTGAAATGATTGAGTTTTGCAAGCTGACTCATATGTAAGAGGAATAATTTTATGTATAGATGATAATCTTAATATTTCTAACCAATCTATATCTTCTTCTATAACGACTGTTTCTTTTTCTAAACTAGATCTTAATAATTTAAAAAAATCTTTGTATATTTTCTTCATATTTCTCCTTTTTAAAGGGGGTAACATTTTTGTGCACCCCTTTACCCCGTGTTAGTTTTTGTTTTAGCGTTTTACTAGAATAAACTATTTACTAAAAGTCTATAGCCATTGCACTAGACTCCTCTTCACAAAGTTGTGTAATAGTTTTATCCATAACTCTATAAACTCTTTGACTCAGGTTTAAAACACTAGGTCTATGAGTAGTAACTATACAAGTTTTATTAGGCTTTTGTTGAATAATATTTTTTAGAACTTTTCTTTCTGTAGTTATATCTAAGGCAGATGTAGCTTCATCTAGCAACAGTATGGGTGCATCTCTAAGAACTGCCCTGGCTATGGAAATACGCTGAGCTTGTCCTTCTGAAAGGCCCAACCCTCTAGGACCTACTGTACTATTTATACCCTCAGGCAGTTTTTCAACAAATTCGTAAGCACAAGCTATTTTTAAAGCTTCTATTATTTCTTCATCAGTTGCATCTTCTTTAACCATTCTTAGGTTTTCTGATATGCTTCCAGAGAATATGGTATTTCCCTGTGGCACATAGGAGAAAAATTTCCTTGTGGATGCATTTAACTCTACTTTTTTCCCATCCTTATCTATCATAACTGCTTCACCTGAATCTGGCAAAATCAGTCCTAAAAACATACGAATTAAAGTAGTTTTTCCTTCTCCAGAAGGGCCTACTATGGCTACTATTTCATTTCTATGAGCTTCAAAATATGATGAATTAATAACTTTCTGATCTTCTACATAGGAAAAATCTACATCTTTTAATTTTATAGAGAATCCATCATTGCTAACGTTTCTAAGTTCCTCACTATCTCCAATATTTCTATTTTCCTTTGGTAAATTTATTATTTCCATAAGACGAGCTGCAGATATGGTAGAGCCTACTGTTGATGGAATTATTGATACTAAAGAGCTGAAAGAAGACGATAACCGCCCTGCTTGAGTTAAGAACAAGGTCATTTCTCCATAGGTAATATACCCTGTCCATAATCTGTATACAGCCCAACCAAAGAAGGAATATTCAATTACCATTCCTATTAATGACAATACCACATTGGTTTTTATACTAAATAAGTTATATTCCAAATTTACATCTTTATATCTAGATTGAAAATTTCTAAGTCTTGTAGAAAATAATGATGTTAAATCGAAGGACTTTATAGAATCTACATTTGAAAAAGTCTCTGTTTGAAAATGCGTAACTTCACTGTTCATTTCTTTAACGTTTTTTGTGTAATCTCTCATTCTAGACATTAATACCTTAGAAGACAAAAGCATTACTGGAGCATTAAGAGCAGTCAACACCATCATAGTAGGGTCGTAGTACATAATTACGGCAAGGGTGGCTACAAAGTTAAATACACCTACAACTAAATCTGGAACCCATCCAATAGCACTTTGTGCTACGGTGCCCACATCATTACTAAATCTATTTAATATATCTCCACTTGGATATTTTGAAAGGTCTAACCAATTAACTTCAATTATTTTATCAAAAATATCTGCCTGGATATCATTTTGTATTCTTATATTTATTTTCAGTGTAATACGAGACATGATAGAGTCAAAAAACAAGCTAAACAGTGCCATACCTATCATAATTATGGCTATCAGTGGCGCTCCTTTTATATTGTGTCCTGTGACCACATCTATTAGCTCTTTTGATGCAATACTGCTTACTAAGGTCATTACTGTTGAAAAGACTCCTAAGAAAATATAAAAAACTATTTCTTTTTTATATTTTTTAGCATAACTAAACATCCACTTAAACTCTATCCACATCTGTCTAATAGTTCCATCTTTAATTTTCCCAATTATTATCTTGATTGACTCCATAGATATCAATCTTCCCCCCTAACAACTAACTTAATTCTACTCCTCAACAACTTAAGATCTTTATTATTTCTTCTGTTAATTTACATAAATACTCTGGTTTTTTACTTACACTTCCCGTCTCGCAATAAGCTGCTGCTGCACAAACTTGGCATACTTCTCTCTTATCACAATGTTTACAATCAGAAGATAAAAATATTTTTTTACTTTCTTCAACTATATAATTCCATGATTTTATAAATCCATTTTCAAAAACATCCATATATATATTGTCTAAAAATACACAAGGAGTCATATTTCCTTGCCAATTTATCCAAAAAGAACTTTTACCTGCTCTACAGCTCAAAGGTAGGGATTTAGGAGGTTTAGCGTTTTTACCATACTCATATCTATTTAAATACTCCCATCTATTTTTCATAAATGACTCTTCAGTTTCTGTATTGTATCTAATAAAAGTATCTATATTTGCTACTTTTTGTGGATCTATTCTATCATCATTATTAAAATCATTTTTAATTCCTTTAGTTTTTGGATACATGTACGTGTCTACCTTTATAGAAATTTCTAGATTATTAGCTATTTCCAACATCTTAGGCAGATCACTCATATTTTCTTTTACTAAACTCACATTTAGCTTAATATCTATATTTTTTTGTTTTAGTAGGTTTATTCCTCTAATTGTTTCATCATAGCCTTTAGGGTTATGACATAATTTTTTATAAGTCTCGTTACTTGCTCCATATAAAGTTACATTTACTCTGCGTGGCTTATTATTTGCTAACATATTGCATACCTCGTCATTAATTAAAGTCCCATTAGTATTTATAGTCACAATCATTCCCATTTCTCTCAGACCATTATAAATTTCTTCAAATTCTTTATACAGTAAGGGTTCTCCTCCGGTTAATAGTATAAAAAGTGTACCTGCATCTTTCATTTCTTTTGCAATTGATAACCATTCATCAGCAGTTCTAAGATATCCAATTTTATACATTTCTTCACTTGTTAATCGTATATAACACATACTACAGTTCATATTACAAAGAGGTAATAATTCAAAAGCTCCACTTAATGGAATATTAGCTAATGTTGCTTTGTAACATAATTTTTCTTCAATATTATTAATTACTTCTAATGTATCCATTCTTCATTCTCCTCCAAAAACTTTTCTAATACTTTTACTGCCTCTATATCTGGCGTACATGTTAATTCATATATTTTTATATTATCAACAATATTTTCGGCTAAAGAAATTGCCTTATTTACAAAATCTTTATTCCAATAATTTATAGTTATTTGACTTATTAATTTTTTTATTGCATATTTTCTTTCAAGGCGAACCACTGAATTTTCATTGCTTTTTCCTAAAAATACGATGGAACCTAGTTCATGTTTTTCATTTGTACAAATTTCTGAAGAACCACAAACAGGCCAGCCATTTACATACCAGTTTTTATCTTCTTTTACTAATAAAGCTCTATCTCCATTAATGATTCTAGTATTTCTATTTTTCTCCCATAATCTTGATTGTGTTGACTTGCCTATACCACTTGGCCCACTAAATAAAACTGCATAACCTTTATAAACCATGTATGAGCAGTGAAAAATAATTGATTCTTCTTTTATTAAATGTTTTTCTAAGGCAAATAAAGACCAAAACATTGTATCTATAGTAAAGCTATTTTTAAAATCCTTTATGATTTCTATACTTATTTTTTTGTCACTATCTTCCCTATAATAGGCATAAGGATAAAAGTTACCTGGTATCATCAAATATCTAGATTCAAAATTATGGTCATTTTTAGTAACTAGGATATGCTCTCTTTGACATACAATTGGCTCATTGTTGTATTTGATACTATCTACAAATTTAATTCTATAATATATATTTATTTCACTATCATTATCTTCAAATTTTTTTGCATTTATAGGTATATCCCATCTCTTATCATGGGATATTTTAAATGCTAATTTACCACATTTTATATTCATACTTACCTCAAAAAAAGGTAGGATTACCATCCCACCTTTGCCTTTTCTGTATATTTATTTTATTTTATGATGCATTTGGATTACTTTCCCACTGAGTGTCTGAAACCTTTGAGAAATGGTGTCCGCTATTACCATTCCCTTGAGTCCATTGGAATACACCATAAGCCGTCCCCTTGTTCTCTCCCCAAAAGTCAGTTGGTTGCCACATAGCATTCTCATGAGGTGCAGCATCTAAATGTACGCCTACATGCACTTTATTGCATCCTGTTCCTGAAGCTATTTTTGAACCATCATCTTTTTTTCTATACTTACCATCGCCATTTAAATCATTAAAACCATAACCTTTAGGTACATTACAGTATATTTTGTAACAAGCTGCTATATACTCATTGGCTTCGAACATATCTATGCTCATACTTGGCTTTGTATATTTTCTTCTCACACTATTCCCCCCATAATTTTTAATTATATTTAATACAACATAAAGAAATTTATATACATACCCCTATATAAAATTAATTTCTATATATTGTAAAATACCAACTCTAATTTACAATATAGTAAAATTTAATCAGCATTCAAAACTATCCCCATTTTTAAAAGCTGTTCAATAAACTCCCTAGTATCTTCTCTAGCTATATTTTCATCTACTTCAAATTCATCAAGAATCTTGCTAACTAATTCATCTTCATCTTTACATTCTTCAATTTTTTCTAAAATAAATGCTCCAACTTCATTTAGTGTTATCATCCCATTAAAATTTTGTGAAGCTTGTCCTGTTGCAACAAGAATAGTATCTCCTGCAATCTCTCTTATCATAAAATCCCCATTTATTTTCATTGTTTTTGCTCCTATGTTTTACTTATTCTTTTTGTGCAATCTTATTTTTATAATATATAATCCTATATTTTTATTGTGTACTTTTTACCATTTTTTGTCAACGATTATTATTAAGTTTTTAGTCTTATGAATAATTATAATTTTAATTCCTCAATAATACTTTTGTAGGCAGGCTAATACAAAAAAGAGCTTATTTCTAAGCTCTCTTCAATCTTCTCTTCACCACATCCGTAACAATCCTAATCTCATCAACCTTAAACAATATAACAAGACCACCATATACAGCAGTCGCCAAAGTAACAGCAATCATAAGCACAATAAACTCTGTCTTTCCTCCAGTATGAGTAAACCCTATCATATAATGATAAGAATAATAAGCCACAGCACCCATAATCAAAGATGCCACAAGACTTTTCACTGTAGCCTTTGCAATCTTATCTTGTCCATAGTATCCTATCTTCTTTCTCAAACTTCTAAACAACAACATAATACAAGCCAGTGAAGACAAGCTAGTGGCCAAAGTAAGGCCCGCAAGTCCCCAAAACTGAATAAACACCACATCCATAACCATGTTCATACCCATGGCAATTACACCATTTACCATTGGTGTCTTTGTGTCTTGCAAAGAGTAAAAAATCTTGCCCAGAACATCTCTTAGACCATAGGCAACCATTCCTACAGAATACATAGCCAAAGCCACTGCTGTTAAAGAAGTTCCCCTTGGGTCAAAAGCTCCTCTTTCAAAAAGTATCCTTACTATTGGAAGTGATAGAACCATAGTTCCTACAGTAATTGGCAAAACAAGTATTATGACACAGTTTATACTTTTTATAACAGATGAAATAAATCTCTCTTTGTTATCTTCCTTAGACAACTGTGACAAAATAGGATAAATCACAGATGAAATCGATGTTATAAATATGGCTATAACAAAGGATATCAGTTTATTTGAATAATTTAGTGCAGAAACTGTCCCTGCTGGCAATGTAGATGCCAAAGTTCTGTCTACCAAAGTATTCACCTGATTTACTGCCACACCGATTAGCACAGGTGCAATAAGCCAAGCCATCTTTTTAATATATTTATCTTTTATCTTAATAATTGGTACATATCTATATCCAGCCTTAATTGCATAAGGTACTTGAATTAAAAACTCACTTACCATTCCAAGCAAAGTCCCCCAAATCATTATATAAGGACCATACTTTATACTAAGTAAGGTTGCCACAATAATAATTACATTCTTTGGCACACTACTAAGTCCTGGCGTAATAAAATCATTTTTTATTTGTAAATAAGAAGTCATCACATAACTAAGGCCAGTAAATACAATTCCAAGAATAGTTATTCTAGTAAAATTAATAGCCACTTGCAATGCCTCTCCTTTGTATCCCATGGCAAATACGTTTACAATTTGCTCTGTAAACACAAACCCAAGAATAGAAAGAACTACACATCCTATTACAACTAAGTTAAACACATTATTTATAAATTTAAGAGAACCTTCTTCTCCTTCTTCTTTATGTACTTCCATATACATAGGTATAAGTACCGTTGCTAAAGTACTTCCGATTATTGCAAAAATAACCTGTGGTATATTCATGGCTGTTATATAGGCATCACTATATATGCCTGCTCCATACCCAGCAGCAAGAACTAATTCTCTACCAAATCCCAATATTTTTGCTATTATAGTTGCCACCATTAGTCCAAAAGTGGCTCTTGCCAATTTACTCATTGTTTTGCTCCTTTGTATTTTTATCACACATACCATTATAGTATCTTTTGTTAAAATTTAATACGATATTCTAACATTATTTCTTTATATTAATAAATTTTAATAATTCTAGTTTTTCATATAATTTTTTAGTGTCCTAGGAGCCTTTTCCTTGGTATTGCTTTATTATAGGGCGGTCGGCGAGATTTTTCTTGCCGTCCTTTTTATTTTAGTGACCAATTCTTATACTAAAAAATAGTATTTAATAAGTCTAAGAACTCTTACATAAGAAAAAAGTACACTAAAACATATAAAAGGACGTTAAAAGGACGCTAAAACTTAATTTTTAGCGTCCTTTTAATGTTTCAAATATATAATTAGCAAATCCTTATTAATTTTGGACATATATAACCTCTTATTCCACCTCTTTTGGTAAAGGTAGCACCATAAAACTCCATAACACTTTTCAATCCTTTTGTACTTTTCAAATTAAAATATCTGGCAATCTCACTGGAGCTTGTCCAACTCCAATCATCTTTTGGACTATTCCAATTAAACCCATCTTCCACCATGACTTGCACATGATTCATCGGTGTAAATTCATCATTACTTTCATTTAACATTTTCATCTCATCACTGGTTAAATAGTGAGCATATTTGTTACTACAAAGCAGATGCATCACTTGTCCCCACAATTGATTTACATCAATTTCTTCCAACTTTTCAAAATCTATTTTCTCCACTGGTATAACCCAATACCTTCTATTTCCTGTTTCATCCTTTAAAAAATCCCCTTGGTTAACTGTTGCATAAAATGAGGTCATCCTAGGGTATTTTAATGGAAAGGCTGCATATGGCCTTCTAAATTCATCTTCTTGCTCTGTTAAAAAAGCTTTTAATTTTGCCAAATCCTTTTTTAGGGTGGAGTCCAATTCACCCAACTCACATACCCAGTATTTTATACACTGATTTATTTTATCCTTGTCACTGGGATCCAAATCTAATCCTGTTTTTATATATAATGGAATTATTTTTTTAATAAACCTAGTTTTGCCCAGTCCTTGGCCTCCTTGCAAGGTTAGGACACCTTCAACGTTCATATTTCCTTCATTATTATAAACAATCCTAGCTGTATTAATTAACCACTTAATAATTAATATTCTTTTTAGCTTTTGGTTAAAGTTTTTCTTCGTTATTAAACAATCACATAACTTTTGAATATTATTATTTTTATTGTCATATATTTTTTCACAATCATCCAGATATTTTCTAACTGGATTTTGGTGATTGTCCATTCCTATTTTTGTAATAAACTCTACTATTTGTTTTGAAGTTAATTTAAATCCATATTTGTAACAAAGGGAATGTATATCTATAACACAATCATTTAAGTTGCTACTAAAAAGTCCATCAACTTCTATATTTTTAGAAATTTCATTGTAGTAAACTTCTATTTTGTTTGCTGAAAGTAAGCATGCTAAGTTTTCCCATACTTTTAGCAAATTGTTCTCCTTGTCCATAAAGGGAAAATCTATTTCGTAATTTGTACTTTCTTCTTTAAACTTCATATTTTCATAATCTGCCGCCAAATAATCAAGTCCTTTTGATCTTGCTTCTTTGATTTTATAATTATAGTAATTAATAGTTGCCTCTTTATTGTTGGTTATGTTTTTTGCTCTATAAAATCTATCATTATTTTTATTTTCTTGTTTATTATACTTTGATGATCTTGTGTTTGTAGGTAGCTGCAAATTCTTTCCCAAAATCTCGTAAGCCTTCTTCAGTGCAGGTATAAAATTAAGATTTTCAGTTTTCCTAATAAAAGTAATAATATCTCCACTTTCACCACAACCAAAACACTTATAAAAACTGCCACCAGAACTATTCTCTTTTACATATAAACTAGGATTTTTGTCATTATGAAAGGGGCATACCATTTTTTTGTTTTTTAGTTGGTTAGGATAATAATAATTTATTACAGTTACTAATTCGTTGTAAATGATACTATATAGATGTACATAAAATGGAATATAAAAATGTACAAAATTATACAAATTTCTGCTATCCTTATCCCGGGAGGGATAGCCATGATTTTAAATTTAATAGGACAAATTAATATA
>NZ_JAHZMO010000019.1 GCF_020748185.1 Terrisporobacter petrolearius | reverse complement strand
AATTAGATATGGATGAGAATTTAAAAGAAAGAGTTAAAAAATATCAGTATTAAAAAATCAGGTAGATTAATTTTATCTACCTGACTTATAAAATAAAAACTACTTACACACTTTTATTGACAAACCCGAATAATGATAAACTAACTAATCTTATAGCCATAAATAAACCAACTATTATTACTGTCGTTGGTATTAATTCAAATGACCTTGATACGAAATCTGGTACACTTTCTGGCATACGAATAGTAAAGTTTTTCTTTTTACACCATCTATATAACTCTACTGCAATTACTCCTGCCGCCATAGCTAAAAATAAACCTTTTGTCCCTAAATATTTAATGTTCATTCCACCATCTTCAAGGAAATTAAAAGTCATTAAAAGGAACCCAACTCCTCCTAACACCATAGCTCCTGGAATATATAGTTTATAGTGTTCTCCAAGGAAATAAGTTATACATAAACATACATAAAGCCCCATCATGCCTATTGTTAGATAGAAAGGTAGATAAAAATTATCCATATTAGCCATTATAAAATCAGCTATAGGATTTCCTTCTCCTAGAATGTTACCTATTGCCTCTGGTATTAAACATAAACTTCCTATTATAAGTATTGGTGTCATTGCCACCATAGATTTCTTTATAGCACTTAGATGAGGTTGCTTATCCATCTTTTGCGCCAATGGTGTAAGATATTTGTTCATAAATTTCTCAAATTTCTCAAACATTGCTTTTCCCCTTATTTTTATATATTTTTTACACTGCAAAATTACATATTTGCTTTTTTATGAGCTATTAGTGCCATTTTTAGAGCTGTTGCTCCATCCATTTTTCCATAAGTATCTTGATCTATAACTACGTATGGTATATTATTAGGTTCAATTATTGGTTTGATGTAATCAAGTCTATGAGCTATTTGTGGCCCTATAACTAATACATCACAGTTATCTCTTTCTTGCTTTAATAAATCTACTGGAATAGCAGCGAACTCAAAATCGTCATTATTTAACTTCTGACTATTCTTTACTGTGTTCTCCATATTTTTCATTAACATAGTAGTTGAAAAACCACCTGCACAACATAATACTATTCTCATATTTAGTCCTCCTTTGATTCAAATACCTCTATTAGTTTTTCTATTAAATCTCTAGATAATTGTGAAGTCATGTAATGATCCTGTGCATGAACCATTAATAAACTTAACATCGGTTTGTCTTCACCATCTCCAGATAATTCACTTTGTATTAAAGCTGTTTGAGCATTATGTGCTTCTATATCTATTTTTCTTGCTTCCTCCATACATGCTCTAGCTCCAGCATAATCTCTTTCTTTCACTTTATTTAAAGCTTCAAAAGATTTTGCTTTACTCTCCCCTGAAGATACAATAATTTGCATTATCTTCATTTCTAAATCATTCATTCTCTCTTCCTCCTAAATAAAACTTAATATGTCATCATACTGTTTTTTGCTCATTTCATTTACAATAGCAGTACATAAATTTATAACGTCT
Source organism: Terrisporobacter petrolearius (assembly GCF_020748185.1). Lineage (GTDB taxonomy): Bacteria > Bacillota > Clostridia > Peptostreptococcales > Peptostreptococcaceae > Terrisporobacter > Terrisporobacter petrolearius. The sequence continues at coordinate 56,600 of NZ_JAHZMO010000019.1, read as the reverse complement.
TCAACATCTCTAAGATCAACCATAGAATAGTTTCCATGGCAATATCTTAATGGTATACCTAAAACAATTGCCAATTTTCCACCATTAACTAAATGGGCATTTGCTGCATCTGTTCCTCCACCGCCAAACATATCGCATTGGAACTTTATATTTTTTTCTTTTGCTAAATTTTTTATATAATTAAGGAATTTCTTATTTGGTACCATTGTCTTGTCATAATGAACAATCATACATCCCTTAGATAGCTGTCTATTATTTGTATAATTCCTAGTTAGGTCTGGTGCACATGCCACATCTATGGCAAAAACTATATCTGGGTTTATAATATCTGTGCTTGTTTTTCCCCCTCTAGTTCCAACTTCCTCCGAACTAGTAAAACTTAAATATACATCATTAGATTTGTTATTATTTAATCGTTTATCTAGTTCTTTTAATACATAGCACCCTATTCTATCGTCTAATGCCTTTGCCATTAGTACATTTTCATTTAGCATTTCACTCTCACTATCAAAACAAACCATATCGCCTATGTTTATTCCTAAAGTTTCAACTTCTTTTGCAGAACTTACACCTATATCAACATAAACATCTTTCACACTATGTTTATCATCATAAGCACAATTCATTAAACCTTTAACTTTACTTCCATCTACTTTCGTAACAGTAACTTTTTGAAATGATTTTGCTGAGTCTTTAACTCCACCTACATTTGTTAAATGAAGCATTCCTATATCACTTATATATCTAACCATGAAACCTACTTCATCCATATGAGCACAAAACATCATTTTTATTCCTTCGCCTTTATGATGTACTATCATACTTCCAAGATTATCAAATTCAACTTCCCCTTTAATATCTTCTATTAATAGATTTCTTATTTCTTGTTCCTGTGAAGCAATTCCATCTGCTTCACATAATTTCTTTAAGTATTTAATATCCATTACAAACCTCTATATTCTTTCATTAATTATTGCTACAAATTCTTTAAAAGTTTTAACTTTTGTAAGTAATTGTACTGTTTCAACATCACTCATGACTTCATATAAATCATTTGTTATTTTTTTGTGTAGTTCTAAACTTTCTTTCTTCAAACAAACCATAAATATAATGGAAACCTTTTTTCCTTCAAACTCTATTGGTTTTTTCAGAACTTTCACAGCAACTAAATTTTCGTTACCATTCATTTCTATTGGATGAGGTATTGCTACCCCATTTAAATATATAGTTGAAGAAAAACCTTCTCTTTTTAGTACATATTTAGAGTAATTACTTCCACCTATTTTGTCTTCTTCTATGTCTTTAGAAGTTTGTTCTAAACATTTCATATAGTCCAGAGATTTCTCATCTATATCAAAATAATCTATATTGAAGAACTTACTAATAAAAGCTGTTTTTTTCTCTTGTATAAGTGACTGATTAAAATTTTCAAACATTACTAACTCTTTTATTCTTAAAATATCGTAGTCATCTAAAAGCTCTTTTATATATATAACTGGTACTTTTAAATTAGTGTCTATTTCACAAATAGAAAAAATAATGTCAGGATTAAAATCTTCCATTTCTTTTACCTGTAGTATAGAAAAGGTTCTTATCTCAGTATTTTTGAATAAACCGCTTATTTTAAACTTTATCAATTGAGCACTTCCACCTCCAGATGAACAAACAATTGCTATAGAGTTATATTTTTTAAATTTATAAACTAATTGCTTCTCCATATTCATAGCAAAATGTGTAGCAATAAATCCAATTTCATCACGATTTATATCTACTTGGTATTTTGAATTAAGCATTTTGCCAAGTAATATGGCTATATTAAATGCCACTGGATACTTTATTTGTATTTCATCAATAATAGGATTTTTGTATGATATACTAAATGCAGACCTTTCTAATAAAGATGAAACATGATTTAACAAACTTTTTTTAAACTCATTATCATGATTGAAAAATGTATTATTGTTCTCATCAAATTCAGTTAGAAAATATTCTAAGTTCTTAGATAAATTATCTATAGTCTCGCTTCTTTTAACCTTTTTTCTTGTCTTGCTTTTAATTAGACTTATTAAATCTTCTTTGTCTGATTCAAATAATTTAATATTAGAGCCTTCTACTTTTCCTAAATCATTATTATTTTCATCTAATTCAATGAATTTTTCATTTATATATATAGTGATTTTTAGCCATGATAATATCTCTTTTAACTCCATATAATTAATAACTAAGTTTTTTTCTTTAAGTTCATTTATTAATTCATCTTCAACATTTTTAAAATCGTTTTCCACAACACTATCAATATGTTTTTTTATGATTTCATTTTCATTTGTGTAAAGTTCCACAAGTAAATTTCTGCGTTCTTTCATTCCATTACATATTTTTATTCCATAGTGAGCTTTTCTCTCCAATGTAAGATTATATTGCTTTAAGTAATTATTTGTCTCTTTCATGTGGCCTTTTATTACTGATCTACTAGATTGTAATTGTTCTATTAAATTATCTATTGTTATATAATTTTCATTAAGAGCAATAAAAGCAATTATATTCTCAACATTTAGCTTAGGTTGATTACTTACTTGTTTTAATTCTTTTATAAAATTATTAAATATTAATTGATTTTCTATTTCTAAAAGATATCCACTACCTCTTTTTTGATTTAGAGAAAAACCTTTTTTCTTTGATATATTCGTAAGATAAGAAAAATCATTTTGTACTGTTCTCTTAGATACAGAGTATCTATCCATAAAATATCCTATAGACAAATATTTATTGGCATCAACTAAATCATTAATAATATTTAATATTCGCATCATTACACCTCCCATTGCCCAAACTCTTTAAATTATATATTTTTAACCTTTAGTTAATAAACATTTTATAATGAATATTTAAATATATCATATAAATATATTTTAATATTTTATCACAATTCACGGTATATGTAATATTATGTAATCTTGTGTAAGATACTTATATTTTTATTATACGTTCTTGTGTATATGTAAAAAAGGTTTTTAATTTCATCATAAGATGCAAAAGGTTACCTAATACTTTTTTCCACAAAAAAATAGATATCATACATATTAGTATGATATCTACTTGAAATTTCTCTATCTTAAAACACAGTGAGCAATAAGTCTATCAAATTCTCTCACATCTACACCTTTTTGCAATGTTATTTTTATATGACCTGCTCTTGTCCAAATCTCTACTTCTGCACTTAAATCAAACAACATTCCTGCTGTCTCTGTTGACCACATGTTTATTGATGAATATGGTATGGAGTAAATCTCAACTTTCTTGCCTGTTAACCCTTGAACGTCTCTTATTACTATTCTTTTGTCTGTAAATGTTGCACTATCCCTTAAAGTTCTGTAGGCTGTAACTGCTACTTCCCCTGGTGCTAGCACATCTACTATATCTTCTGGTATTTTACATTTTGAAATAAAGATCCATTCTAAAATATTATCTATTTCAGCCATAATATTCTCCCTTTTTATTATAAATTTAGTATTATATTAATATTATAGCAAAAAAATGACTATGCTTTTGCATAATCATCCTCTTCATTTAAAAATTAAATTTAACCTTTAAGTTTTTGAATATTAAATTTGGCCATTTATTTAATATTATTTGTTTACTATTAATAATGCTATTGCATTTATGAAAAATAGTACTGATACTATCTTAGTTGATTTTAAAAGAAATGCTTGTTTTCCTTTTGGTTTGAAGTAAGCTTGTGAACCATCTCCTCCACCACTAAAATCCGATTTAAAGTTATCTTTACCTTCTTGTGGCATGATAACTAACATTAAGAATACGGCTAAAACAAGTTGTATCCCCATTAATACATTATTTATCATAATGTAACCTCCTATTTATGATATTAATAAATATTCAACCTTTAGTTTATCATAATATGGTGTATTTTACAACGAATAGACTTTGCTTTTATCCACAAATTCAACTCTTTATTATTATTTTTCTCTATAAGTATTTCAAATATTCTTCATATCCTTCGTCTTTCATTTTTTCTTTTGGAATAAATCTTAAGGATGCAGAATTAATGCAAAATCTAAGTCCTCCCATTTCTTCTGGTCCATCTTCAAACACATGTCCCATATGAGCTCCACTTTTATTCCCCTTAACTTCTACTCTTTCCATGTTGTGAGAATAATCTTCATAAAAATTTAGTATTCCTTTTCCCAGTGGTTTTGCAAAACTAGGCCATCCACAACCTGATTCAAACTTATCCTTAGATGCAAATAAAGGTTCTCCACTTATAATATCCACATAAATTCCTGCTTCAAAATTATCATAATATTCATTTTCAAAAGGTGGCTCTGTGGCAGAATTTTGAGTTACTTCATATTGAAGTGGTGTAAGATTTTTCTTCGCCCACACTTTTTTAATATGTTTTGCTCTTCCTGAACCTTGGTAGTATCTATTATAATGCTCTGGATTTTTCTTATAATAATATTGATGATAGTCTTCTGCTTCATAAAAAACTTCTGCTTTTCTAATTTCTGTTGCTATTGGCTTGTTGTATAGTCCACTTTGTCCTAATTCCTCTTTAGATTTTTCTGCTTCTTTTCTTTGATTTTCATCATGATAAAAAATCACTGTCTTGTAATGATGCCCCCTATCAGCAAATTGTCCTCCTACTTGAGTAGGGTCTATAACACTCCAATATATATCTAATAGTTCTTTATAACTTATTATTTCATCATCAAATGTAATTTGTATAGCTTCAATATGTCCTGTTAAGTCAGTACATACATCTTCGTAAGTAGGATTTTGTGTATATCCACCAGTATAACCTGAAATTACAGATTCTACACCTTCATACTCATCAAAAGGTTTTACCATGCACCAAAAACATCCTCCTGCAAATGTTGCTAACTTTTTCATAACAATTCTCCTTCCATGTGAATCTATCTTTATTATTTTTATTCCCTAAATAGTTTGCTGTAATCTACAAATTATTATTTATATATTAATAAAAATTGTGGTGCACTTATTCTTTGCTTGATTTACAATTATTTTAGTTATTAGTAAAGTCATATTAATTTTAATTAATAAAATATAAATATAATAGGAGTATTAATTATGAAAATTTCAGCTATACTGTGGGATTACGATGGTACCCTGGTTAATTCTGTAAAAAAGAACATAGAAGTAACTAAAGAGGTTTTAAAAAACTTTATACCTGATTTGGATAATAATCTTCCAAAGGCTCTAACATCTGTTGAAAATTATGAAGAGGCAAATTATAAATATAAAAATTGGAGAGAATTATATAAGTTTGCTTATGGATTAACAGATGAGCAAATAGATGAGGCTGGTAAGTTGTGGAGCCCTTATCAGTTAAAGGACACTACACTACCTGATATGTTTGATAAAATGGATTATGTTGTAAATAATTTATCTAATATTAAACATGGTATATGCTCGCAAAATTGTTCTAAAAATATTTATAATACATTAAAACATTATAATGTTGAAAAATGCTTTCATAGTATTATAGGGTACGAAGATATCTCATATACTGAGCAAAAACCAAATCCAATGGGATTTTTAAAATGCGTTGAAAAGCTAGATATTTCATTAGATGACAGTATTCTAGTATATATTGGTGATCATCAAGAAGATACTATTTTTGGCAAAAATGCAGAAGAATTCTATAAATCCCAAGGGTATAATACTAAAGTAATCTGTATTTCAGCAAGCTATAGTGGTAACACTCCTAGTGATTGGATTGTTAAACCAGACTTCACAGCTTATGCAACCACTGATATCTTAGATATTATTATTAAAATTAGTTAAAAAATAAGCTCATATTGATTAAGTGCAACTTTATCAATATGAGCTTATAATAAAATTTATATTCGTTGGGTTAATTATAAATTAATTATGCGTTTTCTACAGTTCTTCTTTGACATTCTTTTTTTACTACACAAGTTGCATGAGCTCTAGCCACTACTACGCTCTCTTCTAAGAAATCTGCAGCTGAATCACTAATATCACTTCTAGGAGCTATTACTTTTCTAGCTTCCATTTTCATTATTCTCGAAGTATTTCCGCATTTTTCCAACTCGCCATAAGCTTCTATGAAATCTCCTGCATATACTGGTGCTAAAAATTCTATATTATCGTATGCTCTAAATAAGCCTTCATCTCCATCACATTTTATCATTATTTCTGTTGCTATATCCCCAAATAATTGAACCATTCTAGCCCCATCTACTAAATTTCCACCATAATGTGCATCATGAGCTGCCATTCTTAATCTTATTGTTGATGTTATTTTTTCCATTTCTAAATCCCCCTTAATTTTTTATATTCATTATTTATTATTACTTAGTTTTTTAAGAGAAATATGTACTTTTTAACTTATTTACTCTAATAAACCAATTTAATAATCCTTAATTATATAAATGCTTATTGTAAGTTATACCAAACTATCTACAGTTTCTTTATCCTTATTTTTGTACTCTTTGATTGCATTTAGTAATTTAGGTAGTATAACCTTTAAATCTCCTACAACTCCTAAATCTGATGCATTAAAAATTGCAGACGTATCATTTTTATTTATAGATATTATACAATCAGATTCTTCCATACCTGCAACGTGTTGTATTGCTCCAGATATGCCACAAGCTAGATATAAGTTTGGTCTTACAGTTTTACCAGTTTGGCCTACTTGTCTAGTAGACTCTATCCAACCAGCATCAACACATGCTCTAGAAGAAGACACTTCCCCACCTAACTCACTAGCAACTTCTCTAAGTATATTGAATCCTTCTGGTCCACCTATTCCACGACCTCCAGAAACTAAAACTTTTGCTGCTGTTATATCAGTAGCTTTTTTATTTTCTTTTACAACTTCAAGTATTTCTACATTTTTATCTGTATCTGTAAATTCAACATTAAATAATTTTATTTCTCCCTCTTTATCCATATCTATATCAAGTGTAGACATAACACCTGGTCTTATTGTAGCCATCTGTGGTCTATGTTTTTTGCAAACTATGGTAGCCATTATATTCCCACCGAAAGCCGGGCGAGTCATTAATAATAGCTTGGATTCTTCATCTATAGATAAAGATGTACAATCTGCTGTTAGACCTGTATGAACTCTACCTGCAATTCTTGGTGCAAGATCTCTTCCTATTGAAGTAGCTCCAAACAATACTATCTCTGGTTCTAAGTCATTGATAATTTTAGATAAAGCTTTTGTATATGGTTCTGTACTATATTCTTCTAATATAGGGTTATCCACTACCACTACCTCATCTGCTCCATGCTTTATTATCATTTCAGCTTTATCAGCTATATTGTGCCCTAATAAAACTCCCACTACTTTTTGACCTAAATCCTTAGCCAGTCTTGTTGATTCTCCAATAAGTTCATATCCAACCTTTTGAATTTTTCCATCTCTTTGTTCTATGAATACATAAATATTTTTACTCATATTACTCTCCTCCTATTATTTATAAAACGTGCTTTTCTACTAATTTTTCCATTATTGCTGTAACAGCTTCATCTGCTGATTTATTAACTATTACACCTGGTTGTTTTGATGGCTTAGTAAAAGATTTATAAACATTAGTTGGAGATCCTGTTAATCCTATATTATCAGGATTGAAATTTTCTTTAAGCTCTTCAAATCCTAAGACTTTTATTTCTTTTTCATGAGCTTCTACTATTCCTCTAACTGACATATATCTAGGTTTAGTAGTTTCAGCTAATGTAGTTATTAAACAAGGAGTTGAAACTCTTATCATATGATATCTATCTTCAAACTGTCTTTTTATTATTAATTTTCCTTCTTCTTGTTTTACCTCTTCAGCATATGTTACTTGAGGTATTTGTAATTGTTCAGCAATTTGAGGTCCAACTTGAGCTGTATCCCCATCTATAGCTTGGCGACCAGTTATTATTAAGTCATAATCTATAGACTTAAGTCCTGCAGCTATTATAGTTGCTGTTGCAAAGGTATCAGATCCACCAAATTTTCTATCTGATAATAATACTGCATCATCACATCCCATAGCCAAAGCTTCTCTTAATGCTACTTCTGCTTGTGGAGGTCCCATACAAACAACTGTTACTGTTGCATCTAAACTTTCTTTTAATCTTAATGCAGTTTCTATACCAGCCTTATCATCTGGATTTATTATACTTGGAACTCCATCTCTTATAAGAGTATTTGTTTTTTGATCTAATTTTACTTCTGTTGTATCTGGAACTTGTTTTATACATACAACAATTTTCATTGTAAAACTCCCCCTTTTATCCCTATATGCTATTTATTTTATTTTCATTGAACCAGAAATTATCATTTTCATAGCTTCTGATGTACCTTCGTATATTTCTGTTATCTTAGCATCTCTTAAAGCTCTTTCTACTGGATACTCTCTAGAATAACCGTATCCTCCAAATAGTTGAACACACTCTCTAGCTACATCATTTGCTACTCCTGAAGCATATAGTTTACACATTGCAGCAAGAGGAGCATAATTTTCCTTATTATCTTTTGCCACAGCGGCTCTCCACACCATTAACCTTGCAGCATCAACCTTTGTTTGTAATTCAGCAAGTTTAAATTGTGTGTTTTGGAATTGTGATATTCTCTGATTAAATTGCTTTCTTTCTTTTACATATTTCACAGTCTCATTTATGCATCCTTGAGCTATACCAACAGCTTGGGCACCTATTCCTATACGCCCTCCACCAAGAGCTGTCATAGCTATCTTGTATCCTTTACCTTCTTTACCTAATAAATTCTCTTTAGGGACACGAACATTTTCTATAGCAACTTCACAGTTTGAAGCAGCTCTTATTCCCATACGAGGTATATTTTTTCCTACTGAAAGCCCTTTTGAATTTCTATCTACTATAAATGCAGACATTCCCTTAGGTCCTTTAGATTTATCTGTTAAGGCAAATATTACAAAAGTATCAGCAAAACCAGAATTTGTAGTAAATATTTTTGAGCCACTAAGTACATACTCATCTCCATCTAAAATTGCTTCTGTTTGAACTCCAGATGCATCAGTTCCTGCATTGGGTTCTGTAAGACCAAAGCACCCGATCTTACTTCCATCAACTAATGGTCTTAAATGCTTTTGTTTCTGCTCTTCTGATCCAAATTCATTTATACATGCACAAGCCAGAGATGTATGAACAGATATTGTTATCCCTGTACTTGCATCTATTTTTGAAACTTCTTCCATGCATAGTGCATAAGTTAAAACATCTGATCCTTGTCCTCCATACTCACGAGAGTAAGGAATTCCAAACATACCAGCTTTTTGTAGTTTTTTAATTAATTCTTGAGAATACTCTTCCGCTTCGTCCATATCTCTAGCTATTGGTCTAATTTCATTCTCTGAAAATCTGTAAAACAATTCCTTTTGTAGTAATTGTTCTTTTGTTAATTTAAAGCCCTCCATAGATACTCCTCCTAATAAACAATAATTCTATTAACTTATTTATATTTAAATCTCAACTCCAAGTTGTTTACAGTGAATCTTCCAAAAGATACACTCTCCATAAGAAAAGAAGCGAGAAATTAAATCCCTATGTAACCGTTTACATTTTTAAAATATTTGTTTATATGATTTCATATAAATCAACATAGTAATATATATTTTAATAATTTATTATGATGACTCTATTTTGTTTTAATAGTTTTTGTTTTATTTTGTGGGTGTTTTTAATGAATAGTAAAAGTTATGTATTTTTAGATTTGGTATTATGAATTTTTATATATATATATATATATATTTATTTTTTGTAATATTTTATTTTTTTAAAAATTTTTATTTATATTTCTAATTATAGTAACCTGTTTTATTATTGTCAATCTATTTTGTATTAATTTTTTATATTAAACAATAATTAATTATATACATTTTTTTTATGTATATTTTCATGTTTATATCTGTTATTTTGCATTATTTTGCATATTATTAATTTAGTTTTCATGCAAAATAGAGGATTATATTTGACTCTGTATTTTATTTTATTCATAACTACTAGGTTTTATTCTAAATATTATTTAGTTTTATATCCACAGGATTTACGTATTTTAAGTTTAGTTTTTAATAAAATTTCTTTAGGAACACATTCTTTTGTATTTCCACTTTCAATAAGCTCCAATAAAAGCTTTGCACCCTCTACGCCTTGCCTATATAAAGGATTTTCTACCGTGGTAAGCTTAGACTCCATCATTTTTATAATATTAATATTGTCAAAACCAACAATTGCAATATCTTCTGGCACTTTTATTCCTTCATCTCTTAGGGCTGCCATAACTCCCATTGCTATTACATCATCTGTAGCAAATATAGCTCGCGGTAATTTATCTAATTTTAATAATTTTTTAGCCTGAATATATCCATTTTCCATAGAAATTTTAGACGAAATTATATACTTTTTATCAATTGGTATACCAGCTGATTCTAGTATTTCTTCATATCCTTTTAACCTTAATTGATTTTCTATTTTACTAATAGGTCCGTTAATAATTGCCACACTTCTATACCCCATATCAACTAAATGTTTTATAGCATTATGAGTTGCTTCTCTATAGTCTATTTTAACTGTATCTATTTCAGAACCTGCATTACTTTCCCCTATAGATACTATAGGAATACCTTTTTGTCTAATAGAAATTAGTTTTTCTTTTCCTAGGGCTGTTGAAAGTACAATCAATCCATCTACACTTCTTTTTAACAGATTATCAATAGAGTCACTTTCTTGTTTTGAATCGCCATCTCCATTACACATAAGCGTAATATATCCATGTTTGTATACGATTTCTTCTATTCCTTTAACTATTTCCATATAACTTGGATTTAGTATATCTGGAACAATTAAACCTATGGTATCTCCTTTTCCTAAGTTCATTCCCCTTGCAAACCAATTAGGCGTATATTGATATTCTTCAATTATAGCCTGTACTTTTTCTAGTGTAGCTGGCGCTACTGTTTCTGGATGATTTTGTACTCTAGATACTGTAGCAACAGAAACCCCTGCTTTTTGGGCAATTTGGCGTATATCCATATTTACAACCTCCATACACAATCTTCTTCTTACTTTCATATTCCATTCTATATTCTTCATATATTTCCTTTTATTTTTATAAATAATATTTTTTATATATTCTAGCTCCAACCCTATTACCTGACACATATATCATATTCATAACTTTTTAAAGGTATGCACAATTTTGATACCTCCCGAAAACAAAAGAGCCTTAGAATAATTTCTAAGGCTCTCATATATTTAATTAATTTTTTAGTTAAGGCAAATTTATTCACCTTATAGATTTTAGCATCTCTTTCTAATTAAACTGTTTCTACTTTTATTAAGTTAGTTGTTCCACTTACTCCTCTTGCAACACCAGCAGTTACAACAACTAAATCTTCTTCATTGATATATTTAGCATTTTTAGCAGATACTATAGCATTTTCTATAACCTCATCTGTAGTTTTTGATGATGATCTTATTAATGGCATTACACCCCAAGATAATGAAAGTTGTCTCATAATTCTATCATGACTTGTTGTAGCAACTATTTGGCAATCTGGTCTAAACTTAGATACCATCCTAGCTGTATGACCAGAAGATGTTGATGTAAGAATTGCTTTTGCGTCTAAATTCATAGCAGTTGTACAAGTTGCATAACTTATAGCATCTGCAACGTTTTTAGCTTTGCTAGCTTTGCATATTAATAATTCATTATAGTTTATACTTTCTTCTGTTCTTTTAGCTATTTGAGCCATTGTTTTTACTGCTTCTACTGGGTATTTACCTGCTGCAGTTTCTCCTGATAGCATTATTGCATCTGTTCCATCGTAGATAGCATTGGCAACGTCTGTAACTTCTGCTCTAGTTGGTCTTGGATTTCTTATCATAGAATCAAGCATTTGAGTAGCTGTTATAACTGGCTTTCCTGCATCGTTGCATTTTTTAATCATTAATTTTTGAACAATTGGTATTTCTTGTGTTGGTATTTCCACACCTAAATCTCCTCTAGCTACCATTATTCCGTCAGATATCTCTATGATTTCATCTAGGTTATCAACACCTTCTTGATTTTCTATTTTAGATATTATCTTTATATCAGTTGCATTCTTTTCTTCTAATATTTCCCTTATTGCTAAAATATCAGAAACCTTTCTTACAAAAGATGCTGCTATGAAATCTATTCCTTGTTCTATACCAAACTCTATATCACTTCTATCTTTTTCAGTTATAGCTGGTAAATTTACTTTAACTCCTGGTACGTTAACACCTTTGTGATTTTTAACTATTCCTGAGTTTTGTACTTCACAAACTATATCATCACCTTTTATTTCTTTAACAGTAAGTCCTACTAAACCATCATCGATTAATATAGTATCTCCTGGCTTAACATCATGAACTAATCCTTTGTAACTTACTGTACATATTTCTTTATTTCCCATAACATCTTTCATTGTTATTGTAAAAGTTTGCCCTTCTTCAAGAAGAACTTCTGGGTCTGAGAAGTTTCCTGTTCTTATTTCTGGTCCTTTAGTATCTAAAAGTATGGCAGTAGGTTGTCCTAACTCTTCTCTAACTTTTTTAACTAAATCCATTCTCACTTTATGCTCTTCATGAGAACCATGAGAGAAGTTCATTCTACATACATTTAATCCGTTGTTTATAAGATCTCTTAATATTTCCTCAGTTTCACTAGCTGGTCCTAATGTACAAACGATTTTAGTTCTTTTTGTCTTATCCATAATAGTTCCTCTCCATATCTTGTAGATTTCATCAATCTATCATTTTGTCTTATATTTTCAATTTCACTTCAATAAAAATACGTTTTCCCATATATATTCCCTTATACACATGATTTGTATACAATGTGCAACTTTTTTATTATATTAGGTTAAAAAAATCCCAGCCATACAGTAATTAGTACCGCAAGTGGCTAGGATTTTTAATTATATTAATCTCTTTATTTTATAACCTATTTCTTTAAGTTGTAGAAAGAGTTTAATCCACAGTATCTAGCGCAGTCTCCAACCATTTCTTCTATTCTTAATAATTGGTTGTACTTAGCAACTCTATCAGTTCTTGATGGAGCACCAGTTTTTATTTGTCCTGCATTTACAGCTACAGCTAAGTCAGCTATAGTAGTATCTTCAGTTTCTCCTGATCTATGAGATATTACTGCAGTGTATCCAGCTCTCTTAGCCATTTCTATAGCATCTAAAGTTTCAGTTATAGTACCTATTTGGTTAACTTTTATTAGTATAGAGTTAGCAACACCAGCGTCTATACCTCTTTCAAGTCTTTCAGTGTTAGTAACGAATAAGTCGTCTCCAACTAATTGTAATTTGTTTCCTAATCTTTCAGTAAGAACTTTCCATCCATCCCAATCTTCTTCGTCAAGACCGTCTTCTATAGTTATTATTGGGAAGTTGTTAGCCCAATCTTCGTATAATTCAACCATTTGCTCAGCTGTTAATTCTTTTCCTTCTCCAGCTAAAACATATTTTTTAGTTTCTTTGTTGTACATTTCTGTAGCAGCAACGTCTAATCCTAACATAACGTCTTTTCCTGGCTCGTATCCAGCTTTAGCTATAGCATCAACTATTAATTCTAATGCTTCTCTGTTTGATCCTAAGTTTGGAGCAAATCCACCTTCGTCACCTACACCACAAGCAAGTCCTTTTTCTCCAAGAACTTTCTTTAATGAATGGAATACTTCTGCACCCATTCTTAAACCTTCTTTAAATGAAGGAGCACCAACTGGTAATATCATGAATTCTTGAACGTCAACGTTGTTATCAGCATGTTCTCCACCGTTTAATATGTTCATCATTGGAACTGGTAATTGCTTAGCGTTTACTCCACCTATGTATTGGAATAATGGTAATCCTAATTCTTCAGCAGATGCTCTAGCAACAGCCATAGATACACCAAGTATTGCGTTAGCTCCTAATTTACCTTTGTTGTGAGTTCCGTCTAATTCTATTAATAGTGCATCAACACCTGGTTGATCAGTTGACTCCATTCCTTCTAATTCTTCAGCTATTATGTTGTTTACGTTATCAACAGCAGTTTGAGTTCCTTTTCCTAAGTATCTTCCTTTATCACCGTCTCTTAATTCAACAGCTTCGAAAGCTCCTGTAGATGCTCCAGATGGAACTATAGCTCTACCTTCTGCACCTGATTCTAAAACTACTTCAACTTCTACAGTTGGATTTCCTCTTGAGTCTAGGACTTCTCTTGCGTATACTGATTCTATTACTGACATGGTATTTCTCCCTTCGATTTAAATAATTTATTTGCTAACTTGCAATTTCAAATTTAAAATGCTTAATTTAAAATTTATTATACTTATTGATGGGTAAGTTCATAAATTTCTTTATTATTATTTTAAATTTTTATTATAAATATAATTTTTTTCTAAATTAGCAACCTTTTTATAATCTTTTTTATTTTTTAATAAATTAGGTTAATTCATTATTATATAAATTCTCAAGATTAGGTGATGAACACCTAATCTTTGAAAATTATTTACTTATTAATGAGTGACCAGTCATTTCTTCTGGTTTCTCTAATTGCATCATATCAAGTATAGTTGGAGCTAAATCTGATAGTCTACCACCACTTAATAATTTTGCATTTTTGAACTCTTCACCTGTTACTATAAGTGGAACAGGATTTGTTGAATGTGCTGTTATAACTTTTTTAGTTTCTAAGTCTATCATAAGTTCAGCATTACCATGGTCTGCAGTTATTATTGCGCTACCACCTACTGAGCTTAACTTATCTACTAATTTACCAACACAATCATCTACTGTTTCAACAGCTTTAATAGCGGCTTCCATAACTCCTGTATGACCAACCATATCAGGATTTGCGAAGTTAACTACTATAAAGTCGTATTTATCTTCATCTATTTTTGCCATAACTTTTTCAACTAATTCTGGTGCAGACATTTCTGGTTGTAAATCATAAGTTGCAACCTTTGGAGAAGGTATTAATAATCTATCTTCACCTTCATTTGGTTGTTCAACACCACCGTTAAAGAAGAATGTAACATGAGCATATTTTTCTGTTTCAGCAGCTCTAAGTTGAGTCTTTTTGTTTTTAGCTAAGTACTCACCTAAAGTGTTAGTTAATGATGCTGGACAAAATGCTATGTGAACATTTGGTATAGTTACATCGTATTCTGTTAAGCATACAAAGAAACATTTTATAGGAGATTTTTCAAATCCGCTAAATTCGTCACTTACTATAGCTCTAGTTATTTCTCTAGCTCTATCAGGTCTAAAGTTGAAGAATATAACAGAATCTCCATCACATATTTTTCCAACTGGTTCGTTGTTTTTAGTTATAACAGTTGGTAATATGAATTCATCATTATTTCCTGATTTGTAAGAGTTTGCAACAGCCTCACTTGCAGAAGAAGCAGTTTCTCCTTCTCCTAAAGTCATAGCATTGTATGCTTTTTCAACTCTTTCCCATCTTTTATCTCTGTCCATTGCATAGTATCTACCGTTTACAGTAGCAAACTCACCGCATTCTATCTCATCCATGTAATCTTCTATTTCTCTTACATAGTGTATAGCACTTTGAGGATCTGTATCTCTACCATCAGTAAATGCATGAACATAAACTTTTTTTACACCTTTATCATCTGCCATTTTTAGTAAGGCTTTTAGGTGATCTATATGTGAATGTACTCCACCATCAGATAATAATCCCATGATGTGAAGTGCTTTTTGCTTTCCATTTTCCATAGCTTGGCATAATACTTCGTTTTTGAAGAATTCGCCATCTTCTATTGCTTTTGTTATTCTAGTTAAATCTTGATATACTATTCTTCCTGCACCAATGTTAGTATGCCCAACTTCTGAGTTACCCATTTGTCCATTTGGAAGTCCAACATCAAGACCACTAGCATTTATTAATGTATTTGGATATTCGTCTACTAATTTTTTTATGTTAGGTGTATTAGCTTTGTCTATAGCACTGCCTTCTACTTTAGTAGTGTGTCCAAATCCATCCATGATGATTAAAGCTACTGGTTTTTTCATTAACTATTTCACTCCTTGATAATTAACAAGCGCCATATAGTCAGCTGGTTGTAAAGAAGCTCCACCAACTAATGCACCGTCTATGTCGCTTTGTCCCATTATTTCTACTACATTTCCTGGTTTAACACTTCCACCATATTGTATTCTAACTTCATTAGCTAATTCTTTATATAAAGAATCTATTACTTCTCTTATATAAGCTATAACATCGTTAGCTTGCTCTGCAGTAGCAGTTTTTCCAGTTCCTATAGCCCATATTGGCTCATAAGCTATAACAACTTTAACTAAATCTTCAGCTTTTACATTAGCAAGACCTGCAACTACTTGAGTTTTTACAACGTCTTTAGTTTTATCAGTTTCTCTTTCTTCTAATGTTTCACCACAGCAAAGTATTGGATCTATTCCAACTTCTAAAGCTTTTAATACTTTTTTGTTGCAAGTTTCATTAGTTTCGTTGAAGTATTCTCTTCTTTCTGAGTGGCCTATTACAACATAGTCCATATCTAATTCTTTAAGCATTGCTGGAGATACTTCTCCTGTAAATGCTCCATTGTCTGCAAAGTGCATATTTTGAGCACCAATTTTTACATTAGTACCTTTTGTAGCTTCTTTTAGGTCTTTTAACATAGTGAAAGGAGCGCATATTACAGCATCTACACTTTCATCATTTAATTTACCCTTTATATCATTAACAAATTCAACAGCTTCAGCTATTGTTTTGTTCATTTTCCAGTTTCCCGCAATAATAGGTTTTCTCATGGTTATTCCTCCACCTTCAATATTATTTGTTATCTAAAGCAACTATTCCTGGTAATTCTTTTCCTTCTAAGAACTCTAATGATGCTCCACCACCAGTTGAAACGTGAGTCATTTTGTCTCCGAATCCTAGTTGGTTAACAGCAGCAGCACTATCTCCACCACCTATTACAGTAGTAGCCTCTTCTAACTGTGCCATAGCTTTTGCTATTGCAAGTGTTCCTTTTGCGAAAGATTCAAATTCGAATACTCCCATTGGTCCATTCCATACTATTGTTTTAGAATTATTTACAACATCTACGAATTTAGCTTCTGATTTAGGTCCTATATCTAGTCCCATGTGACCTGCAGGTATGTTTTGATCCTCTGTTACAACAACCTCTGCATCTGCAGCAAATTTAGAAGCTGCTCTTGAGTCAACTGGTAATAAGAAGTTAACACCTTTTTCTTTAGCTTTTTCTAACATTTCTTTTGCATAATCTACTTTATCTTCTTCACATAAAGAAGTTCCTATTTCGTATCCCTGAGCTTTTAAGAATGTATAAGCCATTCCTCCACCGATTATTATGTTATCAACTTTGTCTAATAATTGGTTTATAACTGCTATTTTGTCAGATACTTTTGATCCTCCAAGTATAGCTGTGAAAGGTCTTACAGGATTAGCTACTGCTTCTCCTAAGAATTTTAATTCTTTTTGGATTAGGTATCCACAAGCTCTTTCATTTAAGAATTCTCCAGCACCTACTGTTGAGCAGTGAGCTCTATGAGCAGTACCGAAAGCATCATTTACGAATATTTCAGCTAATGAAGCTAATTCTTTAGAGAAGTTTTCTTCGTTTTTAGTTTCTTCTTTTCTATATCTAGTGTTTTGTAGTAATACTACATCACCATTTTCCATTTTTTCTACTGCCGCTCTTGCCTTTTCCCCAACAACATTGTCATCTGCAGCAAATACTACTTCTTTACCTAACATTTCAGATAATCTAGCAGCAACTGGTGCTAAAGATAATTCTGGTTTAGCTTCTCCTTTTGGTTTTCCCATATGTGAGCAAAGTATAACTTTTGCTCCATTTTCTATTAAGTATTTTATAGTTGGAAGCGCTCCATTTAACCTATTCTCATCAGTTATTTTTCCGTCTTGTAATGGAACATTGAAATCACATCTTACTAATACTTTTTTTCCGTCTACACTTATATCTTCGATTGTTTTTTTGTTTAACATTGACATAATACAATCTCCTTTCGTTATTATTACTCCGTATCTATTATATATCTTTCCCCACTGATTTGTACATACTATATGTGTATATTTGCATACATTATGTTATACTATTCCCCTTTTGGTATATCATTTTTGTATTATTAAATTTATTCTTTACTATTTATTCTCGATCTTTATACTATTCACTGTTAAAAAAGTCCGGAGCCCGTAGCATAAAACTACAAACCCGGACTTTATGTCATACTATTTAGCTAATTTGGCAAAGTATCCTAATGTTCTTATTAATTGAGAAGTATAAGACATTTCATTGTCGTACCAAGAAACAGTCTTAACTAATTGCTTTCCGTCAACTTCCATAACTCTTGTTTGAGTTGCATCAAATAATGAACCATAGCTTATTCCTATTATGTCAGAAGATACTAAGTATTCTTCAGTGTATCCAAATGATTCGTTAGCAGCTTCTTTCATTGCAGCATTTATTTCTTCAACTGTTACGTTTTTCTTTAATGTGCAAACTAACTCAGTTAATGAACCAGTTACAACTGGAACTCTTTGAGCAGCTCCGTCTAATTTACCTTTTAATTCTGGTATAACTAAACCTATAGCTTTTGCAGCTCCTGTAGTGTTAGGAACTATGTTTCCTGCTGCAGCTCTAGCTCTTCTTAAGTCACCTTTTGGATGAGGGCCATCTAAAGTATTTTGGTCATTTGTATATGCATGTATAGTAGTCATAAGACCTTTTTCTATACCGAATTTGTCATTTAAAGTTTTAGCCATTGGTGCTAAACAGTTAGTTGTACAAGAAGCTCCTGATATAACTGTTTCAGATCCATCTAATATATCTTGGTTAGTGTTGAAAACTACAGTTTTAACATCACCAGTTGCTGGTGCAGATACAACAACTTTTTTAGCTCCTGCTTCTAAGTGAAGACCAGCTTTTTCTTGAGAAGTGAAGAATCCTGTGCACTCTAATACTATATCTACTCCAAGTTCTGCCCATGGTAAGTCAGCTGGGTTTCTTTCAGCTGTAACTTTTATTTTGTGTCCGTTTACTACGAAAGCACCATCTTCAACAACTATTTCACCGTTGAATCTACCTTGAGCTGTATCATATTTGAATAAATGAGCTAATGTTTTAGCGTCTGTTAAGTCGTTTATTGCAACAACTTCAAATTCTTCTGTTTGCTCCATTAATTTTCTTAATGCTAATCTACCTATTCTACCAAATCCATTGATTGCTACTTTAACCATTTCATATACCTCCTACGTGGTGTAATTTTCATTATATTTTTTACTAGCTAAGCTAGTTATTTACAGTTAGTTCAAGAATTCTCTTTGCACTATCTTCATCTGTAACAAGAACTATATTCTTGTTTAGTTTGGAAATTGGAATAAAAGCTTCTGCTTTTTTTCTCCCCGCAAATACAGCTATAGTTTCTCTTTTGTTTTTAAAAGATTCTATATCAATCCCCACTGTATTTAACTTATAAACAATTTCCCCTTTTTTATTAAAGTAATGACCAAAGGCTTCACCTATAGCTTCTTTGTCCATTATCTCTTTTGCTTTTTCATCTGATAATTTTCTTCTTTTTACCATTTCATCAGCTCTACCAATACTAAATACTAGTACATTGGAATTTTGTATTAATTTCAATGTTTTATTTATTTCTGGTTCTTGTGTAAGAGTTTTTATTGACTCTTCGCCAAGCTCATCTGGTATGTTTAGTAATTTGTAAGTTGAATGTATATTCTTACTTACTTCTGCTACTACATTGTTTGATTGTGTCTCAACATCGAGACCAACACTACCTCTTGCTGGAACTACTACTGTAGAGCTAAATTTTTTATCACATTTAATTGATTTAGCAAATTCAAGCATTGTACCTCCACCAGCAATTGAAACTATGTCATCGTCTTTAAGTACACTTAAAAAATATTTTGAAGCTTGTTTCCCAATATCTTTTAGTAAACTTTTATTTTTTTCATAGCTACCAGGTATTAGCAAGACTTTTTTGATTCCTAGAACGTTTCTAAGTTCTTCTTGAAGGGTATTAAGTCCTATTACATCATTCATGCTGTCTTTTAGAGCATTTAATATTTCTTTGCCTTCTTCGGTAATAGTCATACCTTTTAAATTTACATCTATAAGACCTTGTTTTTTTAGAAGTTCTGTTTCTGATCTTATGATTCTTTCTCCACTTTGGAGATTTGTTGCTAAAGCTCGTCTTCCTATTGGTTCGCTTAAAGATATTTCTCTTAAAATCAAATATCTCTTTGTCATAATGTCAATAACTTCAGGAATTAGTTTTTGCTGAATTTTTAATAAATTTTTCATTATTACATCCTCTTGATTTAATAATCGGGACTTTTTATGTCCCTTATACTTATTTTGTGTCCCACAAGATATTTTTATTGTACTCTAATGAAAACCATTTTTCAAGTGATTTTTTGTATTTTTTTAAGTAAATTTATTTTATCTTTTGACAAAAAACGTCTTCTATTCATGTAACTTATTTTATCCTTTTAAAAAGTATTTTATCCTTTTTTATAAATATGTGTATTTTACTTTTTTACAATTTTTTTATTATATCTAAGTTTATTTATTAACAATAAAGTTTTTATAAAAGTAAAATAAAAATAAGCCTATAAATCTTAAATTTTTTTATAAGATTTATAGGCTTATTTTAGTTATTTTTCTTATTTTTTATAAAATTTTTCTTAATTCTTCTTTTCCATAAGACTCATAGATATTATTTATTGTTTTAGTACTTATTATATCTACTCCTGTGTTTAATATATTTTTTACTATTATATCTCCAACTTTTACTGGGGCAGTGATTTTTATTGTTGATAATACCTTCATCACTTCAAAAACTAAGTCTTTTGCCACAGATGATGATGTTTTTACTGGAAGCATATTCAAATAAGCTCCTTCTAATCTTACTGTAGAAGTTACCATTCTTTTTGGGTTGGTAACTTCATCCACGCCATATTTTGCACCTCTAATGCAACTATTTCCTTCTACTATATATTGTCCTTCTATATTATTAACTATCATTTGACATCCCTTAGGACATACTATACAAGTTATTTCTCTTTTCATAATTATATCTCCTCCACACAAATACTTATATCTTCCTTTATATTAGATAACTTTTCTTTGTTTATTTTTAAAGTTTCCATTTCTGACGGTATCATATGAGGTCTTTTCTTTTCTAATATAACTTGGTCTCCACTTCTAACAACTAACTTCTTATTGTTGCAAATATTTCTTACTCTCATAAATAGATTTATCTCTTCTTCTGAGTCTATATTTAAACTTTGTGGCACAATATAAGATATTCCATCTCCTGCCACAGTGTTTATTTTTTTATGATCTAATTTGATTAATCTTTCATTTTTATTTTTCACATATAAGGCAGCTTCTCTTCCTGCTATTCTACTTTCTTTTGTAACAAAGTCCACCAAGTCATGAACATGAACCACATTTCCACAGGCGAAAATTCCTTCTTTATTAGTAGACATACTACTATCCACAATTGGTCCACTGGTTTTTCTGTCTAGTTCTATTCCCATATTAGTAGAAAGTTCATTTTCTGGAATTAATCCTACAGAAAGAAGTAAAGTGTCACATTCTATAAATTCTTCGCTTCCTGCTACAACTTGTCTATTTTCATCTAGTTTAGCTAAAGTTACCCCTTCCACCCTATCTTTTCCATGTATGTAGTTTATACATGTTTGTAATTTTAAAGGAATATGAAAATCATCTAAACATTGAACTATGTTTCTAGTTAGTCCACTGGAATGAGGATTTATTTCCACAACACATTTAACTTCTGCACCTTCCAGAGTCATACGTCTTGCCATTATTAACCCTATATCTCCCGAGCCATATATAACTACCTTTTTACCTACCATATAGCCTTCCATATTAATGTATCTTTGGGCTGCTCCTGCATTATAAACTCCTGCTGGTCTGTATCCTGGAATATCTATTGCTCCTCTGGTTCTTTCTCTACATCCCATTGCAAGAATTACAGCATCGGTTTTTATTTCTTCTAAGCCATTTTCACCTAAAGTTCTTATTACTTTGTTTTCTCCATCGTCATCTATACTAAGTACCATTGTATTTAACACATGGTCTATATTATTTTCCTTTGACATTTGAATGAATCTACCTGCATATTCTGGTCCTGTTAATTCTTCTTTGAACTCATGTAATCCAAATCCATTGTGAATACATTGATTTAAAATTCCACCTAGTTCTCTATCTCTTTCTACTATTAATACTTTTTGTGCTCCATTTTTCTTTGCTTCAACAGCTGCTCCAAGTCCTGCTGGACCGCCTCCAATTACAATCACATTATACTTCAACAGTCTCACCCCTTACTTCCTTAGCTTTGCCAACTAACATCTTTGAATTTTCATAGTCTTTTAGTACTTCTTCTGGTGTAATATTTAATTCTCTTGCTATAATTTCAACAACCTTTGGTCCACAGAATCCGCCTTGGCATCTTCCCATTCCAGGTCTAACTCTTCTTTTTACACCATCTACAGTTCTTGCTCCACAAGGTCTATTTATAGCATCAACTATTTCTCCTTCTGTAATGTTTTCACATCTACAGATTATAGTTTTATATTTTTCATCTTTACTTAAAATCTCTTTTTGATCCATTGGCATCATTTCCATAAAAGGCTTGTTTTTTAGTCTTATTGGATTGAAATTTTTATTTAGTTCTAGTTTTTTATTATCTTCATACATTACTTCTTTTAATAAATCTTCTACATGTAAAGCTATGGCTGGTGCTGATGCTAGTCCTGGCGATTCTATCCCTGCCACATTTATAAATCCTTTTGCTACCTTTGACTTAAATATCATAAAATCTCCTGTATTTGGTGTAGCTCTGACTCCAGCAAAGGATGTTATTGTTTTTGAAAAATCTATGTTAGGAATGGATTTTCTACCACCATCCATAATTTCTTTTAACCCAGATTTACTTGTAGTTATATCATCTTTTTCCACCTCTTTCGCATTTGGTCCTACTAATAAGTTTCCATGAACTGTTTTAGTTACTAGTACTCCTTTTCCTTTTTCTGTAGGACAGGTGAACAAAGTATGACTTGCTTTATTTCCTTCAGATTTATCTAAAATCTTGTATTCGCCCTTTCTTGGTATAATATAAAACTCATTTCCTCCAATAAGGTTATTAATTTTATCTGAATATACACCAGCTGCATTTATTACATATTTTGATTTTATAATTTCTTTATTTGTTTTTATTTCAAAGTAATTTTCTTCTTCTATTTTTTTTATATTTAAAACTTCACTTTCCAGTTTTAACTCAACACCATTTGTAATTGCATTTTCCATAAGAGCTATGTTTAAATTAAATGGACAAACGATTCCAGAGCTTTTACACCAAAGTGCTCCAACCACATCTTCACTAACATTAGGCTCTATTTCTTTCACCTTTTCTCCATCTATTATTTCAATGTCATTTGCACCATTTTTTAATCCTCTTTCATATAGCTCATGTATATGATCCATGTCATTTTCATTAAAAGCTAAAACCAATGATCCATTATTTTTATATTCAACACTTAATTCTTCACAAATGCTTGGATACATCTTACAACCTAGAACATTTAGTTTAGCCTTTAAAGTTCCTTCTTTTGCATCAAATCCACCATGCACTATGGCACTGTTTGCTTTTGTTGTGCCTTGACAAACCTCTACGCCTTTTTCTAAAGCTACTATTTTCAAATCATATCTTGATAGTTGTCTAGCTACTGCACTTCCTACAATTCCAGCTCCTATAATTGCTACATCAAACATTTTATTGCCTCCTTTTTCGCTCAAAAAACAGAGAGTCTCCCCTATAATTACTTATAGAAAAGGCTCTCTGTTCTCCCGCCATATATATTAACTTTTATTACTTTTCTGTTTAAAATTTCCTTCTATACTAATCATTATATTCAAATGAAATACTTTTGTCACTATTTTTATTACAATATTACCATAATTCTTTTTTTGTAGTAGATACTGCCATGGCCCCATATTTTAGCACATCAATAATTTCTTGTTTCTCATCAATTAGTCCACCACAAATTATAGGTAGATCTGGAAACTCTTTATGCAATCTTTTAACTGCTTTAGTAATTACACCAGGCATAATTTCAATTGCGCTTGGTTTTGCCTTTCTTATATTCTCCATGGAAGTTTTTAAGGATATAGAATCTAATAAAAATATTCTTTGTACTACATTTATATTTTCTTCTAATGCTTTTTTTACTAAACTTATCTTTGTTGTTATTATTCCATCTATATGAAATTCGTCCTTTAAGTATTTTACAATTACAGGGTTGCTTGAAATCCCTCCTATCATATCTAAATGAACAAATACCCTTTTATTATTTAACTTAAGCTTATTTACTTTTTCCTTTAATGTTAAAATGTCCCCACTTAGTAAAAATACAACATTGCAATCGGAATTTATAACTTTTTCTAAATCTTCGTCATCTTTTATAGCTCCTATTATAGGATTACACTCTAATAACTCTCTCATAATTATTTAATCTGTCCCTTCCTAAAACCCAACTAGTATTTTTTTTATAAATTAATTATACATTAAAATCTACAATAATAGATGTTAAAACAATATATTAACAAACTCTTATCTAAATTGTAGAATGTATATTAAATAGATGCCAAGCGTTGACATGCTCCATTCTTAAACACTATACTAAATTTGATTGGTTTTTTCACAAGGGAGGATGTAAAATGAAAGTTTTTGCTCATAGGGGAGCCAGTGGTGACTATCCCGAAAATACTATGTTAGCTTTTTCAAAAGCTTTATCAATAGGTGTAGATGGAATTGAGTTGGATGTTCATAAAAGTAAGGATGGACAATTAGTTGTTATACATGATGAAGATGTTCAAAGAACTTTTAAAGGTAAGGGACTTATAAAAGATTATACTTTAGATGAAATCAAAAGTTTTTTGTGTAGAAAGTTTGAATTTATTGAAAATGAGGATTGTAAAATCCCCACACTAAGAGAAGTTTTTGAGCTAATTAAAAATGAAAATATTGTTTTAAATGTGGAAGCAAAAACTGATTTAATACACTATGATTTAGAACAAGATCTTTTGAATTTAATCAAAGAATATGGTATTGAAGATAAAATTTTTATATCTTCTTTTAATCATAAGTGCTTAAATATTTTACAAAACTTAGACAATAGATTTAAGTACGGTGCCCTTTATGAATATAAAAAAGACTATGCTCCAGAAGCTAATGTTGTTGAACATGCTAAAAAATTAAAGGTATATAGTATTAATATTTCAAGGCAATTAGTTTCAAAGGAAATAGTAGATTTGGCTCACAAAAATAATATAAAAGTATTTGTTTATACTGTTAATAAACCTAATACAATGAGAAAAATGATAGCCCTTAATGTGGATGGTGTATTTTCAGATTATCCAGATTTAATGAATGAAATATTAAACGAAATAATTTAATTCAAGATTTTTTCACAGTTTTAAAATAATCATAATTTTCTAGTAATTAAAAAAGATGGCTTTTATGTTATACAAAAGCCATCTTTTTTAGTATATATTTTATTATAATATATTTATTACTTATACTATACCTTCTTCATCTTCTTCTTCCAGTGTTACTGAATCTGGATCTTTAATATATGACTTTGTAAGCTTTATTACTACTCCTGAAAGTCCAAATAATGCAATAATATTTGGTATTATCATAAGTCCATTAAATGTATCCGAAACATTCCATATTAAATCAAGACTTCCTACTGAACCTATAAATGCTGTAGGTATCCATAATAATTTTATCATTTTTGAAACTAGTTGCTGTTTGTCTTTGAAAATATAACCCCAGCTACACTCTCCATAATATGACCATCCTAATATTGATGTAAAGGCAAAGAAAGTAATTGCTATAGATACAAATGCTCCTCCAAATGAACCAAATACTGTACCAAAAGCTTCTGCTGTAAGAATTGGTCCAGTTAATCCAGAATCTACCACACCTGTAGTAAGTATAACTAAGGCTGTCATAGAACAAATACAAATTGTTGTTATAAATACTTCAAAAATTCCCCACATACCTTGTTTTACTGGATTATCTGTAGATGCTGTTGAGTGAAGCATTGGAGCTGATCCAAGTCCTGCTTCATTTGAGAATACACCTCTTGCTACCCCAAATCTCATAGCTCTCATTATTGTGTATCCCATTATACCTCCACCTGCAGATTTGAAACTAAAGGCATCAGCAAATATTGAAGACATAACAGCTGGTATTGCATCTACATGTACAAATATAACTATAAGAGATCCTAAAATATAGAATAATGCCATAACAGGAACTAAAGTTTCAGCAGTTTTTGTTATACGAGTAACACCACCAAATATAACTAAACCTGTTAATACTGCAAGTACTAGCCCTGTAACATAAGTAGGTATTTCAAATGAACCTTGCAAAGCTGTTGCTATTGAGTTTGATTGAGTTAAATTACCTGTTCCAAAACAAGCAACACCAGCAAATATAGCAAATAATGTTGCTAATCCTTTACTTTTTAGACCCTTTTCCATGTAATACATTGGCCCACCATAATAAAGGCCTTCTTCATTTTTACTTCTATAATATACAGCCAATACAACCTCTGAGTATTTTGTCATCATTCCAAATATTGCTGACATCCACATCCAAAATACTGCCCCTGGTCCACCTGCAACTATGGCAGTTGCAACACCAGCTATACTCCCAACTCCAACACTACTTGCCACAGCTGCCGACATAGCTGAATAAGGTGAAACACCATCTTTTGCTGCATCTTTATTTTTATTTATAGAACCTATAGTATTTTTTACTATTGTGTTACATTTTCTAATCTGAAAAAATCCTGTCCTACTGGTCATGTATATACCAAAACCAACTAATAATAATAACATTACTGGCCCCCATACAAAGCTATTAATTGGACCATTTATTTTGTTTATAAATTCAACCATCAATCTTCCCCCTAAAACCTGTAGTTTATTATATTACTCTTATAGTTTCATGTGTTCTAAATATATTGTATGCAAATTTTAACTCCTAATTGATGTAAATGTAAAATTGACTGTATTTAATGCTACTAATGTTTTCGCAAAAACCGTACATACAATTTACATAACCATCACAAGTTGTATGTATCTATAAAAAAAGTTTATTTTATAAAGTTCCTACTTTTACATCTTATAAAAATGTAATCCTTAACATTTTTAACATTATTATTAATCTTTATATAAAAATTATATAATCATAATCAGGAGTCATATCTTTAGCAACCTGATGACAAAATACTATATCATTACTATTTAAATGGTATAATATTTTGAAATGTCTGTCAATCGTTTTCCCAATATTTTCATAATGGTATTATTTAATAAACAATAAGGGAGTTGCCTTATGACAACTCCCTCTCATTTATGCTAAATTTATACAATTATTTTGGCAAACTGATTTATACGTGTATTTTTGTTTTCTCTAAATAGCTCTGATGGGCTTCCTTCCTCCTCTATAACACCATTTTCCATAAATATAATTCTGTCTGCTATTTCTCTAGCAAACTTCATTTCATGACTTACTATTATCATAGTCATATGAGCTTTTGCCAAAGATCTTATAACATCTAGAACTTCCCCAACTAACTCTGGGTCAAGGGCTGAAGTTGGCTCATCCATTAGTATTACTTCTGGGTCTACAGCTAAAGCTCTCGCTATGGCAACTCTTTGTTTTTGTCCTCCAGACAGTCTAGATGGATATTCATCTTTTTTCTCTTCTATCCCTACTAATTTAAGTTTTTCTAGAGCTATTTTATTTGCACTTTCTTTGTCTATTTTTTTCACTACAATTAGTGGTTCAGTTATATTTTCAATTACTGTTTTATTATTAAATAAATTATAATTTTGAAAAACCATAGCTGTTTTTCTTCTTATTTTTAGTATGTCTTTTTTATGTAAATTTGCTAAATCTACATTTAAATCTCCTATAGTTAAACTTCCACTATCAGCTTTTTCTAAAATATTTATACATCTTAGCAAAGTTGATTTTCCTGTGCCTGATGGTCCTATTAAAACAACCACTTCACCTTTTTTGACCTCTAAATCAATATTTTTTAATACAATATTTTGGTCAAACTTTTTACTTAAACTATTTATTTTTAACATAAGTACTTCTCCATTTAATACGCTTCACTTAACTTTTTCTCCAACTTATTTTGAACATATACAACTGCCAAATTTATAAGCCAATAGATAATTACTACGCAAGTAAATGCCTCTAAATATTTATATGTTGCTGCCGCTTCTGATTGAGCTGTAGCCATTATTTCAGTAACACCTATTGTAAAAGCTAAGGAAGATCCTTTTATAATATCTGCAAAGGTATTTGTCATGGCTGGTATGGCAACTCTAATAGCCTGTGGCAAAATAATTCTCACCATGGCCTGAGTATAAGTCATACCAAAAGCATAACATGCCTCAGCTTGTCCTTTATCTACTGATGATATGGCACCTCTCAAACTTTCAGCAAAGTATGCTGATGAGTTAAGACCTAGTACAATTACGGCTGCATTAAAAGCACTTAACCCTTTAAGAGATGGTATTATTTTTATTAGTCCAAAATATATAAAAAATAATTGGGCTACTAAGGGAGTTCCCCTAAAAAAAGAAATATATATTTTAGATAGTCCCTTAAGTACAGGTATGTCAGCATCAACAACCAATGCTATAACCATAGCTACTACAATACCTAATACTAATGCCAATAATGACATCTTAAAAGTCACTCCTAAGTATTTAACCATTATTGGCACTAAGTTTGCTACAAATTCAAAATCAAATATTTGCATTTTTTCACCTTTTATTCTTTAGTTGTGTCTAGTCCAAACCATTTTTTTGATAGTTCAGTAAATGTTCCATCTTCATGCATTGCTTTTATAGCTTCATTAACCTTTGCTATTCTATCTTTACTTGCTTCTTCTTTTCTAAATGGATATTGATTTATTTCATAAACACCTGTATCTATATCAGCTATTTTTAAAGGTAGTTTGCCTTGTTCAATTGTAGTTTTTGCCTTAACTTCTGATAACCAAGCAACATCTATTCTTCCGTCTACTACATCTTGTTCCATAGGTACCCCGTCATATGTAACTATATCTAAACCTAATTTATGTTCTTCATTAAGATCTTTTATAGTTTTTTCCCCATTTCCACCTAATACACAACCAACTTTCATACCCTTTACATCTTCCATTTTGCTTATTTTACTATTTTCTGGAACTATAAACTTATATTTACTATAAGCATATGTTTCAGTAAAATCATATTTTTCTCTTCTTTCTTCAGTTGTTGACATTTGATGAGCAACTGTATCTATTTTTTCAGCATCTAGCATCCCCACTAACCCACTGAATTTAGCTGTTTGGAATTCTATATCATATCCTGCCCTTTTCCCTATTTCCTTCCATACATCCACTTCAAAACCTTTATTCTCATCGTTCTCTTTAAAACACCATGGATAATATTCTGTAGAAACCCCCACTACTAATTTCTCTTTAGAATCCTTATTTGATGAATCTTGTGACTTATCATTTGAGCCACTACATCCAACTAACATTGTTACACCAATCATTAAACTTGATAAAACTGTAATAATTTTTTTACTTCTTACTCCCATTCCCATTTTCTCCTTGTAATATTAGATATTTTATGGTAATCATTCCCAAATCCAATTCTAACATAGTTGTAAATTACTGTCTTATTGTGTTTTTTTATATACAAATACAAATTATTATGTTTTTCTATGACATGATTTTCATATTAATTTTAAATGTAAAAAAAGATGCATTGAGCATCTTTTTTGTAATTTATAGTCTATCTAAAGCTTCTTTTATTCTGTTTAAACCATCTTCTAACTGATAACGTGGACAAGCTATATTAATTCTTGCAAAGTCTTTACAGTTCTTGTCAAAGGCTTCTCCTTTGTTTAATGCTACTTTAGCATTTTCTTGTAAGTATAAGTTAATGTCACCTATTTTGTACTCTGAAAAATCTAGCCAAACCACATAGGTTCCTTCAGGTCTTATAAACTTAATCTTTGATAAGTTTTCATGTATAAAATCACTTAAGTAATTTAAATTTCTTTCTAGATAATCTAATAATTGACTTAGCCACTCTTCACCTTCATTAAATGCAGTTTCCACAGCTGCCACACTAAAAGAATTATTTCTTGCAATATGGTATTTTGCCAATTCTTTTTTAAATTTTTCTCGCTCATTTTCTTTTGGTATGGAAATAAATGATGCTTGTAATCCAGCTAAGTTAAAAGTCTTACTTGCAGAGAAACATGTTATTGTTATTTCTTCAACCTCTTTTGACAAAGATGCAAAAGGAGTATATTTATAATCTTTAAACACTAAATCTCTCCACACCTCATCACTTATTACTCTTACATTATGTTTTAAACATAAATCAGCTATTTTCTCCAATTCATTTCTTGTCCATACTCTCCCTGTAGGATTGTGAGGATTGCATAATATGTACCACTTTATATTATTTTCTACTATTTGCTTTTCAAAATCTTCAAAATCAATTACATATTTATTGTCTTTAATTATTAATTCATTTAAAAATAGCTTTCTGTTATTGTCTAATACACAATCATAAAATGGAGGATATGCTGGCGAGCTAATCATAATGTTATCGTCTTCACAAGTTAATAACTCCACTGCTAAAACTAAGGATAATACCACTCCTGAAGCATGTACTAAAGTTTCTGGATTTATGCTATATCCATATCTTTTCTCTGTCCAATTACATGCACTTTCAAAATAACTTTTCTCCGTGTTTACATATCCAAATATATTTTGATCTAAGACTTGTTTCATAGATTCACTTATATTAGGACATATTTCAAAATCCATATCTGCTATCCAAAATGGTAGTAAGTCATTTGATATGAATCCCCCTTTCATACCTGACCATTTAGTAGAATTATTGTTTCTTCTGTCTATTTTCTTATCAAAATTGTATTTCATATTTGTCCCCCTTAATATAATCTATTGTCATTTCTATATAATTTTTTCTTGATTTGAATTATATGCTTCTTACAATAGTGATTATACTACAAATAAAAATTATTTTCACAATGTGATTTTAATTACCCTTTTACTCATTCTTTACTATAAAATAACTAAAAAATATGCCAGATAATATGCAAAGTAAAACAAAGATGTAATATAAATCAAAAAATATTAAATAGGTAAAAATGATTATAACTAATTTATAATCGCTTTTACCTATTATAAAGTTTTAGTCATATTATGATTGTAAATAAGCAACTTAAGAAAAATGGATTTTTTATATACTTATTGATTAAATTCTGCTATTTTAGTAACTGCAACATAAATTTTGGATATGGCATACCAAGTTGCAAAATCAACTACACCACTTTGGTTCATTCTAAAAATTTCTTGGAATTTCAGTACACTGTTCCTAGTTGCTGGGCCATATATACCATCAACTGCAACTTTAGGCAGGGCTGGATATGCATTTGATATTGCATTTAATTGATTTTGAATTACTTTTACACTTTCTCCACTTGATCCAAGAGAAAGGGTATACCCAGGAAATGATGATGGAACTCCTTTTATTGTATCTGTTCCCTTAAGTCCTATATTATCTCCATAGTAATATTTTAGGATATCTTCAAATTTGTATCCCTGATCCCCTAAATATTTACTACCCCACTGAGTCATTTTTCCAGGACACTGTGTTTGTACTCCATCGCAATATTGAGCCAAAAGAGGCTGACTAGCTCCTTTAGGTCTTTGTATAAAAACATTAAATATATTATCAACAACAATACTTATAGTATCAAAAATATTTCTGTTATAAATAAATTTGTGATCATACTGTGTACTTGAAGTGATAGTGAAATCATATCCCATATTTCTATACCATTCTGTATAAACTCTATTTAAGGTAAAAGAAACTATAGCAATAACATTTGCATATATAGTTTGAGTCGGCCATGTTGCGTAAATTTCAGAACTTGCAACATTTTTTATATAATCTCTAAATGGTATCCAATAGTTTGGAGAATTTTTATCAGTTGGTAATCCGTCGTGAACTATTATATATTCAGGAACTACAACGCTAGGTAAAACATAGGGTACAGCCTTTAAAGATGACTCTAATATTTTTGATTCGTAAGGTCCGTATAAAGAATGCTTTCCTATGGTATAAACTTTTACATTTGGTTTTTTTAGATTAGAAGCTTTGGATAATGATATATTTTGAATAGCTTCTATACAGGGCAATATTTGAACACCTTCTATTATTACCGTGTCATAGCCCTCCTTTTCAACTTCAAGTAAATAAGTACTATATGCTCTAGGAGAATTAGGTACTTGGGAATACATGAAATTAGGAGCATCTAGTAATACTTTTTTTACCTGACCAGAATCATTAGTAAGTAAGTTATTGTATAAAATCTTATTTTTTTTACATTCATCTTTAGATATCGTAGATATTTTAATTCTCGCACCTTCAATAGGAAAATTAGTTTCTTCATTAGTAATTTTTATTGTTAAGTACCCCTTATACAAAATAATCACCCCTGTAAAATTTAGATTATTATATATAGTATTAAAAAAACCCCTTAAAGGTGAGTTGTACTATAAATTTATGGGCTATTAAAACATTTGCCATGAGTTATTATCATGCCCTGTTCCAAAGTTCCGTTCCGATGTTCCAAAAAACCTATACGCGCGCGCACGCATATACACGCCATTATTTCTTATTATTTTATGATTATTAAATAACTAGAGATTTTTATCGGAACATCGGAACACACCTCCTTCAAACACTATTGTTTACTAACACCTAGCTTGTTCCTATCTCTGTTCCTATGGTGTTCCGATCTACCTAGGAACAGAATTTATATCAAATTTGCTGTTCCTAGGTGTTCCTTGAATTTAACTTTTAATAAATATTTTTGAAGAGAGCATAAATCTGATTTCCATTTAAATCATAAGTATATGCTTGAATAAATGAAATTTTTTATTTGATAGTGTGGTGTGGGACTCTCCCTCATCTTTAGATGATTCTTAACTTCCATCTTTGACTTCTTTGACTCTGTTACCTACTTTGTCATAAGTATAAATTTGTGGTATTTATATACAATCATTATATTGTTATTTTTATTCTAAGTATATTAAGTTTGTTTTTTATCTATAAACTATCACTTATACCATTTATTAGACTTATACTCTACTGGTATATCCATGTCAAATGGTGAATCATATCCTAATTGTTCAAGTTCATCAAACCATCTATCTCGTTTTGATTCAGGAAGTTTTTTCCCACACCATGGACAAAAATTAATATGAATATAAGACATTCCTCCGTCATGTATTATAATACCAAATTCATCAAATTTCTGATTATAATATATTAATGTATCAGGACACTTAAAACATTCATTGTGAATACTACAGTTCTTATCAATATTATCTTTCATATTTTTACAACAAAATTCCATACTATATATTCCTTTCTAACCTATCTTTCTATTTTCCTTCCACTTACTGCTAGTTTATACATCTCACCAGTATTAGGATCCATTGATACTAGATGTTTACCTTTAAATTATACACATATATATCATTATTATAATACCAGCCGTTAGTTTCATACTATTATTACTTATTATCAAGATTTAGTGTAATAATAATATCTGGAGAATCATGCTTCCATTTTCTATCCCAATCTTGATAATGTATATGGCAATCTCCTGTTACTTCTTTTGGCATATTATTATATTCATTCTTAACATAGTTTAAAAATTCTATAATTTTATTTAATTCCCATTTATTATTACAATAAAAACAAACTTCATTTAGTTCTAATATTTCTTCGTCTTCATCCTTTTTATATCCATATATATCCATTATTTGTTCCCCTTCCATCCACGTTTTTTCAGCCATATTAATGTTTTATTGCTTGGATTAGCAAGTCCTTTATGTTTATCATGTAGTGTTCCATCAAAATTCAAATCAATTCCTTGCCTAAATTATAATTAAAATAAACTTGATAAAAATATTAAGCTTTTATCGAGTTTAGAGGTTTTAAAAATATTATAATCGTCGATATATTTTTTTAACACTAAATTTTATATTAGAAAGAAACCTACGTTTATATTAAATATGAGAAAAACCTTCTTCATCTAAAATTTCCATAAATTGTTCAATAAATTCATTATCTTCACACCTTAAATCCATTTTTTCTAAATAAAATTTAACATCTGAATTATTTATAAATGTTAATGCTGTAACTGCTGACAATCTTGTATCATTATCATTTTCTTTTTTATTTTTTATGATTTCTTTTAAACCATCTATCAGGCTTTTATCTGGGAATGACATAGTATATTGACATGCCCAGTACCTCACATATTTATTATTACTTCTTAATGCTTGTCTTAAATGTGGCAACACTAATTCTTTATCAAATTTGCATATGATAAATTCTACATGTTTATTTATATCATATGTAAACCAATCTCCAAAACAATTTAATAGTAACGGTATACATTTTTCATCAGAATATACTTCGTCTAAATATTTTACAGCATCTGCATACATATCTATTTCATATTCTTTTATGTTTTCATCATCCGGAAAAGGTTGGTTTTCTTTTAGAAAATCTAAAATTTCATTATAGTCCATAATCCATCTCCCCCTTAATTAGTTATAATTAAAATGAGCCTAATAAAAATATTAAGTTTTCATCAAGTACATAGTTTTTTAACGTACTTGACTTTGGTAGTATACTATTCTAATTTCAATTTATTAATAATTTTGACATATAGCAATATATTTTTTGCCATTTACATAAGGTTCATTATCATTAATTTTTATTATTATACATGCCTTGTGCCTATGCACCCAAAAACCTATACGCGCGCACATGCACATACACGCCATTATTTCTTATTATCTATGATTATTAAATAACTAGAGCTTTTTATAGGCACACACTCCTTCAAACACTGCCCTTTACTAACATCCAGCTTGTGCCTATGTCTGTGTTTATGCTGTGCCTTGGTGTGCCTTGCATTTAACTTTTATCATAGATGTATTCCTCTTATAAAAATTATTGCATAGCAATTATAATCACTATGCAATAATCAAATACAGAATTCTAATATTAAGTTTTATATTATATAAAATTTTCAGCAAATGTTTTTTATTCAATCGTTCCTTCTATAAAAAACTGTTTATACTTAAAATCTTTATCATCATATTAATTGCTAAATCTCATCATTCTTAACAATTCCCATATTTACTTTATCACTAGAATTAATTGTTGTACTTCCTTCATACAACAGCTCACCATCTTTCTCATCAAACACATAGAAATTATATGGTGTATGATAATTATTTTCATACTTATCTGTCTTAGCATAAGTAGCTGATGCTACATATATTTTCCCATTATCTCTTCTTACTCTATCTCCAGATGTGAAATCTCCATTATAGTTTATATTTAATTTATATTTATATTTTAAATCTCTATCTTTTAGATTTACTAAAATACCCTCTACATTTTCACTTATCTCACTATTTATTTGATCTATTGATGACATAGATAATAATAATATTTCATCATTTTCTATATTATAAGATGTTTCAATATAATCATCCTTTGTTTTTAGATCTATTAAATTCACTTCTTTTAGTTTTATATCTAATTCAAATAAATTCGTATTATAATCAGCTGATTTATTATTTTTCTTATTAACTATAAAATATGCTTTATTTCCATTACTAAATCCTGATTGTTTTATACTTAAATCTTTCCCTTCATAATCTTTACTGACTATACATTTAGAAGTTTTATTAGATAAATTTAATTTATATAGACTCAAATTTGTAATTTTATAACATGTATCTTCTAATGTAGAATTATCTACATAATCTTCATCAGACGAATCATCCGAAACATCGCCGTAGGAGTACATAGTTGCTACATAAAGAATATCTCCTTCTTTTTTTACAGGTATTGATGCATAAGTATAATTTTCGTTAGTCTCTATATTTTCACCCATATCAATATTATAAGATTCTATTTTATTATTTTTCTTATCTTTTGTTTTAATATAAGCCATCATTCTTTGCTTATTACCAGCTACTTCATATCCAGATATCTCAGCTGTACCAACAGTGTCTTTGTCTTCAAACAAAATATTTTTATCATATTGAAATTCAAATAACTCCCTATTATCTAAATTTTCTTTTGTTAAATTAAAAAGTATATCTTTTTGTTTTACAAGTTTCTTCGTTGTAGTACTGTTTTTATCTATAAGAATCTCATCTGTTTCAAATACTCCTCCTGTTTTTTGAAGTAATATATTCATATCTCCTAAAGCAGATCTTTTACCGTGTACATCTTTTACCACTACATCTGTTTGATATATATTAGCTAGAGAAATACCAACTATTATAGTTCCCACTACTGATATTATTAATATTATTTTTGATAATTTTATTTTCATGATATCCCCCCCTAATCATACATTTTATTTTTTAATAAATTATAAGATACAAATATTGATACGAAAAATACTACTATGTAGAAAATTATATTATTTCTTAAAATACAGTCAGAGTATTTATTATCTACTATTATTACAAAATATACTATGAATAAAATAACCATAGATACAATTCCTATAACTCCGCCCACTTTTTTTATTGATTTAGAAATAAGAACTGCTGTAAATATAGATGTTACAGCAACTATTGGTCCTATTATAAATATCATTAAAAATTCCATAGGGTAGATTGGCATTAATATTAAACGAGTAATTCCTTCCATAGCATTTATATTATTTATACTATTGATCATGTTTATTATCGGTATATTTGCATATTTACTAACTATAAAAGCTTCTATTCCCCATAACAAGTGTTGCACAAATATTATGCTATAAATTAAAGTAAGCATTGTTATTAATTTTGAAATAAATATGATAAATCTATTTTCCGGCAACATAAAAAATGTATATATTGTTTTTGATTTACTAGAAAAATCTTTTTGCCATATTAATACACAGTACAATGCACATCCTATCAAAGCTAAAAACATCAGCAAATTTGATAAATAATATATAAAATTAGGTAGCTGAAGTTCTAAAAACATATGCTTTCCTATATTAGTTTTTAATACTGATATTTGTTGTGCTACACCAGTTTCTGCTTTTACATCTTCAAGTACTCTATATATTCCTAAAATAAAAATTCCTACATTACCTAGTGTTATCAATGAAATTACAGTAAAAAATATCTTCTGCACTCTTCTAAACTCTATATCAAAAAGTGTTAATATCTTACTCCCCATTATATACCTCCCTCATTTTATCTAGTATTGATTTTCCTTCATTTTGTCTAACTTCTTCTGCATTAAATATCTGTTCAATTTTTCCGTTATTTAGAATTATTACATCATCTACTATTTGCTCTATTTCACCAATTTCATGAGTCGTTATTACAATACTTTCGTCATCTTCCATTAATGTTAACATTGCATTTATAAACTCTTCTCTTTTAAAAATATCTATCCCTGAAAATGGCTCATCAAGTAAAATATATTTTGCCCTCTGAGCAAATCCAATTATAATCTTTACTCTTGCCTTATTACCTTTAGACAGTTCACTTATTTTTTTATCATCAGTTAAAGAGAACATACTAAGCATTTCATAAGCTCTATCTTCATCCCAATTTTTATAAAATAACTTCATTAAATCAAAAGTTTCTTTTATATTAAGATGGTTAAAGTGAATATCTATATCTGTCACAAAAGCTAGTTTATTATAAGTTTGTTGACTAAATTTCTCCCCATCAATTAAAATTTCTCCACTATTTGGTTTTACTAGTCCTGCTATAACTTTTAGAATAGTTGATTTTCCAACGCCGTTAACACCAAGTATGCAAGTGATCTTTCCTTCTTCTATATTAAAGGAAACATCATCTAAAGCTTTTACTCTCTTGTATTTCTTTTTCACATGTTTAACTTCAATCATTATTTTCCTCCCCTATATATTTCCCTTACTTATATATATTTCTTAGTAATAATATCCTTAACTTCTTCTATGGGTACATTAATTGCTTTCATTTGCTTTATAAAAACATCTGTCGCTTCACTTATTAAATCTTTTCTTATTTGTCTTATTAAATTATCATCTTTAGTAATTGTACTTTGATTATTTTTGATTGTATTGATTATCCCCATTTCTTCCATCTCCTTATAAGCTTTTTGAACTGTATTTGGATTTACATTTATATTAACTGCCATTTCTCTTCTAGAAGGTAGTCTCTCTCCCTTTTGTATTTCCCCAGTGACTATCTTCTGTTTTATATTTCTGATAATTTGAATATAAACTGGCTCTCTATCATTTACTGTAAATTTCAAGGTATTTCTCCCTTCTTAATTATTTTTCGCCCTGTGTATTAATAATATAATACACTTCATGTACAAGTGTATTATATTATTAATACACCAAAAAAGTCAATTATTATTTTCACATATAATAACAACTAAAAATAGCTATCGTAAATTAATGCTATTTTTCTTATACGATAGCTACTATTTATATTTATCAAAAAAAGAGCTGTCTCACGACAACTCTCTCTATTAACTACATCTCATTTAAGATTTCTCTTAATTCCTCTTCATCATAGTGATACGCACTATTACAGAAATGGCAGCTTATTTCAGCTTGCTTATCTTCTTCTATTATTTCAGTTAAAGTTTCTCTACCTAATGATATTAAAACTTTCTTTATTCTATCTTTTGAACAGTTACAGTCAAATTTAACATCACATATATCTAGTATCTTTGGATCTAATCCTTCTAACACTAAATTTAATATATCATCTGGAGTCATTCCTTCACTTAACATTGTAGTAACTGATTTTAACTTACCTACGTTTTGTTCTAAAGTAGCTATAGTTTCTTCTGTTGCATCTGGCATTAATTGAACTATTAATCCTCCAGCTTGTTGAACTTCTGTTGCTGTTGTAAGAACACCTAAAGAAACTACTGATGGAGTTTGCTCAGATAATGCAAAGTAATGAGTGAAGTCTTCTGCGATTTCTCCACTTACTAATGGATAAGAACCAACATAAGGCTCTCTAAGTCCTAAGTCTTTTATTACTTTAACATAGCCCTCATTTCCTACTGCTCCAGCAACGTTTAGTTTTCCATTTGGATAGTCCTGTACTTCTACACCGTTTAAGTCTGGATATTGTACATAACCTTTAACGTTTCCTTTTGAGTCAGCAGTTGTAAGTATAGTCCCTATAGGTCCTCCACCTTTTATGATTACACTTAACTCATCTTTATCATTTTTCATCATTAATCCCATCATAGCTGTAGCTGTTAATGTTCTTCCAAGTGCGGCAGTTGCAACTTTTATTGTATTATGATTATCTCTAGCAGTTTGAACTAAGTTTTTAGTTATACCAACATAAGCTCTTACTTGTCCATTTGTGCTAGTTGCTTTTATAACGTAATCCTTCATTGTTTTCCCTCCATTTATGCCTATTTTTTACAAACAAAAAATACTCTTTCGCTGTCTTCTTTTGGAGCTTCTAATTTAAAATCTCCATAAGTTTTTATATACTCAAATCCTGCATTTTTTAGTAATTGGATTATTTCCTCATTTTTATAAGCTCTTTGTAAGTGGTTTTCTTCAAATTTATCAAATCTACCATCTTCTCCTTTAACAAAGAATGCAAGGTCCATTTCTACTAAATTTTCGTAATCATCGAAATAGTTTTGCCACATGTATGCCACATTTTCTCTGTTTTCACCATACATGTTGTTTCCTAGAACTTTTGATAATTTGTAATAAGAACTTATATCAAATATAAAAATTCCATTATCTTTTAGTAACTCATGGCATTTAGAAAATACACCTTCTAAATCTTCGTCATAAGTTATGTAGTTAAATCCATCGCAGCCACAAAGGATACTGTCTAAGTTAGTCACATCAAAATCAAGTTCTACGATATCTTGTTCTAATAGTACTAACTCAACATTTTCTCTTTCTCCTTTTTCTCGGGCAACTTGTAGCATTTCTTCTGAAATATCTATTCCTGCAATATCATAATTTTTTTTAGTAAGTGGTATAGTTAAATTTCCTGTACCACAAGCTAATTCTAATATATTTTGTACTTCAACATTTTCATTTTTTATTATATCTTCAATGTATTTAACCCAATTGTTATAATCAACTTCGTTCATAAGTTCATCATAAACAAAGGCAAAATCACTATACTGATTCATCCTTTTTATCCTCTTCTTCAGCTTTCTTTTTTAATTGTTTTTTTCGTGATGTGAGAATTCCACCTATTCTTCCTGCTTCCTTAGCAGTAAGACCAGCCCATCCTTTTTCATCAACTTTATCAAGCAAGCCTAATTCTCCTGCTATCTCATATTTCATTATATCATCTTGTGTCAATGGTTTTACCTTTTTTTCATTTTTCTTTCTTTGTTTTTCACATTTATAAATGAATTCTTTAGTTAATTTATTTTTATCCATAAAAAACACCCCTTCTTTTTTTGTAGTTTTGTCATCTTGACAAAAATTTATACAAAAACTAAGGGGTATATATTATCAACTAAATAAAATTAACTCCTTACCACTATGATCCCATCGAATTCTAAGCAACGGATTTATCCGTAGCGCTAGCAAGGATATATCGTTGGCTCTATGAGTGCAACGAATCTTTATACTCCAACAGTTGCTTATATATATTTAAGCCACCGATTAATATATCTTCATTAAAATTAAAGTTAAAATTATGAAGACCGTTTACAAATCCTTTTTCTTCATTTCTTCCACCTAACATAAAGAACAGCCCTGGTACCTCTCTTTGGTAATAAGAAAAATCTTCCGAAATCATAAGGGGATCCGTTTCTATTATCATATCTTTTCCAATAGCATTTACAAATTCATCATACAGCTTTTTATCATTATTAACTGCCAAATATCCATGTACAATTTCAGCATTTATTTTACAACCATAAGACATTTCAAATCCTTTAATAAACTCTCTTATTCTATTTACCATGGTATCATAAACAAAAGGGTTAAAACATCTAATAGTACCTTCTAATCTCACTTCTTCTGCAATAATATTTCTAACACTTCCTCCAGTTATTTTTCCTATAGTTATAACAGCCCCTTCTATAGGATTAATATTTCTAGATATTATACTTTGTAAACTTGTAACAAATTCTGATGCAATCAAAACTGCATCCTTCGTATTTTGTGGCATGGCTCCATGGCCACCTTTGCCAATTATATTTATGTTTATTTCTCCATTTTGGGCCATTAAATAACCTGGTCTACAAGCCACATATCCTTCTGGAAAATCAGGATGTATATGTAGTCCATAAACTTCATCTACTTTGTATTTTTTGAATACACCAGCGTCCATAAGTCTTTCGGCTCCACCAGTATCTTCTTCTGCTGGTTGGAATACAAACACTATATTATCATTTAGCTTATTTTTATTATCAACTATATATTCTATTAGCCCAAGAAGTATGCTCATGTGTCCATCATGTCCACATAAGTGCTCAGCCCCTTTAGGACTAGGTAGTGCATCTATATCTGACCTAAATGCAATTGTTTTTTTAGGATTTTTCCCTTTTATAATTCCCACTGTTGCTGTTTCTAAATATATTTCATATTCCACACCTAGTTTTTCTAAGTAGTCTCTAATATACTTTGCTGTATTAAATTCCATGTGAGAAAGTTCTGCTAAGTTATGCAAGTTATACCTGTGACTTTTTACTCTGTCCTCTAAATATTTTGTTACCATAAAAATCCCCCTTGTTTATAAATTAGATTGTGCCATATGGTTTAAATCGTCTTAATTCTTCGATCATATATTCTAATGTGTTATTGCTTTTTTCAAAGTCGTTTCCTATTAATTCTAATAAGGAGTTAAATAATAATTCTACGTTCCCATCCATAATAAAACCTGATAGATACTCTCCATCTTCACTTTCTAAAATTATTACTACCAAATTTCCTGTACTTATCCTATATTCATAAGATGATTTATCTATATGGTCCAAATCTTTATTTAGATGATTCATAGTTATTTCTAATTCTGATTTTTCATTTTCACTTAGTAGTGATTTTATTAAATTGCAATCATTTATCTTGAAAATCTTTGAATTATTGTTGAGTTCCTCTGCAGATATATTACTATTCATACTTAAAAATTCTTCTACTGTCATTTCTTTTGCTTTTAGCTTTTCTACCAAATAGTTTGAAATATCATTAAGTTTGCATTTATTATTTTTATCCATAAGAGTACCCCCCTAATTTATCGTAACTTCTTATAATAAATAATAACATTTCTATTATAAACTTATAATATTTTTTTATAAAAAATTCGCTTCGCTCATGTCGCCAACGAGATGCCTTTGAGCAACGTGTTGGCGAATCATTTTGCTTCGCTTTAAACCACTGCGTGGGCGCTATGAAATTTTAGG
Organism: Terrisporobacter petrolearius; assembly: GCF_020748185.1. GTDB lineage: Bacteria > Bacillota > Clostridia > Peptostreptococcales > Peptostreptococcaceae > Terrisporobacter > Terrisporobacter petrolearius. Next base: position 13,888 of record NZ_JAHZMO010000019.1, on the reverse strand, counting down.
CAACTCCATTGCTCAAAAATACATTTTTTACATTTCCTAAATGAGTTGATATAACTTAATTCCAGAGTTTATCAACAGCGTAAATTCAACTATAGTTTCCTTATATGTAAAAAAAAGAACAAGATTAATTCTTGTTCTTTTTTTGCGTTCTCTCTATACATTAATACTAAGTTCATGATTATTTCTAAGATCTATTTTAGGTTTTATTAAGTTAACTTAATACTTGTCCGTCCTTTATCTTTATGCAAATATCAGCTTCTTTAGCTATATTTTCATTATGAGTAATCATTATTAATGTCTGATTATAATCGTTTACACATTCTCTTAGTATATTCATAACTTCTTCTGTTGACTTTGTATCTAAATTTCCAGTAGGCTCATCAGCAAATATTATTTTAGGTTTGTTTATAAGAGCTCTAGCAATTGCTACTCTTTGTTGTTGTCCTCCAGATAATTCATTAGGAAATTTCTTTATTTTATCTTTTATTTGTAGCCTATCTAACAATTCTTCTAGATATTTTTCATCTATTTTTCTATTTTCTAATAATGAAGGCATTGTTATGTTTTCGTATACATTAACAACTGGTATTAAGTTAAAGTTCTGAAACACAAATCCAAAGTTTTTTATTCTTATATCAGCTAATTTTCCATCTGGCATATTACTTATTTCTTCATTATTGTAATAAATATTTCCATCAGTTGGTTTATCAAGACCTGCCATACAATTTAATAATGTACTTTTTCCAGACCCACTAGCACCTACTACAGTAATAAATTTATTTTCTTCTATGTCTAAATTTATATTCTTTAAAACATGCAACTTATTTTCTTTTTTACCATAAATTTTGTTTAAATTTTCTATTTTTAATATCGTCATACTGATTCCCCCTTATTCATTCCTATTAATTCCATCTGATATACTCATTTTTTCTAGTTTTTTCTTAGACAAGTACACCGATATAATACAAACTACTATTACTAAAAAAGTAAATATTGCTATTTCATTAAAAGGCACTTCAAATTTTTCTAGATTCTTAGCACCAAATCCAGTTTCCATAATTTCATTAACCATAGATACATCCTTGTATCCTTTATATATAACATGAGCAGACCCTAGCATGCAGCTAATAAGAGCATAAATTAAAGACTCCTTAATAAGCATACTTCTTATCTTTTTCATACTCATACCAATACTTCTTAATGTTGATAACTCTCCAGTTCTAATTAGTATTCCTGTTTTTATAGTGTAGTAAATATTTAAAGATGCTACTACAGACATAAGTAATAATAAAAACATACTTTGCATCTTATCCATTTCCTGTAATTTTTCTTGTTCTGCTTTATATTTCCCTCTACTTTCTATATTGTTATAATCCTTATTTCCAATCATTTTTTCTATTTTATTTTCAACTTCCTTTTCTTTTCCACTAGAAGCTTTTACTCCTATTACATTAACATCATTTATATTAGTCAATTTAGATAATTCCTCTATTGGCATTATTACCGTTATCATTCTTCCATAGAAATTATTTAAAATCCATTTTCTGTCTAAGAAACCAGCGATTCTAACTTTTTCGACTTTATAACTTAGCTTTCCATCATTTGCTGATGGTATTTTAATTTCAATTAATTCTCCAATTTTCAAATCCTTATCTATTGGTTCATTGGTTCCATCAGTATGATTATTAACCAAAACATTTATGTATTCACTATTTTTCTCATCACTTTTTTCTTCTATGTATTTATCTAATTTTTTCAGATCTTTTTCTGTATAACCCCTAACTTCTAAATATGATTCATTCTTATTCATAGACCCAGACAACACTAATTTTCCATCTACATAGTCTACACCATCTATATTTTTAATTTTTTCTACATCACTCTTACTATACATCCCTAGAGCATTTTCCACATTATAATCGTCTTTATTTAGTTTTATATCATACTCATCAATATTTTGACTTGGCATATGCATTACATCCATACCAATTTTGTTGTAATTTGATAATGCAGTTATATACATAGATCCAACTAATCCCATAGATAATATACAAAGGATAGCTCTTGTCCTAAATCTGAATGCATTTTTATATGCCATCTCTCCAGTCATATTAAATACTTTTCTTATCCATTTATAATAAAATCTATTTTTAAACTTTCTGTCACTAAAACCATTATCTCTCATTCCTTCTACTGGAGATATTCTAGTAGCCTTGTATATGGGAACTATATTTGAAATAAACACCGTAATTATTGCTATTAATATTGGTATGAATATTGCTTCTTTAGTTATATAGAGGCTTGGATTTTGAGGGTACATTTTAGATATATAATTATACACATACGCTCTACCAATTAAAAAACCAGAGGATATACCAATAGTTACCAACATTAAACTTTGTATAAAAATCATAGAACATATTTGATGCCTTTTAGCACCTATGGCTCTTAACATCCCTATTGTTTTTTTCATATCAAATAAAGTCATTACAAAAATATTGCATATTAAAAGCGCCGATACAGCTATAGGTAATAACATGTTTCTTATTTCATAGCTTGTTGCTTCTTCACCAACACCAAGAGAGTTTAGGCCTTGAATTAAACCGATATTCATAAAGAATTTATCCTCTGTAAGGCCGTATTTTTCCATTCGTTTATACATATTATCCATTGTAGAATCTTCATTTTCTACATTTAAGATGCCATCATTAGTAATAAAGTTTTCTGGTATTAAATTTTTGTATCCACCTGTGAAAACTTTAAGTGTATATTCTTTATATTCTTCGTAGTAGTTCTTAGGTCTGCTGACTATTCCAACTAATTTAAATTTATAATTTTTATTGTATATTTCATCATTTCCATCATGACTTTTATATTTTTTAACTATGTTAAAATCTATGTCTTCACCTAATTTATTTTCTAAATTCATTTCCTCTATAGATTTATTATCTAAAACTATCTCGTTTTCATTTTTAGGTGCCCTTCCATTTATAAGTGTATATTCACTTTCTTCTAAATAGTCTGGATTATACGTATTAAGAGTGCTCTTAACACCATTTTTGTAAACAATACTACCTAAATTCATTATTGTATATGTAGCATCCCTTGTATCATCATTTAATATTTTTTGCAATGCTTCATCATCAATATCACTATATTCATAGTCATAAGTTCCAAATGTGTTATGCAGCTTTTCTGTTCCTAGTTTTATATTTGTTTGTTTTTGAACAATATTAGAAAATGATATCAACGTAGCTAACCCTATTGCTATTACTATAGAAAAACTTCTTCCTTTTTGATTTTTTAAATAATAAAAAGCTAATTTTAAAACACCCTTCATTCTTTTCCTCCCTTTATCGTTGATTGTATTTTTAGAATTGCTTCCCCTCCATTTATTAATTTTCTTATATCTAACTATATCTAAAAAAATTATAAAAATATTATATTTTATAAGATTGTGCTCTCTTTGTTATAAAGATTTAATAAAATACAACTTTCGTTATAAATTTGTAAAAAAAAAGAAACAGGAAAATTCCTGTTTCTTTTATCTATTTTAATATAAATATTTCAATATTTAAAAACTAGCAAGTGAAGAATAATTTAGCTATTCCACCTTTTGAAGTTTCTCTGTATTTATCCATCATGTCTCTACCAGTTTCGTCCATTATTTTAACTATTTGGTCAAAAGTAACTTGATGCTCTCCATCAGTTAATAATGAATAGTTAGCAGCATCTAATGCTCTTTGAGCACCCATTGCATTTCTTTCTATACATGGTATTTGAACGTATCCGTAAGCTGGGTCACAAGTCATTCCTAAGTGATGTTCTAAACCGATTTCCGCAGCATATTCTATTTGTCTTAATGATCCACCTTTTAAGAAAGCTATTGCTGCAGCAGCCATTGCACAAGCAACTCCTACTTCACCTTGACATCCAACTTCAGCACCTGAAACAGATCCGTTTCTCTTAACAAGAACACCAACTATACCTGCTACAGCTAAAGCTTCAACTAATTGCTCATCAGTGTATCCTTCATAGTCTTTCATTGCGAAGAATATTCCTGGTAAAACACCTGCAGAACCACATGTTGGAGCAGTTACTATAACATATCCTGATGCATTTTGCTCTGAAGCAGCTAAAGCATAAGCATAAACTAATGTATTTAATTGCTTCTTAGCAAGATATTGCTTATAGAAATATCCAGCTTTTCTTTCTAGATTTAATTTACCTGGTATAACTTCTGTAGCTTTTAAACCGTCTTCTACTGATTTTTTCATAGCATCTTTAATAGTTACTAAGTAATCCATTATATCAGCATCGTCGTAAGTTTTTACATAGTCTACGAAGTTTTTATTGTTTTGGTTACACCAAGCTATTATTTCTTCCATAGTTGAATGAGGGTAAGTGTCGTTTCCACCTGCATTTCTCATTCCTTCTTCAGCTATTGTACCTCCACCAACAGAGTAGATAGTCCAATCTCCCATTACGTTTCCGTCTGCATCTATAGCTTCTAACATCATACCATTTGGATGATATGGTTTAACTATATCTTCTCTCCAAAGTATTTCAACTTCTTTTGGCTCAAGCGTTTTCTTGATTATATAATCAGTTAAATGCCCTTCTCCTGTTGCAGCTAAGCTTCCGTATAAGTGAGCTTTATAGCTAACAGCTTCTGGGTATTTGTTCTTAAATTGTTCAGCAGCTCTTTGTGGTCCCATTGTATGTGAGCTGGAAGGTCCATTACCTATTTTGTAAAGTTCTTTTAGTGATTCCATTTTGTTCCTCCTCGGGGATTTAGATATTCTTTTTATTTTAATAAGAAAACATATTCCCAATTAAAATTATATATTTCCAATAATAATAATAATAATTTAAGAATTATTTACCTTTAAAAAATATTTTTATAAATATTAAATAACATATAAAACATTTTACCTAAAATGCGACAAAAAATCTAGATGTTGTTTGAGGTAATTTTTTACATTTTTATTGATTTTTTCATTTTTTTGTATTACTATTATTAATAATTTAAAAAAACTATCTTAACCTAGGGTAGAGGTGCAGTGGTTAAAAGTATTTGAAAGTAGTCGGCAGACGTTAATATTCAAAGAAAGGAACCATTGCCGAAAAAATAATCTTGGCAAAGATTATTTTTGGGGTTATGCATAATATGTATAACACTGTCACTTATTTTTAAGTGGTGAGCTACAAGGTTTACTTTGACATGTCGTTTTAAACGTACAAAGTATACCTTTGTACGTTTTTTTATATATATAAATATAAAGCTCTCCCTTAAATTTTCTCTATGTTATTAATGTTAAATCTAAAATATATTACGGGGTGATTAAAAATGAAAAAAATTAATGTTGCTTTAGTTGGTGCCACTGGTATGGTGGGAAGAACTTTTATAAAAATTTTAGAAGAAAGAAGTTTTCCAATAGATAATATCTATATGTTCTCTTCTGCAAAATCTGCAGGTACAACTGTTAAATTTGCTAACAAAGATGTGGTTGTAGAAGAATTAAATGAAAATTCTTTTGATAGAGATATACAAATAGCTCTATTCTCTGCTGGTGGAGGAATAAGCCAAAAATACGCACCAATAGCAGCTTCTAAAGGAGTAATTGTTGTTGATAACTCAAGCCAATGGAGAATGGATCCTAATGTTCCACTAGTTGTTCCAGAGGTTAACCCAGAAGCAGTAAAAAATCATAAGGGAATAATTGCAAACCCAAACTGCTCTACTATACAAGCTATGGTTCCTCTTAAACCATTACATGATAAATATGGTTTAAAAAGAGTGGTTTACTCAACTTATCAAGCCGTATCAGGTTCTGGAGTTAAAGGAGTTCAAGACTTGGAAGATGGAATCCAGGGAAAACCAAACACTTTCTACCCTCATCCAATAGCATTTAACTGTCTTCCTCATATAGATGTTTTCGAAGAAAACGGATATACAAAAGAAGAAATGAAAATGGTAAATGAAACTATGAAAATCTTAGAAGACTATAATATTAAAGTTACTGCTACTACTGTAAGGGTTCCAGTAAGAGGTGCTCACAGTGAATCTATAAACTTAGAGTTTAATAAACCTTTTGAGTTAGAAGATGTATTTAGTACTCTAAAAAATACTGAAGGTGTAGTTATAGTTGATAATCCTGCTAACAACGAATATCCTCTAGCAGTTGATGCTGAAGGTCATGATGAGGTTTACGTTGGAAGAATCAGAAGAGACTTTAGTGTGGATAATGGTGTTAATATGTGGGTTGTTGCTGACAACATAAGAAAAGGTGCTGCTACTAATGCAGTTCAAATAGCTGAATTATTATTAAAATATGATTTAGTATAAAAATGAGCTTTAATAAATATTAATTAATAGAGATTAAATTTAAGGTGAAAAGGAGAGGTTTGTTTATGATTTTTAAAGGTTCTGCAGTTGCTTTAGTTACGCCATTTGATGAAAGTGGGAAGGTTAATGTTAAAAAGATAAAAGAATTAGTGGATTTTCAAATTGAAAACGGCACTGATGCTATAGTTGCTTGTGGTACTACTGGTGAAGCCAGTACCATGAGTGACGAAGAACATTTATTAGCAATCAAAACTATTGTTGATGCTGTTGATAAAAGGGTTCCTGTAATAGCTGGAACAGGTGGAAATGACACTGCTCACTCCATCTATATGAGCCAAGAAGCTGAAAAATTAGGTGCAGATGCTCTTTTAATTATAACTCCTTACTATAATAAGGCTAATAAATTAGGACTTAGAAAACATTTTGTATCTATTGCAAATAGTGTTAAGCTTCCTATAATTTTATACAATGTTCCTTCACGTACAAAGGTTAATATTCCACCTGCACTTGTTGCTGATTTAGCTAAAAATGTGGATAACATTGTAGCTCTTAAAGAAGCCTGTGGAGATTTAGCTCAAGTAGCTGAAGTTTGCAGGTTAGTTCCAGAAGGCTTTGCTGTATATTCTGGTAATGATGACTCAATAGTACCCCTACTTTCTCTAGGAGGGGCTGGAGTTATATCAGTTCTAGCTAATATTTGTCCTAAGGAAACTCATGATCTAGTAGCTAAGTTCATGGAAGGTGATGTAGAAGGTTCTAGAGAATTACAATTAGGTATGAAACCTTTAATAGATGCTTTATTTATAGAAGTAAATCCTATACCAGTAAAAACTGCTGTTAATTTATTAGGATTTAATGTGGGAGACTTAAGACTCCCTCTAGCTGAAATGGAAGAACAAAATTTAGAAGTTTTAAAAAGAGAATTAGTTAATTGGGGACTAAAAATACAGGAGGCAACATGTTAAGAGTAATTATAAATGGTTATAGCGGTAGTATGGGTAAAGTTTTAACTAAATGTGTTAACGAAGATAGTGAGCTACAACTTGTTTGTGGTGTATCAAGAGATGAATTAGATGTCCCATTCAAAACTTATCATAAAATGAGTGAAGTAGAAGAAAATGCTGATATTATTATCGATTTTTCTAATCACTGTGCTATATATGATGTTTTGGATTATGCCACAAAAACAAAAACACCTTTAGTAATAGCAACTACAGGATTTAATGATGAAGAATTAGGTGCAATAGAAAAAGCTTCGGCTGTTATTCCTATTTTCCACTCTTCTAATATGTCTCTAGGTGTGAATGTTCTAGTTAAATTAGTTAAAGATGCTGCCAAAGCTCTTAATGGATTTGATATAGAAATAATAGAAAAACACCATAATAAAAAACTAGACTCTCCTAGTGGTACAGCTGTTATGATAGCTAATGGAATTAAAGAGGTTCTGCAAGATAGTGAATGTATCTATGGAAGATATGGTCGCAGTGAAAAGAGAAAGCCTACTGAAGTGGGTATTCACGCCATAAGAGGTGGAACTATAGTAGGGGAACACACTACTATATTTGCCGGCCATGATGAAGTTGTAGAAATAAAACATACAGCTCAATCTAAGGATATTTTTGCAAAAGGGGCTATTGCTGCTGCAAAATTCTTAGTAAATAAAGAAACTGGATATTACAATATGAACAATATGTTAGACTAAAACTAGACAAAATTTGGAGGAAAACTATGGTTAACTTAAATGATGCGTATGAAATAGCTAAATATATAAAAGATGCTGAAAAACAAACACCTGTAAAAGTTTATGTTTCTGGTAATATAAAAATAGAAAAAAATGATAACTACAAAGTGTTTGGTCAAGAAGGTTCTTATATTTTAATTGGTGATTATAAAACTATAATGAAAGATGTGGAAAACTTTAAATCTTCTGTGGATGATATTCATATAGAATACGATAGAAGAAATTCAGCTATCCCTCTTTATAATTTCTTACATGCAGAAGCTAGAATTGAGCCAGGTGCACTAATAAGAGATATGGTTACAATAGAAAAAAATGCCGTAATCATGATGGGCGCTGTAATAAACATAGGTGCCGTTGTTGGAGAAGGGTCTATGGTAGACATGAATGCTGTAATAGGTGCTAGGGGAATGCTTGGTAAGAATGTACACCTTGGGGCTTGTTCTGTTGTTGCTGGTGTTCTTGAGCCACCTTCTGCTACTCCTGTTATAATTGAAGATGATGTATTAATAGGCGCAAATTCAGTTATTCTTGAAGGTGTTAGAGTCGGTAAAGGTTCTGTTGTTGCTGCAGGTTCTGTTGTTACAAAAGATGTTCCTCCAGGTGTTGTAGTAGCTGGCTCTCCTGCTAGAATAATTAAGAATAAAGATGAAAAAACTGCTGATAAAACAAAGGTTCTGGAAGATTTAAGAAAATTAGATTAATCTTAGAATAAATTTAATAAAAGATTTAATAGTTATTTATAATACTATAAAAAGCACCTAGTTTTTATACTAGGTGCTTAAGTTCTTTTTTACAATATATTACTCCAGATTGTCTATAGCATACTTCGCTTGTTTTTTTGTAAATTTTTCTCCATATTCTGATGTTAATTGGTCATAAATTGCTTTTGGAGACATAGCCATGCTTTCTTGATATGTTTTTGCTTTTTTCAATGCATTTTCCTTCCAATTTGCGTCTACATTATCTATAGCATATTTAGCAGCTTTTTTTGAAAACTTTTCTCCATACTCTGATATTAATTGGTCATATAATCCAGCCTTAGACATATTCATAGTATCACTATATATTTTGGCTTTTTCCAATGCAGACTTATATTCTGTTGGAACATCCTCTTCCACTTTTTCTTCTACTGAAGCATTTTCTTCTGTTTTTTGATTCTTACTAATTTCCTGTTCAGTTCCAGTTGTCCCACTATTTGTTTTAGTTGAATCCCCACCACCTGCTGAACCTATTGCTCCAACTATTACAAAGAATGCTATTACTATAAACCAAGGTCTTTTATATATTGGTTTTTTATTTTTTGCTCCACATCCTGGGCAAAACTTTTCATTAGATGCTATTTCTTTAGAACAAGATTTACATTGTATCATTTTTGACATTACTCAATTCTCCTCTGTTTATTAATAATATGATTTCTACAATAGATAGTATAATATATAGCCCTTGTCGAAATTTATCATTTTGTGATAACAAATGCTGTTTTTTAGCTTTTATAATATTCACCTGAGAATTAATCTAAATAAGTCATCTAGTATAATGAAAACCTAAAAAATTTGATTAATCATAATCGATGGGTAAGTTGTATATAGATATGCAAATAGTAGTGCTAATGGTACTTTAAACGAAATTAGAATATAAATATTTGCTATATAATAAAAAGCTCCATTCGACTATGATTATATTTTAACCGTTGCCATAAAGGAGCTTTTATTTAACCTAAATTTTATGCTTATTGATCTTTCGACTTATTCACTTTTATATCCAAATTAAAACACTTTAAATATAATCTTATCCTACAAAATTCATTAATATAGGTACTAGCATAACTGTTAAAACACCACAAATACCTATAGATAGAGATGACATAGCACCTTCCACCTCGCCCATTTCTAGAGCCTTACTTGTACCCATAGCATGAGCTGCCGTACCCAGTGCTATTCCTTTTGACACAGGATGCGTTATCTTACCTATTTTTAATACTAAATCCCCTAATATGTTTCCAAATATACCTGTTGCAATTATACAAACAACAGTTATAGATTCCACTCCACCTAGTGCGTTAACTAATGATATTCCCATTGGCGTTGTAATTGATTTTGGTAAAATAGAGTAAACTATATCGTTATTTGTTAAAGTTAATTTTCCTATAATAGTTATTATTATAAAAGAAGTTACTACTCCTACTACAATCCCAATAAGAATTTCTTTAAAGTGCTTTTTAAATAAATCAAACTGTCTGTAAAGCGGTACTGCTAAAACCACTGTAACAGGTCCTAACATGAAATTCATTATATCTGCACCTATTTTAAAGCTTTCATAAGGTATATTTGTAATTTTTAAAAATAATATAATTAGTATTATGCATATTAATAAACCATTAAATATAGGTTTTTTTGCTTTTTTCTGTATAAATAAACCTATATTATAAAAAACTAAAATTGTTACAAGTCCAAATAATTGTGTATTTAATATCTGCTCCATTTATTATCTCCTATCCCTCTACTATGCGAATCTTTCGTCTGATTCTTCTTCATCTATTTCTACTTCCTTTTTATGAATCATAATATCTACTGTTTTGCCCGTTACAAACATAATAATCATAGTTGCAGCCGTTACGCTTAATAATAAAACAACCATATTTTCTCCTATTAAACCTAGAGAGTTTATAAGAGATACACCTGCTGGCACAAAAAATAGAGCCATGTTATTAAGTAAAAAATCTGATACTTCTTTAATTGTTTCTTCTTTTATTATTTTAAATTGAAGTAATAGAAATAAAATCATCATCCCTACTATTGTTCCAGGTATTTTAATAAAATCACTACATAAAGAGCTTATTAATTCTCCTCCTGCCCATATTCCAAATATTATTCCTAATTGATTAAATATTTTCATACTACCTTCCTCTTCTTTCAATTTACTATAAAAATTATACAACACGATTTCATTTATATAAACATGAATATATAAATTTTATTTTTTATAATTTAACATTATATCTAATATTTTCAACATACTTATAATATCATAGTGAAGGGAGTAATTACAAAAAATAAAAGGCATTACTAATAAGCAATGCCTTTTTATCTATTCTTATAAACCTTTAAAGTATTCTATTCCCATAGCTTCTCTTACTTCTTTTAAAGTCTGAGCGGCTACTTCTCTAGCATTTTCGCTACCCTTTTTTAATACTTCATATAAATATGATTTATCTTTTTCCAATTCAGCTCTTCTCGCTCTTATTGGAGTTAATTCAGCTTGAAGCACTTCGTTTAAGTATCTTTTTACTTTAACATCTCCAAGACCACCTCTTCTGTAGTGGGCTTTTAACTCTTCTACGTAAGCTTTGTCTGTACAGAAAGCATCTAAATAAGTGAAAACTGTATTATTTTCAACACATCCTGGATCTTCAACTCTTATATGATTAGGATCTGTAAACATGCTCATAACTTTCTTTTTAACTGTTTCTTCGTCATCACTTAAATATATTGCATTTCCTAATGATTTACTCATTTTAGCCTTACCATCTATTCCTGGCATTCTTCCTTCTATTCCTTCTGGATACATTCCTTCTGGTTCAACTAACAATTCACCATATGTGTTGTTAAAACTTCTTACAATCTCTCTAGTTTGCTCTATCATTGGTTTTTGATCGTTACCTACTGGAACTAAATCAGCTTTAAAAGCTGTTATATCAGCTACCTGACTTACTGGGTAAACGAAAAATCCTGCTGGTATTCCTTCTCCAAATCCTTTTTGTTTGATTTCATCCTTAACTGTAGGATTTCTACTAAGTCTAGCTACTGTAACTAAGTTTAAGTAATACACTGTAAGCTCTGCTAACTCTGGTATTTGTGATTGTATAAATATATTGGTTTTCTCTGGATCTAATCCTACTGCTAAGTAGTCCATAGTAACTTCCATTACACTATTTATTATTTTTTCTGGATTTTTGGCATTATCTGTTAAAGCTTGTTGGTCAGCTATCATAACAAACATATCGTATAGTCCTGAATTTTGTAATGCTACCCTGTTTTTTAATGAACCTGTATAATGACCTAAATGAAGTTTTCCTGTAGGTCTATCTCCTGTTAATATTATTTTTTTACTCATTTCTTCATCTCCTTATGATATTTATAGTTTTCAGTATTCTCTATAATTAAAAATTCGCTTCGCTTAAGCCACTGTGTGGGCGCTACACTTCATGTCGCCAACGAGACGCCTTCGAGCAACGTGTTGGCGAATCATTTTGCTATCGCTTCAGGCAACGACCTTGCTCAAATTAATAAGTTGGAAATTATATGTTATCCATAAACCAGATAACACATAATTTCCTTACAATTAAAAACACTCCGTCCTAAAACTATAGGACGGAGTGTTATATCCGCGTTGCCACCTAAATTGTATACAATAAAATATACCTCTTAATTCTTGGTACTAGCATACCTCAACTGCTGTAACGTGCAATTCACGGTAAAGTCTACTCTCAACTGATTTCAATTTACTCCTAAAAGGTCCATTCATCAAATCTTTCTTGTCGAGATTCCACCATCCTCAACTCTCTATATTGAATCTTAATTTAATTACTCTTCCTTATCATGGGATTTATTATATGGTTTTCTATTTTAATCTTATTATCTTTTAATTTAAATGTCAATAAATTTACTTATTATATATTATTAATCAGTATTTCCATTGTTTACAATAAAAATTCATTTTTTTGTATTTCATAAATATATATTAGGTTAAAATTGCTCTTCATTAACTTTATAACTTAGATATTATATTACGTATCACATTAAAATTAGGGTATTATATTTATATAACTAAATACATAACAAGGAAGTGATTCAGATGGAAATATATACAATAGGTCATTCTAATTACTCTTTTGATAAATTTATAGAGATATTAAAGAAATACAATATAGATTGTGTAGTTGATATAAGAGCTATTCCATATTCAAAGTATAATACTCAATATAACAAAGAATTTTTTCAAACAAACTTAAAAAGGTTAGGCTATACCTATATCTATATGGCTGATGAGTTTGGTGCTAAGAGAAAAACTAGAACAAGTTATAATAATGAAGGATATGCAGATTTTGCTAAAGTTATATTAGAAGATGACTTTAAGAAAGGTATCGAAAGATTAAAAATTGGTTGCATCAAAGGTTATAGGATAGTCTTACTTGGTGCTATGCAAGAACCTATAAGATGTCCTCGTGCCATATTAGTTGGAAAAGAATTAATTAAAGAGGAATTTGAAGTAAAACATATAATGCACGAAGGTAATTTAAAAACACAAAAATACTTGGAAGAACTTCTATTAGAAAAATATTTTCATCAAAGAAATCAACTTACCATAGATGGTTTATTGGGTAATGATATGAACACTAAAAACATGATTGAAGAAAGTTATAAGCTTGCCAATAAAGAAATTGGGTATAGAATAGAAAAATTAAATAATAAATAAATCCTTCAAACACATTGACTTTTCATTAACAAATTTAGACAAAATTAAAGGGTGTAACATTTTTGTTACCCCCTTGAGTGTGTGAAAAAAACTCTGTAAATAACAAAATTCAACAGCTTTCTATGATAATATTTAATTATTATAGGAGGCTGTTTTATTATGGGAAAAAGAAAACAAAAGCTTAGCGAAGGAAAAAGAAATATCATAGCAAATTTAATTGAAGAGTATGATATTCAAAGCGCTGAAGATATACAAGAAGCCTTAAAAGATCTACTTGGCGGAACTATAGAGAGCATGCTTAAGGCGGAGCTAGATAATCACTT
>NZ_JAHZMO010000199.1 GCF_020748185.1 Terrisporobacter petrolearius | reverse complement strand
ATCACTATATCCATCAACCTCAGCATTATTTACCTTTACTATAGCATCACCTAATCTAAATGGAGATGCTTCTCCAGGGTTTCTAACTATGATATTTTTTAATTCTGCATCAATTTGAAGTACATTTCCAATTGGTATTAAATATTCAGGTTCATTTTTTTGTAAATTTTGTGCATAAATTAAATTATTTGAGAAAAAATATAATAAAAATAAAAATGTTAAAACAATTGTAAATTTTGACTTAGCTAAGTTGGTTTTTTTACTTAAAGTATTATCTTTAAAATGAAAATTTTTAAGTTGCATAAAACACCTCTTTCTTATTAAATTATTTTAATAATAGAATTGAAGTTTTCTTGCTGCTTCTATATTATGTTGTGCAAGAATTATGTTTTGATGCTTGGAAAACTGACTCAATAACACCTTAGTTTTCATAAAAAT
>NZ_JAHZMO010000198.1 GCF_020748185.1 Terrisporobacter petrolearius | reverse complement strand
CGTAGTCAGACTCACCGTAAGCCTGAAATTCACACCAGATAATCAATATGCTGATGGCGTACCAGCTCATTGATCCGCTTAAGATTGAGGATCATCATGATATTGTGTTTATGGCAGTAGAACGTTTTTAGCGATATTTTCAGTTTCTCCAGAATATCTTCCGTTGTCATTTGATTCGCAATGCAGCTCAGAACCTGATGTTGCTTGCGCGAAAGTGACACATTCGCTTCAGGCACAGAGCAGTAACTGCCATTGATGAGTGCGACAAAATCAATGATAGTGATAGTCCGCGGAACAAAGGTCACCGGCACTTTCCCCAGGCAGCGTTTAATATTAAAGGGGGAGAAAATAATGACATGGACAGGTTTTAATCGTTCAATTTGAGTGAGAAAATTAGAATGAAATACATTATTCATTAATGTATCAATAATGACGAAGG
>NZ_JAHZMO010000197.1 GCF_020748185.1 Terrisporobacter petrolearius | reverse complement strand
TGGTGTGGTAATTCAAGGTTATTATTATTGTAAGCCTATTCCAAGTGCTGAGTTTGAGAAGTTACTTTATCAAAAATAAGCTAATTATTCCATTCTAAATGTAGGTAGGATGGAGTAATTCAAAATAATTAAAGAGAAGTAGAAAATAGTGAGGATATAATTTTTAAAAAGTATAATATTTATGGATTAGGAGCGAAGTTTATGATAGTGGGTATGATAGGTCCTTCAGACTCTGGGTTTAAGATAAAGGATGATTTAAAACAGATAGACAGTGATTTAAAGACTAAAATATATGTAAGAGAAAAAGTAGTAGATACAATAGAAGTTATTTCTAAATGTGAAGATGAATGTGATGCTATTATATTTACAGGATGTGCAGTTTATGAATTTATAAAATCTAAGTATGAGATAAGTAAGCCACATTCATTTGTACCGAGAAG
>NZ_JAHZMO010000196.1 GCF_020748185.1 Terrisporobacter petrolearius | reverse complement strand
ACCCAAAACCCGGCATTCTTTTCCGCGATGTCACCAGCTTACTGGAAGACCCGAAAGCTTACGCTCTCAGCATCGACTTGCTGGTTGAGCGTTACAAAAATGCGGGCATTACCAAAGTTGTCGGCACCGAAGCGCGTGGCTTCTTGTTTGGCGCTCCGGTAGCTCTGGGTCGGGGCGTTGGCTTTGTACCGGTCCGTAAACCGGGCAAACTGCCGCGTGGAACTATCAGTGAAACTTACGATCTGGAATACGGCACCGATCAGCTGGAAATCCACGTTGATGCCATCCAACCGGGCGACAAAGTTCTGGTGGTGGACGATCTGCTGGCAACCGGCGGCACTATCGAAGCGACCGTTAAACTGATCCGTCGTCTGGGTGGTGAAGTGGCTGACGCAGCGTTCATTATCAACCTGTTCGATCTCGGCGGCGAACAGCGTCTCG
>NZ_JAHZMO010000195.1 GCF_020748185.1 Terrisporobacter petrolearius | reverse complement strand
TAACTTTGTTGAGATGAAAAAAGCGCGTCTGGGTAAAGGCTCGAAAGCTGGTCATCTGACTTACCTGGGCGATGCGGAAATTGGCGATAACGTTAACATCGGCGCGGGAACCATTACCTGCAACTACGATGGTGCGAATAAATTTAAGACCATTATCGGCGACGATGTGTTTGTCGGTTCCGACACTCAGCTGGTGGCCCCGGTAACAGTAGGCAAAGGCGCGACCATTGCTGCGGGTACAACTGTGACGCGTAATGTCGGCGAAAATGCATTAGCTATCAGCCGTGTGCCGCAGACTCAGAAAGAAGGCTGGCGTCGTCCGGTAAAGAAAAAGTGATTCTGGCCGGGTAATCCGGTCACATGGGATGAGGAGATAACATAATCTCCCTCCCACAAGCAGTAACTATAAAAATAACCCCACTCTCTACAAGGCTCGGGGCG
>NZ_JAHZMO010000194.1 GCF_020748185.1 Terrisporobacter petrolearius | reverse complement strand
CGTATACGACTTATTGTCGGAAGCGTTTGTGGAAGTGAAAGGGCAGGATCGCTATTTTGATCGCGCGGTTCGTCGTTTACAGCAGCAGCTGCGTAAGCCAGCTGAAGAACTGAGGCGAGAGATTACTCATCAGCTATTCCTGCTGGGCTGCGGTGCGCAAATGTTGAAATATGCTTCTCCGCCAATGGCGCAGGCGTGGTGTCAGGTGATGTTAGATACGCGCGGCGGCGTACGGTTGTCAGAGCAGATCCAGAATGATTTATTGCTGCGGGCGACGGGGGGAGTGTGTGTGTAAGCGTATACGACTGATGCGACGCTGGTTTCGATTAACTAAATGAAATATGTGAAAATTGTAGGCCGGACAAGGCGCTCTCGCCGCATCCGGCATTGTTCATTTGCTGTAGATGACACTCATGCATACAGTATCGCCTGTACGCGCCAG
>NZ_JAHZMO010000193.1 GCF_020748185.1 Terrisporobacter petrolearius | reverse complement strand
TTACTTCCTGAAATAAAAGATTGGCAACAGCGTCCGCTGAGTGAGGTTTATCCTATAATATTTATTGATGCTGTTCATTTTTCGGTGAGAGATAATCATGTAATTAAAAAACTAGCAGCGTATATTATCCTTGGGGTGAATGAAAATGGTAAAAAAGAGGTTCTAAGTATTCAAATTGGTCAAAATGAAAGCAGTAAATATTGGTTAGGAATTTTAAATGAATTAAAAAATAGAGGTGTTAAAGATATTTTAATACTTTGTGCGGATGGACTTACAGGTATAAAAGATTCAATTAATGTAGCCTTTCCAAATACAGAATACCAAAGATGTATAGTTCATCAAGTGCGTAACACTTTAAAACATGTATCAGATAAAGATAAAAAAGAATTTGCAAAGGATTTAAAATCAATTTATCATGCTTCAAATGAAGAACAAGGACATG
>NZ_JAHZMO010000192.1 GCF_020748185.1 Terrisporobacter petrolearius | reverse complement strand
TTAACTCTAATGTTTCTGTTAAATATTTTTTCTAATCTACTTTGTATGTCGTATAGATTTAATTTATTTTTTCTATCCTTTTGGTTATATTCAATATCTATGAATATCTTTTTAGTATCTAAAACTTTATTTGCAATATTATTAGAAACAGGTAAAAGTTGCACAAAAAAACAAGCCTCCTCAAAGCCTTGTTTATTATCCTCACTAATAAAATTATCTATATATCTAATCACATTTTCTCTTCTTTTATTACCTGTTATTCTAATATCTCTTTTTGTAAGCAACTAATCACCTACCACTCAAATAAATTTGCTTTTGCACTTGTCATATTTTCTTTTGTTCTTTCAATTCCCTTTTCAACCATAAATGAACCAGGAACAATGCCACCATTTTTAGTTGAATGGCCATTATTTACTAAAGTAGCATAATCAACTTCATTTTTA
>NZ_JAHZMO010000191.1 GCF_020748185.1 Terrisporobacter petrolearius | reverse complement strand
GGTAGCTGTCGGCTTCTTTGGTATTGCTTACTTTAATGAGCACCCGGCGGTAGCAGGTGCGGTAAACCAGAATGCTGAACGTGTGTTTATCGAACTGGCGCAAATTCTGTTTAACCCGTGGATTGCCGGGGTTCTGCTGTCGGCAATTTTGGCGGCGGTAATGTCACCCTTAAGTTGCCAGCTGCTGGTGGGCTCCAGTGCGATTACCGAAGATTTATACAAAGCGTTTCTGCGTAAACATGCCAGCCAGAAAGAGCTGGTGTGGGTAGGGCGTGTGATGGTGCTGGTGGTGGCGCTGGTGGCGATTGCGCTGGCGGCAAACCCGGAAAACCGCGTGCTGGGCTTAGTGAGCTACGCGTGGGCAGGCTTTGGCGCGGCGTTTGGTCCGGTGGTGCTGTTCTCGGTGATGTGGTCACGCATGACGCGCAACGGTGCGCTGGCGGG
>NZ_JAHZMO010000190.1 GCF_020748185.1 Terrisporobacter petrolearius | reverse complement strand
AATGAATCGGGAAATGCTGCTGGATGCCATCGAGCACCCGGAAAAATATCCTAACCTGACAATCCGTGTCTCTGGCTACGCCGTGCGCTTCAACGCACTGACCCGTGAACAGCAACAGGATGTTATTTCACGTACTTTTACCCAGGCGCTCTGACGCCGGAGGATGTATGAAAAAGATTATCGAAACGCAACATGCCCCAGGCGCAATCGGCCCTTATGTTCAGGGCGTTGATTTAGGCAGCATGGTCTTCACCTCCGGGCAAATTCCGGTTTGCCCGAAGACCGGTGAGATCCCGGCTGATGTGCAAGATCAGGCGCGTTTAAGCCTCGAAAACGTCAAAGCGATCGTGGTTGCTGCCGGGCTGAGCGTGGGCGATATCATCAAGATGACCGTGTTCATCACCGATCTGAATGATTTTGCCACCATCAATGAAGTCTATAAGC
>NZ_JAHZMO010000018.1 GCF_020748185.1 Terrisporobacter petrolearius | reverse complement strand
AATTAGATATGGATGAGAATTTAAAAGAAAGAGTTAAAAAATATCAGTATTAAAAAATCAGGTAGATTAATTTTATCTACCTGACTTATAAAATAAAAACTACTTACACACTTTTATTGACAAACCCTAAGTAAAAAAATGTATCGTACCATTATTAGGACGATATCACTTTTTTACTAAAATTTCTTTATCTTTTTTTTATCAAATAATTTGTTACTTATTAAGTCTATATAGGGTTTATTAATAATATAGGATGCAGATAAATAGACTCTTCTTTTATCTTGTCTTTGCCAAAGTCTAAACTTAAGATTTTCTTCACTTTTGAAAAAGTTTTTATAGTAAAACTCAACTTTCTCTAATATTCTTGCTTCTTTTTCGTTTACTTTTACTTCAGCTAAAATTTCTTGGATTCTCTCATTAATTTTTTTATCAGAAAGGTAAGACAAACATAATTGAAACTGTAATTTATAGTCTACGTCTTTGTACTCCTCATAAATAGATTTTGCCATTATATGAGCTTCTTTGTATATGTCATCCATTTCTAATCTCCTTCCATGATAATTTAGTGTTCTACAACCCTTTATATATATTATTAAATAGAAATAATATTAATTACCTTAAATATAAATAAATGCAAGAATTAAAAAAGTTTTTCACTTACAATTTGAGTCATTTATAAAAAATTAGAAAATTCTAAAAAATATATTGACGATGATTCGACTCTAGATATTATTACTAATAAGTTAAATAATTAGAAAGCTAAGAATAGGCGTAGTAAGAATTTTGAAGTTTATAGAAATCCAAAGTTTGCTGGAATTTGGCATCGGATTGTTCTAAACTTGTCTAGGAGCTGTTTATCAAAAATTTATTTGGAAGCGATAGAAAAAGGATATATAGCTGATTTAGTAAAAGCTGGAGCTGCCATATCCACACCAACTTGTGGACCATGTTTAGGCGGACATATGGGAGTATTGGGTCAAAAAGAAAGAGCAGTATCTACTACAAATAGAAATTTTGTAGGAAGAATGGGTCATGTGGAATCTGAAATCGAATAGGGAAAAAAAGCTTTTGAAACTGCTAGAATTAGAAATCAAAAATTGACTTGTGTAGACAAAGCAAATGTTCTTGATACTTCTAAACTTTGGAGAAAAATAATGAATGAATTAAATAAAGAATACAAAGACGTTGAACTTAATTTTATGTATGTAGATAATGCTGCCACGCAGTTAATAAAAAATCCTAGCCAGTTTGATACAATAGTTACTAATAACATATTTGGAGATATTATTTCAGATGAAGCTTCAATGTTAACAGGATCTATTGGTATGCTTCCTTTTGCATCTCTTAGAGATGATAAATTTGGAATATATTAGCCCACTCATGGAAGTGCTACAGATATTGCTTGTAAAAATATAGTAAATCCAATAGGTACAATTTTATCAGTAGCTATGATGCAGAGATATTCATTTACTTTAGGAAAAGAAGCAAAAGAAATAGAAAATGTAGTTGCAAAAGTTCTTGATAATGGTTATAGAGCGGCAGATATATATATTGGAAAAGAAAGGGCTGTATGGACTAAAGAAATGGGAGATTTGATAGCTAAACAAATATAAAGAATTTAAAATAAAGCATCTTTATACTTACTGATATTAATAAGTATAAAAGGTGTTTTATTTATATTTAGTACTTTACAAAATAAAAAATTATATTAACTACATTATTGTTGACATCTAGTTTGCAAATAGATAGGATTATTTTTATATAGGATAAAATAAGGGGATATTTGATCTATTGTATAGTTATCATAGGAGGAGTAAAAATGGAAGTGTTAAAAAAATCTCAGTTTAAAAATATAGAAACTGAGAAAGCAGTAAAAATGCAAGTAAGAGAGATATTGAATGATATAAAACTTAACAGGGATATTGGAGTAAGAAAATATAATTTTCAGTTTGATAAAAATCCAAGATTAAGATATAGAGTAACTCGAGATGAAATAGTAAAAGCATATAAACAAGTAGATATTAAATTTATTGAAGATATTAAAATTGCAGTAAAAAATATTGAAGAGTTCGCTAAAGCTCAAAAAGAAAGCTTTGAAAATAACTTTGAAAGAGAAATTTTTCCTGGGGTAATACTTGGTCAAAAACATATACCTATAGAATCAGCATTAGCATATGTGCCAGGTGGAGGATATCCACTTTTTTCTACAGCACTAATGTTAATTATTCCAGCTAAAATTGCAGGTGTTAAAAGAGTGTGTGCATGTTCACCAACTATGAGAAATAGTAAAGATATAAATGCGAAAACTTTAATTGCAATGGATATAGCAGGAGCAGATGAAATATATGCTGTAGGTGGAGTTCAAGCAATAGGAGCATTTACATATGGAACACAAAGTATTAAACCAGTGGATATTATTGTTGGACCAGGAAACAAATATGTAACAGAAGCTAAAAGACAATGTTATGGAAATGTTGGGATAGATTTTGTGGCAGGACCAAGTGAAGTTTTAATTATAGCAGATGAAACTGCCAATGCTGATTATATTGCAGCTGACGTTTTAGCACAATGTGAACATGATTATAGTGCTAGAGGTATTTTAATTACTACAGATAAAAAATTGGGAGAAGCAGTTTCTAAAAAAGTGGATGAAATTTTAAAAGATCTTCCTACAAGAGATATAGCAGTATCATCTTGGAGAAACAATGGAGAAATAATATATGTGGACACTTTAGAGGAAGCCATAAAACTTAGTAATAAATATGCACCTGAACATTTAGAAATAAGCTTGAAAAATGAAGACGAAATAATAGATAAACTAATAAATTATGGGTCTTTGTTTGTGGGAAGACTATCAGCTGAAGTTTTTGGTGATTATGTGTCAGGAACAAATCATACATTACCAACTCTTAGGGCATCTAGATATACTGGTGGAGTATGGGTTGGAACATTTATGAAAACATGTACTACTCAAAGATTAAGTCAAAAAGCAGTAGATTTATTAGCGCCAGTAGCTCATGATTTAGCTGTGGAAGAAGGATTATACGCCCATGCAAATGCGGCTAAAATAAGGATTAAATAGTACATAAATTTAGGAGGAATAATGAATAGTTTATTATGGGAAGAAGCTGTTAGATTTCATGGTCATGAATGTCCAGGGCTAGCTATTGGAATGAAAGCTTGTGAAGCGATAATAGGTAAAATGAATATAAAGTTAAATAAAGATGAAATTATATGTATAACTGAAAATAATACTTGCCCAGTGGATGGAATAAAGTATGTTTTTGGATGTGACTATGATAAAAAGAACTTATTATATAAAGAAAGTGGAGAATTAGCTTTTAATATTTTTAACATTAATAATAAGGATAGTTTAAGAATTATTTATAAAGGAAAAAATATTACTAACTCAAAAGATGAGTATACAAAATATATTTTAAGTGAAAATGTAGATGAATTATTTGATTTTTCAAAAGTAAAATATAGTTTATAGTTAAAACGCCTTTCTTTACAATGAAATCATTGTAAAGAAAGGCGTTTTTTTATTTGGTTAATAATATAATTGTAAAGTTGCTTAATCAAAGAAGGAGGACAAGGGTTCTTCCCACCATGAAAATGACATGACAAAGTTTGAAGTTATTTCTTCTTTAACAGGACTAATTTCAAATAGGTAACTAAAACCAGGAGAAATAACCACGCCACCATTTTCATTGGAAATATGCATGCTATAAGGAGGTATAATTAAGTTTTGACCATAAATGCCATAAATTTTTTCAATATCATTACCGAAGAATATATTGCCAGTAGGCATACTCCCACAAGAATTTGAATTTGTTATAGTTGTATTACTAGAACTTTCTAAATTTCCAATGACATCTTCTACGCAGTAATATATTTTAGATATAACTGGGCTTGATGATAAATTGGAAATTACAGAACTTTTAACATAAATATTTACATTTGATTTTTTAGGATTAGATAATAACAAATAAGCACAATCAAAAGTACTATTTCCACCACAATCCATTTCTTCACTAGCTCCATTAAATAACGATAAGTTTTTGGCTTGAATATATCCATTAGAAATATCACAAGAGTAATTAATTGTTGATGGTATTTCCCAGTTATTAGTATTCTTAGATGACTTAGATTTATTTATATATTGATTTTGAGTTATTTTCATTTTTATCACTCCTATTACGATCTTAAAAAAGTATATGAATTAATGTGAAAAACTATGAATATTTATAAGTGATGACCTTTTGTAATATTTATTGTATACAAATAATTAAAAAAATATTGAAATTGTGTATAAAATAGTGTACTATAAAAATGTAGTGTACACTATATATAATAAATATAACACACTAAATAAACTGTTTATCAAAAAATAACACATTTAATATACATTATATTAATGGTGAACTTAAAATTCTTTAGAGAGCTAAAGAAAAAGAGATGAAAATAAATATATAGTGTACCCTAAATAATTATAAATGATATGTGGGAGGAATAGACTTGAAAATAAAAGTAGGAATTAATGGTTTTGGAAGAATAGGTAGAAATGTGCTTAGAATAGTAGAGGAAATGTCAAAAGATAGCTTCGAAATAGTGGCAATAAATGCAAGAGCAGAAGCAGACACTTTAGCACATTTATTTAAATATGATTCTTGTTATGGAATATTTAAAGGTGATGTAGAAGTTAAAGATGAAGAAACAATTGTTATAAATAATAATGATATAAAAATACTTAGATATGGCGATCCAAGTCAAATTCCATGGAAAGAGTTGGGAGTAGACTTAGTAATAGAATCTACAGGTAAATTTGTAAAAAGAGAAGATTGTATGAAACATATTGAAGCTGGAGCAAAAAAAGTTATAATAAGTGCACCTGGTAAAAATGAAGATAAGACTATTGTTATGGGCGTAAATGAAAATGAATATGATGAAAACATTCATAATATAATATCAAATGCTTCTTGCACAACTAACTGTTTAGCACCATTTGCAAAAGTATTAGATCAAGAATTTGGTATAGAAGAAGGACTAATGACTACTATACACGCCTACACAAATGACCAAAGAATTTTAGACAAAACACATAAGGATTTAAGAAGAGCAAGAGCTGCTGGAGAATCAATGATACCTACGACAACAGGAGCTGCAAAAGCAGTTGCCAAAGTTTTACCACAATTAAAAGGAAAATTAAATGGATTTGCTGTAAGAGTTCCAACACCAACTGTTTCACTTGTAGACTTAGTTTGTGTATTAAAGAAAGATGCTACTGTCGAAGAAATAAATGCAGCATTTAAAAAAGCATCAGAAAATGAAATGAAGGGAATTTTAGGATATAGCGAAGAACCATTAGTTTCAATAGATTATAGAGGAGATGCGCGTTCATCAATCATAGATGGATTATCAACTATGGCAATGGGAAGTAGAATGTTTAAAGTTGTTTCATGGTATGATAATGAGTGGGGATACTCTTCAAGAACAGTGGATTTAGTTGATTTTATTGCTACTAAAATGAAAGATTTAGAAAATAATATTTAATAATTAAATAAATTGAAAAAGACATCTGTATACAGATGTCTTTTTATATAAAAATATTGAAAATAAAAAAAATCCTTACTTTATCCGATCAAGTAAGGATTCTAAAATATATTATAAAAAGGGGTTTATTAGGGAATATATTTTATTTGGGGAGTAATCAGTTATTGGGGAAATAACTGCTTATTTATAATAACAAAGTTCGACAAATGTTGCAAGCTTTTTTTGAAAAAAATGAAAAATTTAATATTAAATAATATATACAAAATAATAATTATAAAATATCTACTTTATGGTTATACTTATAAAAGTAAGTATTTATTATTAAATAAAAAGTTTCGTATATAATAAATAGGGTTGTTATATTATGCTTATTATGTTATCCTATAATAGAACAGAAAATAATGACGCGGAGTGGAGCAGTTGGCAGCTCGTTGGGCTCATAACCCAAAGGTCATAGGTTCAAGTCCTATCTCCGCAACCAATATACAAATATAAAACTCTTATATCTTTTGGTATAAGAGTTTTTTTATGGAGGAAATATGAATAACAATAAAAAATTAGATACATCTCTTAAGTACAATAAAACATCTAAAATGAATAAAAATTTTATGTATCAAGATTTAAAAAGAAGTAATTGCTATAATTGTGATTTTTCAAAATCAAACTTCAACTTCACAAGTTTAAGAGGGGCTCATTTTAAATCTTGCAATTTTTATGGGTGCACATTTAAGTCTTCTGAGTTTGTAGGAAGTAATTTAAAAGGAAGTAAATTTATAAAAGCTAAGTTTGAAGACGCTATATTTGAAGGTGCAAAATTAGAAAACGTTGATTTTTCTGGGGCAACTTTCAAGAATGTTATATTCGTAGATTCTGATTCAAGCAAAGCAATAAATCTTAATTACAAAGAAGATGAAGTGAGAATATATAACGAAATGCCAGAGTTAGAAATAAGTGATGATTTAAAAAAAGCCATAGAAAAAGCTATGGAAAATAAGTGTGTGAAAAAATCAAGAACTCTTGATACAAAAGATAGGGGTATTAATACAATTAGTATAATGATACTTTTAGAAAAATTTAGAGAAAAAAGACTTATAGAAGGTTTAGGAATCTTAAGTGAAAAAGTTGATAGAGAGTTCTGTACTTTAAGTTATATTATAAAAAGTTTACAAAGTTACAAGGATCAAGGAATTTTATAACTTTGTGTAAAAAACCTTAGGCCTTAGATTGTGGAAAATCTAAGGCTTTTTTTATTTGTAAATATTTTATATTTTATTTTTTTAACTTGATAATTTAATTTGCTATAGTTACACTTTATATTTCATTTACACCTAGTATTTCGCTGAAATTACCGCAAGTACAAGCTTTTAATATTAAAATAGATTCACTACTTAACAAACCTGATATCTCACTACAAAATATTAATTATAGTATATTAAAATCATAAATGCTAATGTTAGTCACATAACTCTATTGATATTTTTAATAATTGCATATTTTCACTTGGTGTAGTAAGCGCATCTAATAAAGTTTTTACATAAGAATAATTTCCGATTTTTAAATTGTTATCACTTATATATGAAATCATTTTATCGTAAGTAGACTCTATATTATTAAAGGAACCTTGGTGATACGCAATTAAATATTTACCAGATTTTTTTATAAATAATCTGGATTTAGGTATCTCACTTTCACAATTAAATAAAAAGTTTTCTGGAATAAAGGTAAAACTATTATTTATTTTTTCTATACTTATTAAAGTTGATAAAGAATCTTTAAAGCTATAATTATTTATAAACTGATTGAAATTATTTTTAAACATATAGAATAAGTTTTTATCAGTATCATTCTTTAAAGATTTACTTAAAAATAATTTTTCTTCTTCTTCATATTCTACTTTTATTTCTTCATTATTTATGGAAAAAGCATAATCTATTTTTTCTATTCTTGATTTTAGCATGTCCTGTAATTCTTTAATTCTATTTATTTCTTCATCTAACTCTTCTATTCTATTTTCAAATAAACTTTTTACTTTTTGTGGTGTTCTATTATTTAAAAATAAATTAATTTCATTTAAGGACATATTCATTTCTTTCATTACACTAATAAAGTAAAAAAGATTTAACTGATCGTAGGTATACATTCTGTATCCATTTTCATTACAATAATTAGGCTTTAGTATTCCAATATCATTGTAATGATACAGTGTGTGCTTTGTAACGTTACAAATCTTTGCAAACTCTCCTGTAGTTAATTTTTTTAAATTCATTTTCATTTTTTTAATCTCCTATTGACTGTTGGGTTACCCTATACTATATTATAGCAATATGATAAAGAATATGTAATAAAAAAAGGAGCAATATTATGAGTAGTAAAAGTATTGATTTAGGTAAGGGAAGTATTGGTGAATTACTTTATACATTGGCCGTTCCAACTATAATAGGTCAATTAGTAAATCTATTATATAACGTTGTAGATAGAATATTTATAGGTAGAATGGCTAACGGAGATATAGCTATGGCTGGTGTTGGTGTTGCCATGCCAATAATACTATTGGTATCGGCCTTTGCAATGTTATTTGCAGCTGGAGGTGCACCACTTAGTGCTATTGAAATGGGAAAGCAAGATAATGATAAAGCAGAAGAAATAATGAGTAACTGTTTTTCAATGCTTATATCTGGAGGTATTGTTTTAACAATACTATTTCTTGTATTCAAAGAACCTATACTTTGGGCATTTGGAGCGAGTAATGCTACAATAGGATATGGTTTAGATTATTTAACTATATATTTAATAGGTACTATATTCGTACAAATATCTTTGGGGATGAATTTATTTATAAATACTCAAGGGTTTACAAAAATAGGTATGTTTACTGTTATTATAGGTGCTATTATAAATATAGTTTTAGATCCAATTTTAATATTTGGATTTGGTATGGGTGTTAAAGGTGCTGCCTTAGCAACTATAATCTCGCAAGGTATATCTGCTATATTTGTATTAAAGTTTCTATTTGGTAAAAAGAGTATTCTTAAAATTAGAAAGAAATATCTAAAACTTAATAAAAAATTAGCACTTTCAATAGTGGCGTTAGGTGTAGCACCATTTATAATGCAAGCTACGGAGTCTTTAGTACTAGTAAGTTTAAATAATCAATTATTAAAATATGGCGGAGACTTAGCAGTAGGTGCTATGACAATAATGAGTAGTATAATGCAAGTGATAATGATGCCTTTGATGGGTCTTACTCAGGGAGCTCAGCCAATAATTAGTTATAACTTTGGGGCAAAAGAAATGGATAGAGTTAAAAAAACATTTAAATTATTATTTATAATATGTGTATCATATTCTGCAGTTATGGTATTCTTAATAATGATATTCCCAGAGTTTTTCGTAAGCATATTTAATAATAAACCAGAACTTGTTGAAATAACATCGTGGGCAATGAAAATATATTTTGTAGGTATGTGTTTATTTGGAGCTCAAATAGCTTGTCAGCAAACTTTTTTAGCCTTAGGCCAAGCAAAGACATCTCTGATTATTGCAATGCTTAGAAAAATTGTATTGCTAGTTCCACTAATATTCATTTTACCGATGTTTATTGAAGACGGTCTAACTGCTGTTTTGTTAGCAGAACCAATAGCAGATATTATAGCTATAATAAGTACTGTAATAATATTTGGATTATTCTATAAGAAAACTTTTAATAATATAGATGAAAAAAATAATGACGCAATAAATAATATAAACTAATAAAAAGAACAATGATAAAGTTAATTATCATTGTTCTTTTTTAGTTCTTTTCAATTTCCTTCATATTTATATGCTTCTTATTCATAATTAATTAGTAAGGTATTTTTAAATAAATTCAAAGACACAAAATACAAGGTAATAAAGGTAAAAAATCTTTCAAGTAGAATTTTAAATATATATTACAATAAAGCATTTAAGAGTTAGTATATATATAAGGGTTAAAATTAAATATTTTCAATTTCATAATATGAATTCTAAATATTATATTGATATTATATTAAAATTTAATTAACATTATTAAGTATGTACAGTGTTGCCTTATAATTTATATTATAGAATCGTAATAAAAATTTTAGTATACATGAAATGTGAGCAGGATTTATATGTCATGGGGGGATAGTTATGATAAAGACATACAATATGGGAATAGATGTAGGATCAACAACAGTAAAAACTGTGATTTTATATGATGATATACCTATTTATAAGGAATATAGAAGACATTTCTCAGATGTAAAAAAAGCTGTTAAAGAAATACTACGAAATGTTTATGATAAATTAGGAGATATTTGTGTATCCGTGGTAGTAACAGGATCTGGTGGAATAGATATATCAAATTATTTAAATTTAAAATTTATTCAAGAGGTTATTTCATCTACAAAAGCAATAGAAACATTTCACCCAGAAACAGATGTAGTAATAGAACTAGGTGGAGAAGATGCAAAAATTACTTATTTAAGTGGTGGTATTGATCAAAGAATGAATGGAATATGCGCTGGAGGGACTGGAGCTTTCATAGACCAAATGGCTACCCTTTTAAAAACAGATGCAAAAGGTTTAAATGAAATGGCAAAGGATTATAATGTTATTTATCCTGTTGCTTCAAGATGTGGTGTATTTGCTAAAACAGATATACAGCCACTTATAAATGATGGTGCAAAAAAATCAGATATAGCAATGAGTATTTTTAATGCTGTTGTAGTTCAAACGGTAAGTGTTTTATCTTGTGGAAGAAAAATAGAGGGAAAAGTTGCTTTTTTAGGAGGACCATTATACTTTTTATCTCAGCTTAGAAAAGCCTTTCAAAATGTGTTAAAACTCAAAGATGAAGATGTGATTTTTCCACAAGATGCTCAACTATATATAGCTATGGGTGCCAGTCTACTATCAAAGAATGAAGATTTTTTAATATTGCATGATTTATTAGATAGATTAGACGAAATTAATAATATTGATATTAGCGGGGATAAGGGTTTAGAACCTTTGTTTGAAGATTTTAATGAGTATGAAGAGTTCACACATAAACATGAGAAAAATTCAGTTGAAAAGGTAGATATTAACAAAGTAAAAGGCAATGTATATTTAGGTATTGATGCAGGTTCAACTACTACAAAGGCTACATTAATAGATGAAGATGGAAATTTAGTATATTCTTATTATAGTAGCAATGAAGGAAGCCCTTTAGAAACTTCAATAAGAGTATTAAAAGACATATATAAGAGTTTACCTAAGGATATGAAAATTCTTTCCTCTTGCGTAACAGGATATGGTGAAGCATTACTTAAAAAGGCACTGAAAGTTGATTATGGAGAAATAGAAACCATTGCACATTATAAAGCTGCAAAATACTTTAATGAAGATGTAGATTTTATTTTAGATATTGGTGGTCAAGATATGAAATGTCTAGAAATAAAAAATGGTGTAATTGACAGTATAATATTAAATGAAGCTTGTTCTTCAGGGTGTGGCTCATTTTTAGAAACTTTTGCAAAATCCTTATCAATGAATATAGAAGATTTTGCTAGAGTAGGTATAAATTCGAAAAATCCTGTTGACTTAGGGTCTAGATGTACAGTATTTATGAATTCTAAGGTTAAACAAGCACAAAAAGAAGGAGCTACAGTAGCAGATATCTCTGCTGGACTTTCATATTCGGTAATAAAGAATGCTTTATTTAAAGTTATCAAAATAAGGGATTTCAGTAGATTAGGAAATAATATAGTTGTTCAAGGTGGAACTTTTTATAATGATTTAGTTCTTAGGGCTTTTGAAAAATTAACAGGTAGGGAAGTTGTTAGACCAAATATTGCTGGATTAATGGGAGCTTTTGGTTGTGCTTTAATTGCAAAATCACAGTATAAAGAAGGCAATGAAAGTAAACTGTTAGATTACGATGAGCTTAATAATATTAAGATAGATACCACAGTTAGTAGATGTAATGTTTGTTCAAACAAATGTCTGCTTACTATAAATAAATTCTCTCAAGATGAAGTTTTTATATCTGGAAATAGATGTGAAAAAGGAGCATTTTCAAATGGAGATAAAAGTGTAAAACAACATAAAGAAAACCCTATTAATTTATTTAAATTTAAGTATGATAGATTATTTAAATATTATAAATCATTAAGCAAAGAAGAGGCAGTAAGAGGTGAAATTGGAATACCTAGAGTTTTAAATATGTATGAAGATTACCCATTTTGGTATACATTTTTCACATGCCTAGGGTTTAGAGTGTTGTTATCAGAAAGATCGTCAAAACAATTATACGAAAAAGGTATAGATTCAATAGCATCTGAAACAGTATGTTACCCAGGGAAAATAGTTCATGGACATATTCAAAGTTTGATTGATAGAGGAGTAAAAACTATTTTTTATCCAGCAGTTACTCACGAATACAAAGAAGATAAAAGTGCAGATAATAACTATAACTGTCCAGTGGTAATATCTTACTCTGAAGTTATAAAAAATAATTTGGAAGATTTGAGAAGAAAAAATATTAAATATATTAATCCTTTCTTAAGTTTAAATAATAAAGAAAGGCTAAAGTATAGATTATATGAGATAATTAAAGATAACTTCAGCGATATTACAAAATCAGAGGTATTTAGTGCAGTTGATAAAGCAACAAAAGAAGAAACTAATTTTAAAAATGAAGTAAGAAAAGCAGGAGAAGATGCACTAAAATATATAGATGAAAATAACTTAAAAGGGATTGTTTTAGCAGGTAGGCCTTATCATTTAGATCCAGAAATTAATCATGGAATACCTGAATTAATTAACTCTTTAGATATGGCAGTATTTACAGAAGATAGTATTTGTCATCTTGCTAATTTGGATAGACCTCTTCGCGTTGTAGATCAGTGGGTATATCATTCAAGGCTATATAAGTCTGCATCTTTTGTAAGAAACTTTGATAATTTAGAGCTAGTTCAGCTAAACTCTTTTGGATGTGGCTTAGATGCGGTAACTACAGAACAGGTGGAAGAGATTTTAAGTGAAAAATCTAAAATTTATACGGTTATAAAAATAGATGAAGGTAATAACTTGGGAGCAGCAAAAATAAGACTGAGATCTTTAAAAGCTGCAATGAAAGAAAGAGAAGAAAATAATATAAAAGCAGAAAATATAGAAGTTAAGAAGATACCTTATGTTAAAAATACAAAGCTTAATATGAAACATACTTTACTTGCACCTCAAATGTCTCCTGTACACTTTCAATTTTTACAAGAGGCTTTTAATTCTTGTGGGTGGAATTTAGTAATACTTCAAGATACTAATAGAGAAGTAATAGAAGAAGGCCTAAAATATGTACATAATGATGCTTGTTATCCAGCGATAATTGTAATAGGTCAATTAATAAAGGCTTTAAAGTCAGGGGAATATGATTTAAGCAATACATCTGTAGCTATTACTCAAACAGGTGGGGGATGTAGGGCAACTAATTATATAGGCTTCTTAAGAAAGGGACTATATGAGGCAGGTTTTAAGGATATACCAGTTATATCTCTAAGTGTAAATAATATGGAGAATAATGGTGTAATGGATAATATATCATTAAAACTAATTCATAGAACTATTATGAGTGCCATTTATGGAGATTTATTAATGAAGGTAGTATACAGGGTAAGGCCTTATGAAGCTGTAAAAGGAAGCACCAATAAGCTTTACGATAAATGGGTAATTAAATGCAAAGAATCTTTAAAAAATGGTAGATTCTCAGAGTTTAAAAACAACATAAGAAATATAGTAAAAGACTTTGATAATTTAGAAGTATTAAATATAACTAAACCACGTGTAGGATTAGTAGGTGAAATTTTGGTTAAATTTCATCCAACAGCAAATAATAATATTGTAGATGTATTGGAAAAAGAAGGTGCAGAAGCGGTAATGCCAGAACTTATTAATTTTTTTACTGCTTGGTCTGTAAACACTCTTTTTAAAAGTAAATATTTAGAAGGAAGTAAGAAATCAACAATAGGAGCTAAGATATTTATTAAAATTGCTAACTTTTATCAAAAAACTTATATAAAATCATTAAAAGAAAGTAAAAGATTTTCTACTCCAAAAGATATTAGAGATCTGGCAAAAAAAGCATCAGAAGTAGTATCTCTTGGCAATCAAACAGGAGAAGGATGGCTATTGACAGGTGAAATGATAGAACTTATAGAAGATGATGTGAAAAATGTTATCTGCATGCAACCTTTTGGATGTTTACCAAATCATATAATTGGTAAAGGATCTATTAAGGAATTAAAAAGAAGATATAAGGATGCAAATATAATTCCAATAGATTATGACCCATCAGCAAGTGAAGTAAATCAAATAAATAGAATAAAATTAATGTTATCAAAGGCATTTAATACAATGAATAAAAATGAAATGACTAAAATAGATATTAATGATTATAAATCTGAAGAGCCAAAAGAAAATAAAAAGGAATGTTTAGTTAAATGCTAAGTATCTAGAACAGATTAGAGTTATTTCTAATCTGTTCTTGTATATAAAATAGAATTTTATCAACAATGAATATATTTATTATGATATAATGAAATTCAATATATTAGAAAAGGTGGAGTAGTTATGAAATCACTTAAAGATGCTATATCTTTAGATTATTTGGATTATGATGTAAGCGAAGATATTAGTATCCATGAAGGAAGATTTTGTGTTTACTTATATAATAAAAAATATAAATGCTACGGAAAAGTATTTTATAAAATGACCACTCCTATGTCTATAAATTTTAAAGGAAAAGTTTTATCAAGGAAGGATTATGATGTAGATATAACGCTAGATTATGATAACGCTATATTAGAAGTTTATGGTTATAAACCAATAAATGTAACTGTAGCACTATCTAGTGATTTATTCTTAGAAGGTTATATTAACGATGGATATATTAAGTCTAAAAATTATTTTGTAGATAGTATAGACTTTTATATAGTAAATCTTGATAGATATTCAGGAAAACTTATAATGCATGAAGATAAGTTATTTGCTGGGAGGATGGAGTTTAATATAGGGGATTTAGAAGTAACTATTGATAAAAGATATGATTTTACAAAGGAATTAAATCGTGAACTAAAAGATAAATCTGGAACTATAATTACCCACATCGGAAGAATGAAAAAGAAAGACAACAGCCTATTTAAGACAAACAATATAAACGATGTGTTGGATAACATATCTATGGCACTTAGCTTTATGTGTGGAAGATATGTTGATATATGCATCGTTAAAGGGTATGAGCTTAATAATAATATATTTAGACTATGTAGAGAATGTATAGTAAGTCCTTTTAGATTTGTACCTAATTGGAAGGATACCATAGCTAATAACCATAATATAGAAAAATATATGACGTTAATGTGTAAAAGACTAAATGATTTGTATTATGGACATGCTATTAAACAAGTTATTGATTGGTATATAGAAACATTGGGTAATACTACAATTGAAAATAATATTATTTCCATGCAAATTGCACTAGAAACTTTATCTTATGTGGTTTTAGTTGAGCAACAAAAGATTTTAAGTGATGAGGAATTTGATGATAACTCATCATCCACAAATATTAGAATGTTACTCAATAGCTGCAAAATTCCTACAGGCAAGGAAGATCTTAACTTATTTGATGAATATATTCAAAGCAAATTTTTAGATGGAGTAGATTTAATTATTTACTTCAGAAATAAAATAGTTCATCCAAGTAGAAAAAGGAACAGAGCAACTCTTCATGTGGAGGATATGTGGAATATAATTCAAATTGCCATCAGATATGTTGAATTGGTTATGCTACATTTAATAAACTACAAAGGTGAATACTCCAATAGATTGAAGGAAAGATCTTATGGAGAAGTGGAATTGGTGCCGTGGAACTTTTATGACAGGAAGGAATAACAATATGAAACTTTATGGATACAAAAAATGATCTACAGCAAGAAAAGCCAAGAATTGGCTTAAAGAAAATAATATAAACTTTGAAGAAATAGATTTGGTAGATACACCACCCACAAAAGAAGAAATGAAAAAAATTTATGAAGAAAGTGGACATGAGTTAAAAAAATTCTTTAATACAAGTGGGGTAAAATATAGAGAATTAGGACTTAAAGAAGTGTTAAAGACTGCAAGTGAAGATGAAATGCTTGACATACTTGTAAGTGATGGAAAACTTATAAAAAGACCTTTATTAGTAAATAATAAAAAAGTTTTAATTGGTTTTAAAGAAAATGAATATAAAGAAAACTTATTATAATTATAAATCTCCTTTGATTAATTTCAAAGGAGATTTTTTACATTTAAGGAAATTATAGTTAAGTTTACGCTGTTGATAAACTCTGGAATCAAGTTATATCAAGTCATTTAGGAAATGTAAAAATGTATTTTTGAGCAAGGTCGTTGCCTGAAGCGATAGCGAAGGCATCTCGTTGGCGACATGAGCGAAGCGAATTTTTTAGTTGACAAGGAGTAACAAAATGGTTAATATATGTATATAATAAATATACACAGTTATAAACACTTATATACATATATTATATATGAAAGGAGGTAATAACAGTTGAATATAATTATAAGTAACTCTTCAGCAGTGCCACTTTATGAACAAATTCAAAATCAAATTAAGTCACAGATTTTAAGTGGAGATTTATGTAGTGAGGAATTACTACCATCTATAAGATCTTTGGCTAAAGAATTAAAAGTAAGTATAATCACTACAAAAAGAGCTTATGAAGAATTAGAAAAGGAAGGATACATACAAACTGTTGCAGGTAAAGGTAGTTATGTATGTAGTCAAAGTACAGAAAGATTAAAAGAAGCCGCAATATTTGAGATGGAAAGTAAGTTAGAAGAAATAATTCTAGGTGCTAAAAAGATGGGAATAAAAGTAGAAGATTTTATGGAAATTATAAAAAGTATTTATGAGGAGGTTTAAAAATGAATGCAATTGAAATTAATAATTTAAGAAAAGATTTTGATAATTTTTCTTTAAAAATAGAAGATTTAAAAATACCAAAAGGTTTTGTTACAGGATTTATCGGACCAAATGGATCTGGCAAAACAACTACAATTAAACTAATACTTAGCATGTTAAAAAAAGACAGTGGAAGTGTTAAATTATTTAACAAAGAATATGAAGGTGATGATTTATCTCTAAAAGAGAACATAGGATATGTGGGGGAATTTAATGGATATTTACAAGAATCAAAATTAAGTAGGATAAAAAAATCTCTTTGTTTGTTTTATAAAAATTGGGATGAAAAACTTTATAATAGATATATAAACGAATTTGAATTAGATGAAAATAAAATTTATAAAGAGTTATCTAAAGGTCAGCAAAAAAAATTTGAAATAGTAATGACTTTATCTCATCGTCCTAAAATAATTATAATGGATGAGCCTACAGCTAATCTGGATCCTTTAGTTAGAAATGAAGTACTAGAAATGTTACAAGAAAGAATTGAAGAAGATAATGCTACAGTATTTTTCTCAACTCACATAACTAGTGACTTGGATAAAATAGGGGATTATTTAGTATTTATTTATAAAGGGGAAATTTTCTTAGCTGATGATAAAGATAGCATTTTACAAAATCATATTATAGTAAAAGGAAATAATGAATTGTTACAAAAAGAAACAAAGGATATATTTATATCAGTTAATAAAAATAGCTTTGGATTTGAAGGATTAGTAAAAAATAAAGAAAAAGCCTATGAGTTATTTGGTGAAGAGGCAGTTTATGACAAGCCTAACTTGGAAGATATATTAACTTATTATACAAGGGGGAACAAGTAATGAGAAATATAATGAATTTAGTGAATTTAAGCTTTAATAATTTTCTTTCAGTTAAGAAAATGGCTTTATTTACATTGGTTGCATTTGGCGGGGCATCTTTAATCAATCCTAGCTTTTCAACTATGCTAATGGGGATGATTACTTATGTTATAGCATATCAAACTATGGCATATGAGGATTCCTATGGAATAGATTATATGATTTCTCACTTACCTGTTACAAAGAATGAATATGTTATTTCTAGATATATTTTCTGTATATTTACCATTGTTGGAGCTAGCATACTATGTTCTTTAATATTTTTTATATCTAATAAAGCAAATTTAGTTGATTTAAGTAGAATTGATTATAAAATGATTTTGTATATTGGTATAATAAGCGCCGTTATTTTAGTATCAGTATTAATTCCCGTTTTGTTATATTTTGGAATGAAAAAGGGTAGAATGGCAATGATATTTATCTTTATGATTATTGTGATGATACCGTCTTTCGCTGTTGATGATATGCAATCAGTCATAAAAATACTTAACAAATTAAGTGAAGTAAATATTAATCTTTTTAGTGGAATATTAACAATTTTAATATTATTTATTTCATATTTTATTACAAAATTTTTATATGAGAAAAAAGAAGTAGTCTAATTTAAAAAAGCATGATAAATAAATTTTTATCATGCTTTTTTATGTTTTTAATTTAAGTGGTTTTATCATTATCATTATTTACTTGTTTTTGGGCCAAAGAATAAAGAGGAAGACCGATTAAAGTAATAACTACTCCTCCTAAGGATATTAAGGTATTTTCCATGCCGGCAAATAATAGTTGATTTACGACGACGAATAAACCTCCAGCAATAGCTATTATTGGTATTACTGGATATAAAGGAACCTTGTATGGTCTATTTAATTCAGGTTGTCTTTGTCTTAGCAAAATCACACCTATAAATGTTAATACGTAAAAAGACCAAATTGCAAACATAGATAAGTCAGTTAATAAGTTAAATTGACCAGATAAAGCATAAAGAGCTGATAAAATACCCATTACTATAGTTGCATTTCCAGGTACTCCACTTTTATTTAATGAACCGTAATATTTGTAACCTGGTATAGATTTTTGTTGACCTAAAGTATAAAGAACCCTTGGAGCAGTCAATAAATAACCATTAATACAACCAAACACAGAAATCAAAATACCTGTAGTTATAAGTTTTCCACCAATAGGTCCGAATATTACTTCTGCTACTGCAGAAGCTGGGGAATCAAAATTTGCCAACTTACTGGCTGGCAAGACCCATAAATAAGCAACATTTATTATGATATAAACAACCATAACAAAAGCTAAACCACCAACAATAGCCTTTGGTAGGTCTTTACCAGGATTTTTCATTTCTCCAGCTATAGCACCAACATTAATCCATCCATCGTAAGCAAATAATATAGCAATCAATAATTGGCCTATAATAGAAACAGTAGATACACCGGGGCCTACTAAAGGAGAAGTTATAGCATTATTTCCATTACCATTTATAAAACCAAAGATAATTATTAGTATAAGAGGAATTAATTTACAAACTGTAGCAATTATTTGGATAAGTCCCGTTGTCTTGGAGCTTAGAGTATTTAAAATACTTACAAGTAAAATAACACCTAAAGTTATGGGAACTATTAAATTTTTGTTTCCTATTAGTGTTGCACTTTGGTTGCCAAACATAACTGCCAGTGCAGCTACCGTAGCAGGAAAAAATAAGGCACATTGCATCCATCCTGTTAAAACACCGAGTTTTTTGCCATAAATTTCTTCAATATAAATCATCATGCCACCTGTTTTTGGAATAGCAGCAGAAACTTCTGCTGCAGTAAGACCGGCAGTTATTGTTATAACTCCAGCTACTAACCAGGCTATTATACCAAGGCCGGGTTCTCCGCCAGTTAAAGTGTAAACAGCTTGGGGTTTAAAAAATACTCCACCACCAATAACCATACCAATAACTGTAGATAAAGCAGCAGTAAGACCTAAATTTTTTTGTAATTTCTGACTCATAATCTAAATTTCCTTTCAAACATATTTTATAAATGAAAATTATAAATTAAACAAAAATGCTAATGTGTAAAATTACTCAGATTTAATTGTAGGTAATTTAATTATTCAAATTATATATTAATATTTGTAAAAGGATATTTTTTATGTATTTATGAAAAATTAAAATTTATTTCTTGTATTAAAAAAGCCTTCTTCAATAAATATGAAGAAAGCTCTTTTATTTTTATTATGCAACTTTATTTAAGTCATTATTGTTATTTTCTTTATCAACTTGCTTTTGCGCTATGCTGTAAAGAGGTAAACCAATTAAAGTAACTAAAACTCCACCTAGTGAAGTTATAGTATTTGTCATACCAGCAAATAATAATTGATTTAATACAACAAATAATCCACCAGCTATAGCTACCATTGGTATAAATGGATACATAGGAACTTTATATGGTCTGTTTAAATCTGGTTGTTTTTTTCTTAGAATTATAACACCTATGAAAGTTAATACATAAAATGACCATACAGCGAACATGGATAAGTCACTTAACAAGTTAAATTGTCCAGATAATGCATATAATGAAGATAAAATACCCATTATTAATGTTGCTTTTGCAGGAACATTGTTTTTATTTAAAGCACCAACAACTTTGTATCCTGGTAATGATTTTTGTGATCCTAAAGTATAAAGAACTCTTGGACCAGTTAATAAATATCCGTTCATACATCCAAATACTGAAATTAGTATACCAGCAGTAACAACTTTACCACCTATTTTTCCAAATAACACTTGGGCTACAGCAGAAGCTGGGTTAGCAAATTGAGCTATTTGGTCAGCTGGTAATACCCATAAATATGCTATGTTTATTACCATATAAACAGCCATAGTTACTGATAAACCACCAACGATAGCTTTTGGTAAATCTTTACCTGGTTCTTTCATTTCGCCAGCTATAGCACCAACATTAATCCATCCATCATAAGCAAATAATATAGCTATTAATACTTGACCGATTACTGATGCAGGAGATACACTTTCAGCAACTAGTGGAGTAGTTATAGGATTAGCTCCACCGCCTTTTATGAAACCAAATACTATTATTATAGCAAGTGGAACTAATTTAGCTATAGTTGCAACCGTTTGTATAGTACCAGAAGTCTTACTTCCAAATGTGTTTAATATACTTATTAATAATACCGTAGCGATTGATATTGGTATAGCAATGCTTTCATTTAATCCAAGTAATATACAAGTTTGGTTACCAAACATAACTGCTAATGCAGCAATTGTAGCAGGAAAGAATAATGCTGATTGCATCCAACCTGTTAACATTCCTAATTTTTTACCGTAAATTTCTTCAATGTAAACCATCATACCACCAGTTCTAGGAATAGCAGCAGAAACCTCAGCAGCAGTTAAACCAGCAGTAATTGTAAGTATACCAGCTAAAAACCAAGCTAATATTCCAAGACCTGGTGCTCCTCCTGTCAAAGTATAAACCGCTTGTGGTTTAAAGAATACTCCACCACCAATTACCATACCTACAACTGTAGATAATGCAGCAGCAAGTCCTAAGTTTTTTTGTAATTTCTGACTCATTATTACATTTTCCTTTCAATATTCATTTTAAAGTAAGTTTATTATTTTGCTTTTACTTGAAAAGCATTTCTTCAAATAATCCTGTATCATTATATAATTTTCTTTTGAATATAACAATAGTTTTTTATACAAAGTTCGATAAAATTTTCAAAAGTATAATTATTGTATTTTAAAGTATTAAATGATACATAAATATAAGAAAATTAAAAAAATCAAAACAAATTTCATCTTGAGAATAAACAGAATAATCAATTTTTATATAAGATATAATACTGTGGAATTTAAATAGCATTATATTTATTTTATTGTAAAAAAAAATATGAAATTATATAATAAAACCATATCAAAAGATTTGAGGAGGTAAAGATGATAATCAAATCAGGATCTTGGGCTGAGGTTAATTTAAATAACATAGGCTATAATTTAAAAGAAATAAAGAATAGTTTGACAGATAAAATGAAAATATGTTGCGTGGTAAAAGCAAATGCATATGGGTGTGGCTCTGTGAAGGTCTCTGAATACTTAGAAAATAAGAATATAGATTTTTTTGCAGTGTCTAGAATAGAAGAGGGATTAGAACTTAGAAACAATGATATCAAATTACCTATTTTATGCTTAGGGTATATAGATATAAATATGATAAAAGAAGCAATAGAAAAAGATATTTCTATTACAGTATATAACTTGGAATATGTTAAAAAAATAGATGCAATAGGAAAAAAATCAAATAAAAAAGCTAGGGTACATATAAAGATTGATACAGGAATGAGCAGATTAGGATTTCTAGCAAAGGAAGCTACAAAATATATTAAAGAGATAAATAATTTAAAAAACATATATATTGAAGGTATTTTTACTCATTTCGCAAAGGCAGACGAGAAAGATAAAACAACTACATTGGTTCAGTTAAACAGATATAAAAAAGTAATTGAAGAATTAACTAATTTAAATATTAATATACCAATTAAGCATGTTGCGAATAGTGCTGCAATAATTGATTTAAATGAGGATTTATTCAATATGGTCAGAATAGGTATCATATTATATGGATATTATCCATCAGGCGAAGTAAATAAGGATATAGAATTAAAACCATGTCTGAAATTAAAATCAGTTGTAACTAATGTCAAAGTACTAGATGAAAATGTGGGCATTAGTTATGGTCATATTTATAAAACAAGTGAAAAAAGTAAGATAGTTACAATTTCAATAGGCTATGCAGATGGATTTAATAGAATTCAACATAATCCGAAGGTTTCTATAAAAGGAGAAATATTAGAGGTAGTGGGTAGAGTTTGCATGGATCAATGTATGGTTAAAGTTCCCTTAGATATGGATATAAAAATAGGTGATGAAGTTACAATTATAGATAATGATATAAGAGAGCTTAGTGTAGAAGAAAATGCAAAGAGAAACGATACTATTAATTATGAAATTTTATGCATGATTAATAGAAGAGTTACGAGAGTATATAAAGAAAATGAAAAAATTTATAGTGTAAATTATTTATTGCAGTAAAAGACTAATCAAAGCAAAATTTTAAATTTGATTTATTAAAAATCTTTATATATACTAGAGAAGATAAATTATTTTAAGTGGGTGGGATAAAACATATGGATAAAATACTAAATGATAAATTAAATGTATTAACTAATAATTTAAAGGAAATGGAAAAAGTAGCAATAGCATATTCAGGAGGCGTAGATAGTAATTTTTTATTAAAAGTTGCAAAGGATGTACTAGGAGAAAATGTTATGGCTATTACTATTAGTGCTATGATGCATTCAAGTAGAGAAATTGAAGAATCTGTAAATTATGCAAAAGAATACGGGGTCAACCATGTTCTTTGTAACATTGACAATCTAGATTTACAAGAATTTATAGAAAATGGACCTTTAAGATGTTATCATTGTAAGAAATTTGTATTTAGTAAAATAAAAGAAATAGCAAGTGAACATAATATTAAATATATACTTGATGGAACTAATTTAAGTGACTTAGATGACTATAGACCAGGATTAAAGGCCTTAGAGGAGTTAAACATAATAAGTCCTTTAAAAAATGCTAAATTAAGCAAAGAAGAAATTAGAATTTTATCAAAAGAATTAAATGTTGCCACATATAAAAAACCTTCTTTTTCTTGCTTAGCTACTAGAATACCAGTAGGGGATAAAATAACTAAAGAAAAGCTTAGAATGATAGAAGAAGGAGAAAATTTTTTACAAGATAATAATTTTAGCCAGTATAGAGTAAGAGTTCATGACAATATTGCAAGAATAGAAGTTGATAAAAAGGAAATTTGCAAATTTTACGATGATGAGATGATAAATAAAGTGAATCTAAAATTTAAAGAAATAGGTTTTAAATATGTTACCTTAGATTTAAATGGCTATAAAATGGGAAGCATGAATTAAGAACAGGAGGAACAAATGAAAAAAGAATATACTTTAGTAGCGCCATGTTTCTTTGGTGTGGAAAAAATGTTAAACAGAGAAATACAAAATTTAGGTTATGAAATAATTAAAACAGAAGATGGAAGGGTTACATATAAAACTGATGAAGCAGGTATTGCTAAATCAAATATTTATTTAAGATGTGCAGAAAGAGTTCATCTTAAAGTGGCGGAATTTGAAGCTAAAAGTTTTGATGAATTATTTGAAGGAACAAAGAGAATAAACTGGTCCAAATACATACCTTTTGGTGCGCAGTTTCCTATTTCAAAAGCGTCTTCAATAAAATCAAAGCTATATTCGACACCAGATATACAATCTATAGTAAAAAAAGCTATAGTTGAAAGTTTAAAGAAAAGCTATTTAGAAACAGGATTATTAAAAGAAGATAAAGAAAAATATCCTATATTTGTGTTTATACATAAGGATAAAGTAACGCTAACAATAGATACATCAGGAACTGCTCTTCATAAAAGAGGATATAGAGAAAGAGCTAATAAGGCACCAATTAGAGAAACTTTAGCTGCTGCCATAATGGAACTTGTTCCATGGAGGCCAGGAAGAACTTTAGTTGATCCAATGTGCGGTTCAGGAACTCTTTTAATAGAAGCTGCTATGAAGGGAATAAATATGGCACCAGGTATGAACAGAGAGTTTATTTCTGAGTCATGGAGAACTATGGACAAAAAAATCTGGTGGGATGTAAGAAGAGAAGCCTATGCCAAGGTAGATGAAAATATAGAGTTTAAAATATATGGTTACGATATAGACGAAGAAGCTTTAGAAATAGCTAGAGAAAATGCAGAAATAGCCGGTGTTGCAGATTATATAGAATTTAACTATGGTGATGCTACTGAGTTTACTAGTGATGAAGAATATGGATTTATAGTAACAAATCCGCCTTATGGAGAAAGACTAGAGGATGCAGATACAGTTAAAATGCTTTATAAACAACTGGGGTATACATTTAGAAAACTTAAAAATTGGTCATATTACTTAATTACTTCTTACGAAGACTTTGAAGGTGAGTTTGGAGAAGAAGCAAGTAGAAGAAGAAAATTATATAATGGTATGTTAAAAAGTAATTTATATCAGTATATAGGACCAAGACCACCTAAAAATAATAAATAATTCTTAAAAAGTTAAATATATTC
The DNA here is from genome assembly GCF_020748185.1 of Terrisporobacter petrolearius. Classification (GTDB taxonomy): domain Bacteria; phylum Bacillota; class Clostridia; order Peptostreptococcales; family Peptostreptococcaceae; genus Terrisporobacter; species Terrisporobacter petrolearius. Next base: position 35,950 of record NZ_JAHZMO010000018.1, on the reverse strand, counting down.
CCTTAAACTGAATATATATTATAATAAGTAAGTTTAAGGGGGTGTAAACTTGTTTAATACAAAAAATAATCTGAGAAGAAATGCAAAACACAAAGAACCAAGAAATAATAAGAAAAACTCTTCATATGTGGAAGATTACAATGAAGTAATATTAAATGATTTAGTAGATGAAAATAAACCAAATAATGAAGATATTGCACAAGAAGAGCCAACAAGAAAGAAAAAGAAAGCAATTAATTTTAATCTAGGAGCTAAGAAAAAATCTACTTTTAATGAAGATAAAAATAAAAAAGGAAAAACTTCAAATAAAAAACATAAAAGTGATAATTATGAGCCAAAAGAAATTGTAGATGTGGAAAGTAAAAAAGATAAAACAGAAGTTGAAGCTCAACCTAAAGATAGCAAATCAGCAAAATCAACAAAATCTAAAAAAACTAAAAAAGAATCAAATAAATCATCTAAAAAGAACTCCAAAAAACAACCAAGTGAAGATAGTACAAGTAAATCAAGCAAAAAAAATAAGAAGACATCGAAAAAAGATAATAAGACTACGAAAGAAGACAAAGGTAAAAAATCATCTAAAAAATCAAGAAAAGAAGACGATATAAAGACTAAATCAGTAGAAACTATTGAAGTAGAAGAAGTTAAAGATGAGGAAGAGGAAATTGTAGAAAGCAACATTTTTAGAAATATGGAAGAAAATGAAAACCCTATTGACGAAAATACTCATATAGAAGTTGAGGAAGATGAATTAAGTGAACATAAGTTTGAAGATATAATTTGGTCAGATGATAAGTTTCCTAAAAACTAAATAAAATACTATAAAAGCTGAATCTTAAAGGTATATTTTTATTTTATTATATATCTTTAGATTTAGCTTTATATTTTTTTTGTATAAATACATAATAGATAATAATAAGAAATCTTAAGAAAAAAATAAAATATAAATAAAAGAACAATCTTATGTTAGAATATAATAAGATTTACTTAAGGAAGTAATCTTTTATTTTGAAAAATTTCATGTATAATAAAATAGAAAGAGTGATTATTATGACTTGTAAAGAACTATTTTTAAAAGTGGATGATATATTGCAAAGTAGTGATAAACCATCAGTGGAAATTAGAGAGTTAATTGATGAAGGATCGTTTGATCAAAAACCATTTATTAAAATTAAAAACTTGGAAGATATAGAACAAGACTTAATTCATCATCCTGAAGGAAATGTGTTAAATCATACTTTATTAGTAATAGATAAAGCTAGTGATTTGAAAGAAAAATCTAAAAATAAAAGAGTATTTATGTGGGCTGCATTATTACATGATTTAGGTAAATTAACAACTACAAAAAAAAGAAAAAATAGAATAACTGCTTATGGACATGATTTACAAGGAGAAATACTATCTAGACAATTTTTGCATCAAGTAACAGAAGATGAAAAATTTATTGATGAAGTATGTATTTTAGTAAAACACCACATGCAACCGCTATTCTATGATAAAAAGCTACCATATTTTAAAGAAAAAGAAATAATTAATGATTCTGATTATGAAGAAATAAGCTTACTCTCACTGGCTGATAGACTAGGAAGATCAGCTCTATATGAAGACAAAATAAAACAAGAAGAAAAAAGGATAAATAATTTTAAGAACTTCTTTGCTGACAAATATAAATAGGAGGGAATATATGAAGTTACTAAAAGTAGTAGCCTTAGTATTTGTTATGTGTATAATGACGACGGGCTGTGATACAAGTAGTGATTTACCCGAAAATCTACTTGATGATAATATTATTTACGATAAGGGAAATAATGAATTGTACACATTTATAAACAAATCCTTAGATGGAACCACGCTAGTTTTGCCAGACAACTCCAGCGAAGTTGGGCAAATAAATAAAGTAGACTCAAATATAATTGCATTTCAAAAAAGACAAGATGTGAATTTGAAGATAAATAAGGTTGGTTTTGTACTTATTTCTAAAAATGATGATGGATATACGCTAGAAGATAGTTATCTTGAAGAAGGTGAAGAAATAGAGTATGCCAGTTTCTATGACTTAAACAATGATGGAAGTGATGAGGTTATATTACTTATAAATAATAAGTCAGTAACCACTATGAATGTATATAGTATAAAAGATAATAAAGTCACGAGGATTTCTAAAATAAAACCTACTTGGTTAGACGATTATAAAAAATATACTCAGATGAAAATAAAAATAGGATTTATAGATAATGACTTAAAATTAGATATTTTAATGATGAATTATGATAATAGTAGCGGTGAAATGTACACAACAATGTTGAATTATTCAAATAATAATGAGTTATCTACAACTAATGCCATTAAAATACCTAATGTTAAAAACTTAAATGATTTGTACTTAGTAATAGGGAAAGCCTACAATAATAAAAAAGGTGTAATTCTAAGTATGCCTACATTAAAAGAAAATGGTTATGCAACTCAAATATTATTTATGAAAGATAACAAACTTAAAAAAGTATTTAATGATGACGATCTTATATTCAATTCTTACTATGTGCCTGTAAGAGATGAAAATAGTGATGGAATTTTAGACATACCAGTATTAAATAATAATATGATTGAAAATTTTGCATCAAACAGTAAGCCGTCGGCTCTTGTGAGTTGGAGAAAATGGAATAATAAAACTGGCAAAGATGCAGACACAATATTTATAAGCCAAGTTTATTATAACTATAAAAATAATTTTAAATTTTTAGTACCTGATAATCTTGCAAATAAACTATATATTCAAAAGAGTATAGAAGGTGATACACCATATTATATTTTCTATTATTATGATAAGAGTAGCAAAGAGCCTTTAGAATTGTTCCAAATAGGTATATCTGCTAAAAACTTAGTTGAGGACACTAAAGCAAACCCTAAGATGGATAGTATCTTGGCTGAAACAGATAATAACTATTATCAATTAGTAGTTAGAAATAAAGATACCTTTAAAAAATATGACTTAACATTAGAAAATATGAAGGAATATTTTTCTATAATTTATGAATAGAAATAGAAATTTTGGGAGGAATTATTAAAAAATGAAGGAAAAAATATTAGTCTTAGAAGATGAAATAGGTATAAGAAGTTTTGTAAGTATAAATTTGAAAAGAGAAGGATATGAAATAATTGAAGCGGGAAGTGGGTCAGAAGCTATTGAGCAACTTTCAAATCACCCAGATATATCAATAGCCCTACTGGATGTAATGTTACCAGATATGAGTGGAATAGATGTATGTAAATTTATAAGACAACAGTTTGATCAAATTGGAGTTATTATGTTAACTGCAAAAGGTCAAGAAGAAGATAAATTAGAAGGATTTATATCTGGGGCTGACGATTATATTGTAAAACCATTTAGTATAAAAGAATTGCTGGTTAGGGTTTCAGCTCTTATAAGAAGAGTTAAAAAAGATGACAACAAAATTAAGAGTAATGAGATAATATCAGATCCTTTTGTATTAAACATAGATAAAAGAAAATTATATAAAAATGGATTAGAAATTGAATTAACACCTACAGAATTTTCTATAGTGAAGTACTTAATGGTAAATGCTAAAAAATCATTAAGTAGAGATCAAATATTAAATGAGGTATGGGGAAGTAATTACTTATACGATTTTAAGATAGTAGATGTTAACATAAGAAGAATTAGAAATAAAATAGAAGATGATCCATCAAAACCTAAGTATATCCAAACAGTTTGGGGTTATGGATATTGTTTTAGAAAGGATGAATAATAGGTGCTACATTTAGAAGGTCTGAGAAAAAGAGTCATAAAGTATTATTTTATAATGATAATTATAACAGTAGCATTATTTGAGGGACTGTTTATGTTTTATCTTCAAAACTATTATTATAACTCAGCTAAACAATCTTTGATTTCTCAAGCAAACTATACTACAGATATATACGATGGTGTAGGAATGGAGTCTACAAGTTTTGAAAATAAAGTTTCCAATATTTTTGAAAAAGGGAAAGTAAATAGTAATACAAATTTTTCTATTGAGTTTATAGATAAAAATAAAAATGTAATATTAGATAAATATGGAATAAAAACTAATGAAAAGTATGAATATGAAGATGTAAATAAGGCATTGAAGGGAAGTAGTAATTTAACACCTTATACATACAATATTGTGGGAACAAATGAACATGTTATGAGTATATCTGTACCACTTAAAGTTAATAACCAAATAGAAGGTGTTGTTAGGTATAGCTTATCTTTAAGAAATATTGATAATACCATAATTAAACTTGTTTTCTTCTTTATTATTGCAGGTGTGATTATTTTGCTTATTGCATTCTTGCTTAGTTTAAGATTTGCAGAATCATTAATTAAGCCACTTAAAAACTTAAAACAATTTGCAAATGAATTGGCTCAAGGAAATTACAATATCAAACTGAAAAAAGAGCAATTGCATGATGATGAAATATCAGATCTTGTTCAAACATTTGAGCATATGGCTGTGGAAATTGATAAGAGTAGAAAACTAAAAGAAGAATTTATATCTTCTGTATCTCATGAACTTAGAACGCCGTTAACATCTATAAAAGGATGGAGTGAAACGTTAGCTTATGAAGGGATTGGAAAAGAAGAGCTAGATTTGGGTCTTGGAATAATACAAGATGAAACAGAAAGAATGATATCTTTAGTAGAAGATTTGCTAGATTTTTCTCGTTTATCTTCAGACAGAATAAGGCTTCAAATTGATATGGTAGATGTGACTAAACTGGCAAAGGGTGTAGTAACTCAGTTGGCAGTTAAGGCAAATGAAAAAAATATTACGCTTCTTACAGAATTTAAAACAGATGAAATTTTTGATATCCAAGGTGATAAAAATAGACTTAGACAAGTTTTAATTAATTTGGTTCAAAATGCCATAAAGTTTACTGCAGAAGGTGGATATGTTGTTGTAGTGGTATCACAAGGAGAAGAATTTACCACATTTACTGTTACTGATAATGGTGTTGGCATTAATAAAGAAAACTTAACTAAAGTTTTAGATAAGTTCTTCCAAGAAGATTTTAATAAATCAGGTAGTGGACTTGGCCTTGCCATAAGTAATGAAATTGTAAAATTGCATGGTGGTAAAATGATAATAGATAGTGAAAAAGGTGTTGGTACAAACATAACTTTCACATTAAAAAATAAAATTATTGAATCTATATAATAAAAGCTGTATTACTAAATAGGTAATACAGCTTTCTTTAAGGATTATGAATTTTACTTCCTAAGAAATGGTTGTAATAATTTATATTTACTATACAATAATATTTACAGATAAATATTTATATCGTAATTTGGAGGAGACTATGGAAATAGATATTAAGGAATTTGAACTACTTTGCGATAAAGGCAGTGGAACTTACAATGAAGATATAGTGGGATTATGTAAAAAAGGTGCATGGGTATTAGATGGAGCTACAGGATTAAATAATAAAAACTTAATATCTAAAGAAAGTGATGCTAAGTGGTATGTATCTTGGTGGAATAAATACTTAAAAGAGAATATAGGTAAAGATAACTCGCTAAAAGAAATAGTATTAGAAGGGCTAGAAAGAATAAAAAAAGACTATTTATTAAAACTAAATGGACTAAAAATCGAAAACTTAGATCTACCCTCAGCTTCTGCAATAATAATAAAATTTTATGAAGATAAACTAGAGTATCTTCTTCTTGGAGATTGCACTTTATTTTTAAATAAATTGAATGAAAATATAATAATAAAGGATGAGCGTGTTTGTAAACTTGATGAAAAAGTATTTTCAAAGATGAAGAATTTAAATAAAAGAGGCAATTTAACTATATTAGAAAAAAATAACATTTTACTTCCTCTTATAATAGAAAACAGACTTAAAAAAAATAATGACAAAGGATATTGGATATTAGAATTTAACAAGGAAGCTGTAGAAAAGTCTATACATGGTTATATGAATGTGGATGATGAAGTGAAAATTATGATGAGTAGCGATGGATTTTCTTGTGCCTGGGATAGATATAATATTTTTAAAGACAGTGAAATAATAAAAATAGGACAACATAATGGGATTGAGTATATTAAAAATAAAATTAGAAAGTTGGAAAAAGAAGATAATAATGGCATGATATTTCCAAGATTTAAAGAAAGCGATGATTCATCCTGTGTCTATTTACATATTAGAAAAAAATAAAAAGGATGGATGATATGAGAATACTACACATTACAGCACAAAAGCCAAACAGTACAGGTAGTGGAGTATATATGAATGGAGTAATTGAAGGCTTACATAAATTAGGTCATGAGCAATGTATAATAGCTGGTATAGATGTAAAAGATGAAAAAACTTATTTTAATGATGATATAAAGTTTTACCCAATGATTTACAATACTCCTCCATTACCTTTTCCAGTAATAGGTATGAGTGACATTATGCCTTATGAAAGTACGAAATACAAAGAGCTTACTGAAGATATGATAATTGAAATTAAAGAAGAATTTTTAAGTATTTTAAACAGGGCAATAAGAGACTTTAAACCAGATATTATTATGTGTAATCACCTATATTTAATAACAAGCTTTGTAAGAGAAAAAGTAAAAGATATTAAGGTAGTTGGAGTTTGTCACGGAACATGTCTTAGACAATTGAAAAATATTGGCTTAAAAAAGCACTATATTATTTCAAATATAAGTAAACTGGATCATATATTTGCTTTACACAAGGAGCAAAAAGAAGATATAATTAAGACATTTAATTTTGTAGATGATAAAATTACAGTTATCGGTAGTGGTTACGATCATAAGATTTTTTACAACAAAAAATATAAAACAGGTAAAGAAATTAATATAACTTATGCAGGAAAAATTTGTGAAAGTAAGGGTATAAAGTCCTTGATAAGTAGCCTTAATTTTCTAAATTATAATAAAGAGGATATTGTAGTAAATATAGCAGGGAGTGGAAGTGACAAAGAAGAGACTGATAAGATAATAGAACTATCAAATAAATCTATGTATAAAGTTAACTTCAATGGAAGATTAAATCATATAGAATTAGCAGAGTTATTTAATAAAAGTCATATTTTTATTTTGCCTTCATTTTATGAAGGGCTTCCTATTGTTGTACTAGAAGCTTTATCCTGCGGGTGTAAAGTAATAGTTAGCAAAATTAATGGATTGGAAGATTTTATTGGTGAAGAAATAAACAATTCTGATAACATATTGTATTTACCAATGCCTAGGATGATAAATTGTACTACTCCATTAGAAGATGATTTGCCAAAGTTTGAAAAAAATATTGCTAAAAGTATAGAAAAACTAATAGATATGATTAGAAAAGAAGAAAAAAGACCTGTGATAAATATGGCAAATAAAACTTGGGATGGTCTTGGAAAAAAAATAGATAAAATTATAAAATTAATCGTATAAAATAGTAAATATATATATATTATAATTAGTAGATAAGAGTTATAAATAAATTTTAAAAAAACATATACTTTTTTATTTGTAGATGTTATAATAATTATCCTTTATATATTTGTATGTGCATACCAAATATATTAAAGTATTAAATGGAAGGGATATTGAAAATTTATGGATAATATACAATTATTAATAAAAAATGCCTTTGAAGCACAAGAAATGAGTTATGCACCATATTCTAATTTTAATGTGGGAGCAGCTTTACTTGGAAAGAATGGAAAAATATATCAAGGTTGTAACATTGAAAATGCATCATATACTCCAACAAACTGTGCAGAAAGAACAGCGTTCTTTAAGGCAGTATCAGAGGGACAAAGAGAGTTTGAAGCAATTGCCATCGTAGGTGGTAAAGCAGGCGAAGTAGGAGAATTTTGTTCACCATGCGGAGTATGCAGACAGGTAATGATGGAATTTTGTAAACCAAAAGAATTTAAAATTTATTTAGGAAAAGATATAAATAATCTTGATGATTATATAGAATATACACTAGAAGAAATATTACCATTAGGATTTGGACCAGCAAATCTAAAATAAATAACTTTATCGATAAGCAAAAGAAAGGGTTTATACCTTTCTTTTTTTATGTTATAATATTGCCCGTATTAAAATATAATATTAATAAATCTAGGAATCTCCTAGGACTTGTTCGAGATCCTCCAAGTATAAAAAACTAGGTTAGCTTATTTAGTGGCAGTATTTAAGTTAATCCTTAGATACGGCTTTTTTTGTGCAAAAAAGCGTATAGGATCTCCTTTAGAAAGATTGGGAGGAGATAAAATATGGAAAAGAGAAAAGTAATAATTGATTGTGATCCAGGTATAGATGACTGCCTGGCAATTCTTCTAGCCTTAAATTCCAAGGAGTTAGAAGTTGTAGGACTTACAATCTGCAGTGGAAATGTACCTGCAGATATTGGAGCAAAAAATGCTTCAAAAGCACTTCAAATATCAAAAAGACTTGATATACCAATTTATGTGGGAGAAAGATTCCCACTACAAAGAGAACTTGTAACAGCGCAAGATACTCATGGAGAAGATGGTATAGGAGAGAATTTCTATGAAGATGTAAACAAAGAAATATTAGATGGTGGAGTAGACTTTATTATTGATACCTTAAAAAAACACGAAAAAGTATCTATAATAGCTTTAGGACCAATGACTAATATTGCAAAAGCTTTAATGAAGAATAAAGAAGTTTTCAATAACTTAGACGAATTTGTATCTATGGGTGGAGCCTTTAGAATACATGGAAACTGTTCACCAGTTGCAGAGTTTAATTATTGGGTAGATCCTCATGCAGCTGATTATGTTTACAAAAACTTACCTAAAAAAATTCATATGGTAGGCCTAGATGTAACTAGGAAAATAGTTTTAACGCCAAATATTATTGAATTTATTAATAGGCTTGATAAGGAAAAATCAAAATTTATAAGTGAAATAACAAGATTTTATATAGATTTTCATTGGGAACAAGAACACATAATAGGGTGTGTAATTAATGATCCTCTTGCAGTGGCATATTTCATTGATAGAAAATTATGTAAAGGCTTTGATTCTTATGTAGAAGTAGTTCATGATGGAGTAGCTATAGGTCAGTCTATAGTAGACTCATTTAACTTTTACAAAAAAAATCCCAATGCTTTTGTTTTAACAGAAGTAGATGAAAAAGCTTTTATGAAAATGTTCTTAAAAAGAATTTTTAAAGGATATGAAAATGAAATAGATACGATTCAGGGGGGAATATAAAATGAATAAGAGTATGAATACAAGAAATTTAACTTTAATGGCAATGGGGATTTCTTTAAATATAATAGGAGCATTAATAGCATTAACATTAAGATTACCTATTTATTTAGACTCCATAGGCACAATATTAGTAGCTTGTTTATTAGGACCTAAATTTGCAGTTATGACTGGTGTATGTGGCAGTTTAGTAAGTGGAATGACTTTTGATCCATATTCATTGTATTTTGCTCCAGTACAAATAAGTACAGGGCTTTTAGCAGGATTAATGTATGAAAAAGGTTTTTTGAGTGGCAAGAAAACACCATTTGGAGTATTTGTATTTACTTTACCAACAAGTATTATAAGTGCAGTAATAGCAGCATTTTTATTTGGAGGAGTCACATCTTCAGGTTCTTCTTATATAGTACAAATATTAAGTCATTTTAATGTTCCCATGGTAATTAGTGTATTTATAACTCAGGTATGTACAGATTATGCAGATAAATTTTTAGCTGTAGTTTTAGTAGCTTTAGGTGTAGGAACTTTGCCTAAAAATTATAAATTATCATTTAAACAGAAGGTGAATGAACAACATGGATAGATATAGTGAAGTAAAAAATAAAAATCAACGTGAAATAGTGCTACTTAAAGCTTTTCCGTGTAAATGGGGAAAATGTAGCTTTTGTGACTATATATTAGATAATTCTAAAGATGAAGAAGAGATAAATAAGTTAAATTTTCAAGTGTTAGAAAATGTTACTGGTAAATATAAAGTATTGGAAGTAATAAATTCAGGAAGTTGTTTTGAAATTCCTAATGATACTTTACTTAAAATAAAGGAAATAATCAAAGAAAAGAAAATTGAAAGATTATTTTTAGAAAGTCATTGGATATACAAAAATAAGATTCAACAAATGAGAGATTTTTTTGAAGTACCTATAACATTTAAGATAGGTGTAGAAACTTTTGACAATGACTTTAGAAATGAATATCTTAATAAAAATGCAAAATTTAAGACCGTTGAAGAGTTGAAAAAATATTTTGATTCTCCGTGTATTATGGTAGGAATAAAAGGTCAAACAAAAGAAATGATTGATAATGATATGAAAATCGTGCAAGAACATTTTGAACATGCAACTATTAATGTTTTTATTAATAATTCATCTAAAGTAAAAAGGGATGAAAAATTAGTTGAATGGTTTAGTAAAAAATATAAATTTTTAATAGATAATCCTAAAATCGAGATTTTGTTTAACAATACAGATTTTGGAGTAGGAGATTAAGAAGTAGTTCTTTTAGGACCACTTTTTATATTAACTGAACCTTGCAAACAAATATAAGTATATAATAATATATATACTTCCAATACTTACCGTTGTTGACGGTGAAACCTCTGTCTTTAAAAAAGTTAGAACTAGGAAAAAGGCTGTAGATAAGATAGTAGAAACTGTATTAAATGGTCTAGAATCTAAAGGGTTAGGTGATGTTATGGTACATCATATTAATTGTGAAAAAGAAGGTTTCAAACTAGCTAATATTTCGGAAAATAAGTTGGGTAAGAAGGTTGGAGTTGAATCTATAGGGCCAGTAATTGGTCTTCATGTGGGTCCTGGTAGCATTGGTATTGCAGATTATACGAAGTAATAACTACAATTAAACTATTATTTTTGTAAGAAACTGCAAAATATAATGTTTTTGATAAATAAAGTATGATAAAAAAGAGTATATCAAAATTGATATACTCTTTTTAAAATTAATTTTTATTATTCGGTTTCAGAAAACTCGTCTTTGCCAACACCACATAAAGGGCACTCCCAATCATCTGGTAAATCTTCAAATGAAGTTCCTGGATTTATTCCATGATCAGGATCTCCTATTTCTGGATCATAAACATAATCACAAATATCACAAATATACTTTTTCATAATGTATCCCCCTTTATTTAACCATAAATATATTTAATTCATTATTACTCATAATAATATATAAAAATGTAAAAAGCTACAATATTAATGGAAGTATACAAAATACTTTTCATTTATCTTATTAAATTAATATTTTACATAGAGATAAAACAACAATATTATAAATGACGTGACAATTTTTTATACTTGTTTATTTTCATTTTTTTTTAAAATAATATATAATTTAATTATGACAAAATAGCATACAATAGGGGGAATTTTATGTTTAATAGTATATCAAATAAAAAGGTTTATGAGGAAGTAATTGAACAAATACAAAAGAATATAATTGATGGTGATTTAAAAAAAGGGGATAGGTTACCATCAGAAAGAGAATTATCAGAACTTATGAATATAAGCAGGACATCTATAAGAGAAGCATTAAGAGTATTGGAAAGCATGGGAGTAGTAGAAAGTATTCATGGAGAAGGTAATTTTATTTGTTCTAATACAGGAAACTCATTGCTACAACCTTTGTCCATGATGTTTAAATTAAATAATGGTAAGTATAAAGATATTTTTGAGCTTAGAAAAGTTTTAGAAGTAGAAAATGCTAGGCTTGCAGCTATTAGAGCAACTGACATGGATTGTAGAGAATTACTTAGTATAGTAGAAGAAATGGAAGAAGAAAGTAAAGGGAAAAACAGGAATGAAATTTTAGTTGAGTTAGACAAAAGATTTCACAATAAAGTTGCAACCATGAGTAAAAATTGTTTAATAGAAAGTTTATTTAATACAGCATCCATGTTATTTGAAAGATTTATTGAAGATGCTAGATGGGAGATTATTAAAAGAGATACGGCTGATAAATTTTTATTAAATCAGCACTATGCAATTTGTAATGAAATAATTAAAAAAGACGAAAAGGAAGCTTTAAAGGCAATGGAAGCTCACATGAAGTACATTGAAGAAAATTTTGACAAATAATGTTTTAAAATGAATTATGGAAAAATAAAAAATATTGTTAAATTTCAGACTATTATTGTTTTTTGAAGAAAATAGGAATAAACTTTAAGTATAAAAGTGGTAATACCACTGACCACCTTTGGAATGACCAGTATAAATAAGGGGGAATATATTGATGAATGAATATGTTTTGTTTCTTATTGCTTTAGTTCCTATAGTTTGGCTAATAGTATCTTTAGGAGTGCTAAAATTGCCAGCATATAAGACATGTTTATTTACTGCATTTCTAAGTTTACTAATTGCAATAATATTTTGGAAAATGCCTGTTATTGACGGTGTGACAGCGTCAATAGAGGGAATGGCCATTGCGCTTTGGCCAATACTTTTGGTAATAGTTGCGGCTTTATTTACTTATAACTTAGCTTGTGAAACTAAAACAATGGATGTTATGAAAACTATGTTGTCTAGTATAACTACGGATAACAGAATTCAAGTTTTAATTTTAGCTTGGGGGTTTGGAGGATTTCTTGAAGCTGTAGCAGGATATGGAACAGCTGTTGCTATACCAGCAAGTATTTTAGCATCAATTGGTTTTAATCCTATTTTTGCAGCGGTTATATGCTTAATATCTAATACTGTTCCTACTGCATTTGGAGCAATAGGAATACCAGTTACAACGCTAGCAACAGTTACCAATCTGGATGTTGTTCATCTAAGTTTTATCACATCATTACAACTTGCAGGTTTTATAATATTAATCCCATTTTTATTAGTGATTTTAACAAAGAGAAGTATAAAAGCAGTAAAAGGTGTTTTTTTAATTACATTAGTATCTGGGGTATCTTTTGCTATTCCTCAAATTTTTATAGCAAAATACTTAGGTGCTGAACTTCCGGCACTTATAGGAAGTATTTGCTCTATGATATGTACAATTATTATGGCAAAATTTATGAATAAGAATAAGAATAAGAATGAAGAAAAATCAGAAGATTTAACTACAGATGAAGGTGCTGAAGTAATAGCAAAGAAAATATCAGCTAAAGAAGGAATTTTAGCTTGGCTACCTTATATTCTTCTTTGTACATTAATTTTAATAACAAGTCCTTTAGTACCTGTTTTAAATTCATTTATAGGACAATTTAGTAGCAATATTCACATATATAGTGGGGATGTTACTTCTTCAACAAGCTTTTCTTGGATAAATACACCTGGTATGATGATTATAATTGCAACAGTGATTGCAGGATTTATTCAAAAAATAAAATTATCATATATGGTAAGTATTTTTAAAAACACAGTAATACAATTAAAAACATCATTTATTACTATAATGTCTATAGTTGCCATATCAAAGATTATGTCACATAGTGGTATGACTAGTTCAATATCATTTGGACTTTGTGCAATAACAGGAAGCTTTTATCCGTTAATTTCACCCCTTCTTGGAGCTATAGGAACATTTGTTACTGGTAGTGATACGTCAGCCAACATCTTGTTTGGAGGATTGCAAGTAGAAGCGGCTAAGTCTTTATCAATAGATCCTTATTGGATTGCTGCAGCAAATACAGCTGGTGCTACAGCTGGGAAAATGATTTCACCACAAAGTATAGCAATTGCCACTTCTGCAACAGGACTAATTGGGCAAGAAGGAAAGATTTTCAGTTCCACAGTTAAGTATTGTTTAGGATATGTAATTATACTTGGTTTAATAGTATATTTTGGTAGGTTTTTACCTATACTTGGGCTTTAATTTTAAGGGGGAAAGTATTATGACAATTATAAAAGTACCTTACTCAAAACAAGGTATGAATTTAGAAATAGAAGATAAAAACTTAAAAGCTATTTTAGTTTCTAAATCACATGATTTTATAATTACAAAAAGTGAGAGTGAAATTGTAAAGAATTCTTTAGACAATCCAATTGGCACATCAAAATTAGAAGAATTAGCAAAAGGTAAAGAAAATGTTGTTATTATAACGAGTGATCATACTAGACCAGTACCAAGCCGTGTAATAATGCCACAAATTTTAGAAAGAATTAGAAAAGGAAATCCAAGTGCAAAAATTAAAATATTAGTTGCTACAGGATTTCATAGACCTAGTACAAAAGAAGAATTAATTTTCAAATTAGGTGAAGAAATAGTTGAAAAAGAAGAAATTGTGATGCATATATCTACAGATGATGAAGACATGATAAAAATGGGAGTACTTCCTTCTGGTGGAGATTTTTATATAAATAAATTAGCTGCTAAGGCAGACTTGCTTGTGTCAGAAGGATTCATAGAACCACATTTTTTTGCAGGATTTTCAGGTGGAAGAAAAAGCATTCTTCCTGGTGTAGCATCAGCAAAAACTATAATGTATAACCATTGTAGTGAGTTTATAGATAGTGAAAATTCAAGAACAGGAACCTTGGATAATAATCCTATTCATGAAGATATGGTGTATGCTGCAAAAACTGCAAAGTTAGCATTTATAGTTAATGTGGCAATAGATAAAGATAAAAAGGTTATAGCCTCCTTTGCAGGAGACGTGGATAAAGCACATAAGCAAGGATGTGAATTTGTAACTAATTTATCAAAAATAGATAAAGTTCCAGCTGATATAGTTGTAAGTACAAATGGAGGATATCCTTTAGACCAAAATATTTATCAATCAGTAAAAGGAATGACAGCAGCTGAAGCTACTTGCAAAGAAGGCGGAGTAATAATAATGGTGGCAGCCTGTAATGATGGCCATGGAGGAGAGTCTTTCTATGATAATGTGGCTAATGCATCTTCACCAAAGGAAATATTAGAAAATGTTAGAAATGTCAAAAAAGAAGATACTGTCCCTGATCAATGGGAATTTCAAATATTAGCAAGAATTTTAGATAAATTCACTGTAATAATGGTTACTGATGAGTGTGACCCCGAAATGATTACAAGTATGCATATGAAACATGCTTATAATTTTGAAGAAGCTATAAATTTGGCTTATGAAATTAAAGGTGAAGATGCTAAGGTGGTTGTCATTCCAGATGGCGTATCTGTAATTGTTAAATAAAATCATAGTACAGTCGACATACATTTGTTAGCACTGAAGGCGACTTTGTTGCTCAAATAGTTAAGGAGGAAGAAGAATGGAAATTTTAGTATGTGTTAAACAAGTTCCAGGAACAACTGTAGTTGAAGTTGATCCAGTAACTGGTGTTTTAAAAAGGGATGGAGTAGAATCAAAGATGAATCCTTATGATTTATTTGCTATAGAAACTGCACTTAGAATTAAAAAAGAAAATAATGCAACTATAAAAGCAATAACAATGGGACCACCTCAAGCAAAGACAGTAATAAAAGAAAGTTTTTCTATGGGAGTTGATGAAGGAGCAATAATAAGTGATAGAAGATTTGGTGGAGCTGACGTACTTGCAACTTCTTACACTCTATCTCAAGGAATAAAAAAAATATCCAATCCAGATTTAATCATATGTGGAAAACAAACTACAGATGGCGATACAGCTCAAGTAGGTTCAGAAATTGCTGAGTTTTTAAATATACCTCACGTGACAAATGTAACTGAAATAATAGAAGTAAAAGAAAATTCTATAATTGTAGAAATAGATTTGCCAACTTCCATGGAAGTTTGTGAAATAGCTTATCCATGCTTAATAACTGTGGAAAAAGATATATTCCAACCAAGGCTACCTTCTTTTAAATTAAAAATGGCTACTAAAAATAGAGAAATACCAATGTTTACTTTAAATGATTTTAATGATAAAGATGAAAATCATTATGGGTTAAATGGTTCGCCTACTCAAGTAAAAAAGATATTCCCACCTACTCCAAATACAGATAAAAACGTATTAAGAGGAAGTAGTGAGGAGCTTACAGAGGCTCTCTTTAATAAAATAGTAGACTTGAAAATATTATAGAAGGGAGAAATTAAAATGGCTAGAATTATAGTGAATTCTGAGAAAATTACTAACATAAAAGAAGTATTAGAATTATGCCCATTTGGAGCATTGGAAGAACTAGATGGAAAAATTGAAATAAATGCAGCTTGTAAAATGTGTAAAATGTGTGTAAAAAAAGGGCCAGAAGGTGTTTTTGAATTTGAAGAAGATGAGATTGTAGCAATAAATAAAGATGAGTGGAGAGGCATATCAGTATATGTGGAACATTCAAATGGGAAAATTCACCCAGTAACTTATGAGCTGATAGGTAAAGCAAGAGAGTTAGCAGAAAAAATTAATCATCCAGTTTACTGTGTATTTGTGGGAAGTAACATAAAAGATAAATGTGAACCGCTACTTTCTTTTGGTATCGATGAAGTATTTGTTTATGATGATGAAGAGTTAGACAAATTTAGAATTGAACCATACGCTGCAGCAGTGGAAAGTTATATATCAAATATAAAACCTACAATAATGCTATTTGGAGGAACTACTATAGGTAGATCTTTGGCGCCAAGGCTTGCTGCAAGATTTAGAACAGGGCTTACTGCTGATTGTACTATATTAGATATTCAAGAAAACACAGATTTGGATCAAATAAGACCTGCTTTTGGTGGTAATATAATGGCACATATAAATACTCCAAATCACAGACCACAATTTGCTACTGTAAGATATAAAATATTCTCAGTTCCTGAGAAAGTTGAAAAGCCTAGTGGAAAGATTACAATTTGTGAGATTGAAAAAGATAAGTTAAAATCTAACATAAAAGTATTAGAAACAAAAGTAAAAAATAAAGTGGTAGGTATTGAAGATGCAGAAGTTGTAGTTGTTGTAAGCAGAGCATTTAAAAAAGCTGAAGATATAAAAATGGCTAAGAAATTAGCAAATCTTTTAGGCGGTCAATTGGCAGGTACTAGACCTACTATTGAATCAGGATGGATAGATGCTAGAAAACAAATAGGACTTAGTGGTAGAACTGTAAAACCAAAACTTATAATAACTTGTGGTGTATCTGGAGCTGTTCAATTTGTTGCAGGAATGAAAGGCTCTGATTATATAATTTCTATTAATCAAGATGAAAATGCTCCTATATTTGACGTGGCTCACTTGGCATTAATAGGTGATATTTATGAAATAATACCAATGTTAATTGAAAAGATTGAAAACATTAAAAAAGAGAATAATTCACAAGCTGAGTTTGCGCTATCTTAAAATAGTAGGGGGGAATATTATGTATAAAAAATTAGATAAAAATGATATAGAATTTTTAAAAAGTATTTGTAATGAGGAAAATATTATTGTTGGCGATGAAATAAGTGAAGACTTTGCCCATGATGAGCTGGCAGGGGAATTAAAATATCCAGAGGTAATGGTTTATGTGAAAAGTACTGAGCAAGTTTCTAAAATAATGAAATATGCTTATGAAAATAATATACCTGTGACACCTAGGGGGCAAGGAACAGGGCTTTCTGGAGCATCTGTCGCCCTTCATGGTGGAATTATGATGAACATGTGTAAGATGGATAAAATATTAGAACTTGATGAAGAAAACTTAACTTTAACTGTAGAGCCAGGGGTACTACTTATGACTATAAGTGGGTACGTGGAAGAACATGATTTATTTTACCCGCCAGATCCAGGTGAAAAAAGTGCTGCTATTGGAGGAAATATAAACACAAATGCTGGAGGTATGAGAGCAGTAAAATATGGAGTGACAAGAGATTATGTAAGAGGTTTAGAAATTGTACTTCCAAATGGAGAAATAATAAATGTAGGTGGAAAAGTTGTTAAAAACTCCTCTGGTTATGCAATAAAAGATTTAATAGTAGGTTCTGAAGGGACATTAGGAATTGTAACTAAAGCTATTTTAAAATTACTCCCACTACCTAAAAAAGCTATTAGCTTACTAATTCCTTTCCCTGATTTAGAGTCAGCAATAGATACCGTTCCTCAAATAATTAAATCAAAATCTATACCAACGGCAATAGAATTTATGGAAAGAGAAGCTATTGTAGGTGCGGAAGAATTTTTAGGTAAGAAATTCCCTGATAATTCTTCAAATGCATACTTGTTATTAAAATTTGATGGAAATTCTACTGAAGAAATAGAAAAAGAATATGAAAATGTAGCAAAACTCTGTTTAGACTGTGGGGCATATGATGTATTAATTTCTGATACAGATGAGAGAAATGAAAGTATATGGTCTGCGAGGGGATCATTTTTGGAAGCATTTAAAGCAAATAGTGTTATTGATGAATGTGACGTTGTTGTACCAAGAGATAAAGTGGCGGAATTTATAAGATATACTCATGATATACAAAAAGAAGTAGGTCTCAAAATAAAAAGCTTTGGTCATGCAGGAGATGGTAATTTACATGTTTATCCTCATAAAGATGATTTAGCACAAGATGAATGGACAAAGAGACTTAATCATGCTTTTGAATTAATGTTTAGTAAAGCTAGAGAATTAAATGGGGAAGTTTCAGGAGAGCATGGAATAGGATATGCCAAGAGTCCATATTTCTGTGAATCAAAAGATGAAAACTATGTAAATATATTAAAAGGAATAAAAACTGCTTTTGACTCTAAAAATATTTTAAATCCAGGTAAAATTTATTAATATCTATATGAAAAAAGGTAGAGAAGGATGGACTATATAAAAGTCAATCCTTCTCTACCTTTTTAAAATAAAAAAGTAATTAGAAATAGTAAATAATTATTTTATTAATTAAAAAATATATATTTTATTCATTTTTCCGGAAAATTTTACAAATTATGCTTCTATTAAGTCTAATTATAAATTATAATAACTTTAAGGGAAGGGGGATGATATATTGCAAAGTAGTTTTACAAAAGAGTCAATTAAGTTTATTATTTTAGCAGCATTTGCAATAATAATAGTATTGAATCCATCAGACTTTAATTCAAAAAATGAAAATGCTAAAAATGTAAATATAGCGTATTCACAAAATAAGGGATTTGTTAAAAATGGAGGATACACATACTATTATAGCACGAAAACAGGTAAAAAACTCACAGGTCTACAAACTATAGAAGGTTACAGGTATTATTTTTCTAGTACAGGAAAAATGCAAACTGGATTACAAACTATAGACGGGTATAAATACTACTTTTCTACAAGCACTGGTAAAGGACTAAGTGGATTAAGAGAAGTTGGTGGGTATAAATACTATTTTTCAAAATCAACGGGAAAAGCTTTAAGTGGATTGAGAGTGATAAGTGGAAATAAATATTATTTTTCAACAACCACGTATAAAGCTTTAAGTGGGTTGAAAATAATATCAGGAGAAAAATATTATTTTTCGCAGAGTTCGAAAGAAGCCCTAAGTGGATTAATGGAAGTGAATGGAGATAAATACTATTTTTCTAAAACCACAAAATCAGCTTTAAGTGGACTGAGAGTAATAAGTGGAAATAAATATTATTTTTCAACAACTACGTACAAAGCTTTAAGCGGGTTAAAAATAATATCAAAAGAAAAGTATTATTTTTCAGACAGTACAAAAGAAGCCCTAAGTGGATTAATGGAAGTGGATGGAGATAGATACTATTTTTCTAAAACTACAAAATCATCTTTAAGTGGTTTGAGGGTATTAGGCGGAAATAAATATTATTTTTCAACATCTACATATAAATCACTTACTGGCTTAAGACTTATATCAGGAGAAAGATATTATTTTTCTCCAAGTGATGGAAAAGCCCTAAGTGGATTAGTGGAAGTAGACAAAAACAAATATTATTTTTCTCCAGAAACAAAAACAGCTTTAAGTGGATTTATAGTTATTGATAATAACAAGTATTACTTTGATAAATCTTCTAAACAAATGGTATTTGGACTACAAGTAATTGATGGAAAGTATTATAATTTTGATGTGAAAACAGGCATTTTATTAGAAGATGAAAAAGCAAGCGGAATAATATATAAAGATGGTGAGCCTTATCTTTATTTAGATGAAGAAGGAAATAGTAAAACAGGTATGATTACTGTTGAACAAGGAGTACGATATTACTTCTTGAAAGGCGGAGGAATATACAAAGGCCTTAGAACAGTGGGAAGCAAGTTATACTATTTTTCTACTGAAGATGGAAAAGCTCAAAATGGAATTACAAAAGTAGGTTCTGATACATACTACTTCCATCCAAAGTATTTTTATGCTTTAACAGGTCTTCATTCTATATGGGAAAAAACTTATTATCTTAACCCTAATGATTATAAATTGATGAAAAACGATACAGTTCAAATTGGATACTTATTGTTTACAGCTAATGAAAATGGACTTGTAACTGATGTTAAACCGGCAAAAGGATACGAAGACAACGATAGAGCAAAAGGACTTATTGAAGGATTTAAACTAATAGGAACTTCATATGGTTCAAATGATGGTCAGACAATGTGTAATAGATTTGCTGCAACAGTATATCTTGCTGCTGGAAATGATGAACTGGTAAAGTATAGTCAAAATACTGATAAAATACTTTATAAAAAAGCAAGTGAGCAAGCAGAATATGTGCTTAAAAAAGGTTATAATGAAAATATGACAGCTTATAATTTAAAACCAGGAGATTTAATATATTGGGATAATGGTCCAACAGGCCCTGCTGAAGATAAATTTACATTTAATGGAACTGAATATTCAATAGGTCACGTATCAGTATATGTTGGTGATGGTATAATGATAGAAGCAACAAGTCAACCATGGGTAGGCGAAGGTCATACTAGAGTGACTACTTTTGATCCTTCAAGTGCAAAACCTACATCAAATCCAATCATATTTACGAATATGTTACCATAAAAGAAATAGCTATGTTAAATTAATTAACATAGCTATTTTTATATTAACACATAGTTATATATTTGAATTTAAATAATCAATAGCATAATGAACATATAACTTTGTACCTATTTCTAATGCGTCTTCATCAATATTAAAGTTACCACTATGATGAGAGTAACAAGCAGATTTTTCTTCATTTCTACATCCAACAAAAGCTAAAGCACCAGGAGCTTTTTCAAGATAGAAAGAGAAATCTTCACTACCTGTTACTTTTTTGAATTTTATTACTTTATCTTTGCCTACTATTTTATCTGCAGCGATTTGTGCAATAGCAGAGGCGTTTGTATCATTAATTGTTGGTGGTAAAAGAAAATTATAATTTAAGGAAGCTTTAGCTCCATAGCCATTAGCTATATTGTTAATTATATTTTCCATCATGTTAGGAAGTTTTTTCCTAAGGTCTAAATTAAAACATCTTGTAGTACCTTCCATATAGGCATTTTCAGCAATTACATTAAATCTACTACCTGCATTAAGCATACCAATACTTAGAACTAAAGGATGTAGAGGATTGACTTGTCTACTTACTATGTTTTGTAAATTCATTACTATGGAAGAAGCAACAACTAATGCATCAACACATTCGTGAGGGGCAGAACCATGTCCACCCTTTCCTGTAATATTTATGCTAAACCAATCAGCACTAGCCATTCTAGGTCCAGATTCTACAGATATTTTACCAACGTCAATATTTGACCATAAATGAATACCAAAGACTGAATCAACATTATCCATAGCTCCATCTTTAATCATGGCTTTGGCACCTTCACCTATTTCTTCTGCAGGCTGGAAAAATAGTTTTATAGTACCGTGGATTTCATCTTTTAGATTATATAATATTTTTGCGGCTCCAAGAAGCATTGAAGCGTGACCATCATGACCACATGCATGCATCATACCTGGAACTAGAGACTTATATTCAATATTATTTAATTCTTGAACAGATAGAGCATCTATATCGGCTCTAAGAGCTACTGTTTTTCCAGGATGATTACCTTTTATAGTAGCTACTACACCAGTAGAAGCACATGAAACATATCCTATTCCAAATTTATCTAATTCTTCTTTTATTTTTTTTGAAGTATTAAATTCTTTAAAACTAGCTTCAGGATTTTTATGAAATTCCCTTCTTAAATTTATAACATAGTCTTTATTTACTTTAGCCAATTCATTTATTGTCATTTTTATTACCCCCATTTTGTAGGAAATTTAAAGAACTATACCAATCAAGATATAGTTCTTTAGTTATAGTATAAAAGGTCGCATTATATGAGCTTTATTTATGATAAAGTAATATCTACATGTTATAGTAGATCCCTCCACCAGGACCAAGTGGTAAATTAAATATCATAAATACAACCAATAAAATTATCCATGCTAAACCAAATAGTAATGAGTATGGTGTCATACTTGCCATTACTGTACCAATACCTATATTCTTGTCATATTTTTTAGCAAAGGCTAATATAACAGGGAAGTAAGTGAATATTGGACTTATAGGATTTGTTATAGAGTCACCAATTCGATAAGCCATTTGAGTTAGTGCTGGGTCATATCCAAGCATTAAAAACATTGGAACAAATATTGGTGCCATTACAGCCCATTTTGCAGAACAACTACCAACAAATAGATTTATGAAAGCTGCAAATAGAACAAAGGCTACTAAAAGTCCTGGGCCTGTAAGACCGATACCTTTTAGCCATAGAGCACCTTTAATAGATAAAAGAGAACTCATATTAGACGAGTTAAATAAAGCTAAAAACTGACCAGCAGCAAAGGCTAATACTATATAAGAGCCCATACCAGCCATAGATTCGTATAAAATAGATGCTAAATCTTTATCATTCTTTATTCTCTTAGTTATGATACCATAAGTAAGGCCAGGTACAAAGAATATTATAGTAATGATTGGAACCATACCAGCCATAAGAGGAGAAGACGCTGCAAGAAGTGAGCCAGTTTTTGCATCTTTCATAAATGCATTTGGTCCTATACACAAAGCAATAAGAACGATTATACAAATTAATAATCCTATAGAAGCATATTTCATACCCTTTCTCTCCAATGGAGTGATTTTAGAATCAACATCACTATCACTATCTGTAGCTAGATAATCATCTCCCTCAAAACGTGGAGCTAAATATTTTTCTGTGACAAATGTACCCATAACTACAAGTATAAGTGTTGAGACTATTAGGAAATACCAGTTCATCGCAGGAGTACCAGTATAATTGGGGTCAATTATTTGAGCTGCTGGAATTGTAAATCCTGCAACAAGTACGTCTAGCATACTTATCATTAAATTGGCAGAAAAACCTGCAGCAACCCCGGCATATCCTGCAAATAAACCTACAAGTGGATGTCTACCAACACCTAAAAATACAAGGGCAGCAAGTGGTGGAAGAACAACAAAACCTGCATCAGCAACAGCATTTGCCATTATGCCAACAAATATTATTGTTCCAGTAAGTAATTTTTTTGGAACCTTAGTAACTGTGCTTTTCATTACAGTTTCCATGTATCCTGATTTTTCAGCCAAACCTGCTCCAAGCATAGTAACAAGTACTAATCCTAAAGGAGCAAAGCTTGTAAAGTTTGTAACTATATTTGTTAAAAATAATTGCAATTGTTCTTTGCTTAATAAATTTACACCTTTAACTACTAAATTTTTACCAGTTGCTTCATCAATTTGCCCAGGGTGTGTAGCACTAACACCCGATTTTGCAACAAAATAAGATAATATCATAACAACAAACCAAAGTATTACAAAAATAGTAACTGGATCTGGTAATTTATTACCAACCCTTTCAACAACGTTTAAGAATCGCATTAGCAATCCTTCTTTTTTTTCTACATTTACTTTTGCTTTACCCAAGATAATCCCCCCTTAATTAAATTTGACTATTTAAATAGTCAATTGAAACTTGACATAAAGCTTTACAAAGAACTTTCATATTTCTATCATCCCATTGGAATTTTGAATTATGATGAATTACGGGATGATTTTCATCCTCTGCTATGCCAACAAATACGAAGGAAGCAGGAACTTCTTTTGCTAAATATGCAAAGTCTTCACCACCCATAGATGGCTCATTTAGTTCAAAAACATTTTTTTCTCCAACAACTTTTTTTAGAGATGACATAACTAAATCTGTCATAAAATAGTCATTTATCAAAGGAGGAAATTGTTTTATATACTCGTATTTGTAAGTTGCACCTTGGCTAGTAGTAATTCCTTTTAATATGTCTTCTATAGTTTTTTCTGCCCATGTTCTAGTTTTTTCATCGAAGGTTCTAACAGTACCGCCAAGAATTGCTTCTGTAGGAATTGCGTTATGACAATCAGTATTTCCAGCTTTAACATGACAACAAGATAAGACCAATGGATTAAGAGGATTATTTTTTCTGCTTACAATAGTTTGGAATGTATTTATTACTTGAGATAAAATTGGGATAGGATCAATGGAATTTTGTGGTACACCACCGTGACCACCCTTACCTATAATTTTTATATTGAATATATCTGGAGATGCCATCATAGGGCCGTGTTTGATACCTATCATTCCTTTTTTAACTTCTCCCCACAAATGTCCGCCAAAGGCAGCATCAACATGAGGATTTTCTAATATACCTTCATCAATCATTGGTTTTGCCCCACCTTCAATTTCTTCATCTGGTTGGAACATAAACTTAATGTTTCCATGTAAATCATCTTTTAGTTCGCTTAATACCATAGCAGCACCAAGTAGTGAAGCTGTATGACCATCATGACCACAAGCGTGCATGACGCCTGGAATTTTAGATTTAAATTCTAAATTAGTTTCTTCATTTACTCTTAGAGCATCCATGTCTGCTCTAAGAAGTATGGTTTTTCCAGGATATTTTCCCTTCAATAATGCAATGACACCTGTTTTAGCAACGTTGGTTTTTACTTCTAAGTTTAAATTTTTAAGTTCATTGTATACTAACTTAGAGGTGTTAAGTTCCTCGTAACCAACCTCAGGATACATATGCAACTGATGTCTTATTTCAACTATTTTGTCATAATACTTTTCACATAATTCATTAATCTTATTTACCATATTTTCTCCTTTCTATAATATTATTATCAAAATGATAAAAATATGTTTTTTAAATAATAATACTGTTTATAAATCTTATCTATAACAAATAGAAAATATGTATATTTTATGTTTAAAACAAGATTATATAAAAAAATAAAGATATACTAATAAAGATGTACTATTGAATAGATAAAGAATTAAGAATAAAATGTAAAGTTGAGGATTAAAGAAAAATGGAGGTAAATATGGGGGATATAATAAAAATTGTTGCAAGTATAATTTTGATGATTATAATTTGTTCATTGTATGATTTATATTCATTTAAAAGGAGATTTAATAAAAATAAAGCTAAAATAATTGAAAGTTATGGTTGCAAAATAAATATTGAAGATGCGGATTATAAAATGAATAATATTGCTACTTATTTTAAAAATAAGAATCAAAAGAAAGGTATAGACGATATTACATGGAGTGACTTGTCTATGGATGATGTTTATAAAAAAATAAACAATACACAAAGTTCTGCGGGAAGAGAAGTATTATATGATATACTTAGAAATCCTTTATATAGTCTAAAAGAGTTGAAAAAAAGAAATAGTATTATTGAATATTTTATGAATAATTTTGAAGAAAGACTTAAATTGCAATTAATTTTATCAAATTTAGGAAATAATTATGATGCTAATACAACTCTTTGTTTGTTTTTAGAAGAGGACAACTCTAAAAATAGATTGAAATTTTATAAAATATTAAGAGCAATTCCTTTTATATCATTATTATTAATGGTTATAAACAAATCTTTTCTTCTTATAACAATGTTAAGTATAGCATTAAACATATTTATAAGTTTTAATAATAAGAATAGAAAAATCGATGTTAGTGGATTTACGTATATAATTAAAACCATAAATGTGGCATTTAAGATAAAAGATATGAAAATAAATGTACTTGATAATAACTTAAAAGATATTGCACAAGATTTGGAAAAAGTTAAAAAAATTAAGAAAAAATCTATATCTAAAAATCCAAACTCAATATTATCAGATCTAAATTTTTTTAGTGAATATGCTAATATGATTACTTTATCAGAGCTAATAACTTATGAAAAAGTTAAAGAAACTATTATAAAAAATAAAGAGTATTTGAAAAGCATCTACGAATATGTAGGTGGTGTTGATGCTTTAATAAGTATATCTTCTTTTAGAACTTCTTTAGATTATTATTCTAAACCACAGTTTTCTACTAGTACAAAAAAAGAGGATAACATTATTAATTTTGAGGAACTTTATCATCCTCTAATTAATAATCCAGTGAGTAATACACTTAATATAAATAAAGGAGTTCTTATAACAGGATCCAATGCATCAGGAAAATCAACTTTTATAAAAAGTGTGGCTATAAACCAAATTTTATGTCAAAGTATTTACACTTCTTGTTCTAAAAAATATGAAGGAACATTTTTTAATATATACACTTCAATGGCTCTTAAAGATGATGTATTAAAAGAAGAAAGTTATTATATGGTAGAAATAAAATCATTAAAACGAATAATAGACAAATGTGATGAAAATATACCATGTCTTTGCTTTGTAGATGAAATTTTAAGAGGAACAAATACTGTGGAAAGAATTGCATCATCCTCTGAAGTCTTAAGTCATTTAAATAAATCAAATACTATTTGTATTGCAGCAACTCATGATATTGAGTTAACTTATTTATTGGAAAATGAATATGATAATTATCATTTTGAAGAAGAAATTACGGATGACGATATAGTATTTGATTATAGACTCAATAAAGGCAGAGCCAAATCAAGAAATGCAATTAAATTATTAAGTTTAATAGGCTATGAACAGAATATAGTTGAAAAAGCCCATGAAAAAGCAGAAAACTTTGTGAAAAGTGGCAAATGGTTATAGATAAAAAGGATATGAATATCATATCCTTTTTCATTTTAGTGAAATTATTTTTTTAATGGATTAGGAGTATTTACAGTAAGTATTTTTACTAACTTTGATGTATTATTACTCCAGTTATGTGGAGATTCTGATTTTATATGTGCACTATCACCAGGATATAAATCAGTTATTAAATTGTTAACATTTAAAGTTAAAATACCCTCAAGTACATATATAAATTCCTCCCCTTCGTGAGAATATAGCTCTATTTCTTCAGGTTCGCTATACTTATGTGGCATGACTTCTTGTATCCTTGGAAGCATATCATAAGCAAAAGTATCTTTGTTTAAAGTATATTGAATAATCTCAGAATCTATTACAGTGTACTTTCTATCATAACTTCTTGTTATGCAAGATTTATTACTTTCATCTGGATAGTCAAAAAAATCTAGAACATTTGCATCTAAAACTTTTGCAATTTTAGCAAGAGAATCCACAGCTACGCTAGTCATTCCTCTTTCAAGTTGAGATAAAAAACCTATAGATAAATTTGTTTCTTCACTTAAATATTTAAGAGTAAATTTTTTTTCAGTTCTTAGTTCTTTTATTTTTAAACCTATACTAGTATTATAGTTCATTAACTTAACCCCTTTTCCAATTATATTATTAATAATTTAAATATTAAAATAATATAACTAATAAGTCAACTTGTATAAATAAGAAATAATTTCATATTAATAAAAAAATATAAAAAATAATGAAAAAACCAATGACAAATTAATAACAATATACTACTATGAAATTATAAAGGAATAAAATTCATATATATGAAACATAGAGGGGAGGTAATGAAAATACCAAATATAATAAGTATTCAAAAATACTCTATCCATGATGGAGATGGAATAAGGACAACAGTTTTTTTTAAAGGTTGTTTACTAAATTGTTGGTGGTGTCATAACCCTGAAAGTCAAAGTTTTAAAAAAGAAGTAATGTTCAATAGAGAAAAATGTACTAACTGTTTATATTGTACTAAGATTTGTTCACATAACACAAAAGATGAAGAAAGCGGAAATGTTAAATATGATAGAGATAATTGCGAGGTTTGCGGTAAGTGTTTAGATTATTGTGTAAATAATGCTAGAGAAATTGTGGGTAATGATTATTCGATTAATGACATAATGAAAGAAATTGAAAAAGATAGTATGTTCTATGAATCTTCTTTTGGTGGAGTAACTTTATCTGGTGGGGAAGTAATGTTGCAAGATAACGATTTCATAGTTTCTTTATTAAAGAAAATAAAGAGAAAAGGATACAATGTGGCTATTGATACATGCGGTCATGCACCTGAGATTAACTATGAAAAGGTTTTACCGTATGTTGATACCTTTCTTTATGACATTAAAACTATGGATAATGAAAAGCATAAAAAGTATATGGGCAAGGGAAATGAACTTATACTTAGTAATTTAAAATATTTAAGTGAAAATAATGCAAATATTTATATAAGAATTCCAGTTATAGGAACTGTAAATGATGAAAATAAAGATATGGAAGAAATAATTAAATTTTTAAAAGAAAATGTAAGTGTAAAACAAGTGAACTTATTGCCATATCATAACATTGCTAGCAGTAAATATGACAGATTGGATATGCAGTACAAAGGTGAAACTTTTACAATTCCAAGCAAAGACAGAATGAAAGAACTTCAAGAACTGTTTATAAAAAATGGATTTAATAATACAAAAATAGGGGGTTAAACCATGGAAAGAGGAATGAATGAAAGAATTAAAAAATTAAGAAAGCAAAGTGTAGAAGCTACTCCACATATTTACATGGAAAGAGCTGATTTAATGACGGATGCTTATATGGAACATGAAGGATCTGTTTCTATTCCAGAAATGAGAGCTTTAGCTTTTAAACACTTTATGGAAAATAAAACACTTTGTATCAATGAAGGAGAATTAATAGTTGGAGAAAAAGGTGATTCACCTCAATCATCACCATCTTTCCCAGAACTTTGTTGCCATACCTTAGAAGACATGAAAGTTATGAATGATAGAGACTTAATTTTCTTCAAAGTTACTGAAGAAGATATGAAATTACAAGAAGAAAAAATAATACCTTTCTGGGAAAAACGTTCAATAAGACATAAAATTTTAAATGCTATGACTGATGAGTGGAAGACTTGTTATGAAAATGGTATTTTCACTGAATTTATGGAACAACGTGGACCAGGACATACTGTTGGTTCAAAAAAAATCTATGAAAAGGGATTTTTAGATTACAAAGCAGATATTAAAGCAGCTAAAGAAAAAATAGATTATTTTAATGATAAAGAAGCTATAGACAAATTAGCTCAATTAAATGCAATGGATATATGTTGTGATGCAATAATAATTTTAGGTGAAAGATATGCAGCGTATGCTAGAGAGCTAGCAGAAGTTGAAACTGATCCAGCAAGAAAAGAAGAGTTATTACAAATAGCAGCTAACTGTGATGTTGTACCTGCTCATAAGCCTAAGACTTATTGGCAAGCAATACAAATGTACTGGTTTGTGCATTTAGGGGTAACTACTGAATTAAACCCATGGGATGCATACAGTCCAGGAAGATTAGATCAACACTTATATCCATTTTATGAAAAAGATGTTGAAGCTGGAGATTTAGATGATGAAAAAGCTTTAGAGCTATTGGAAAACTTATGGGTTAAATTTAACAACCAACCAGCACCACCTAAAGTAGGTATAACATTAAAAGAAAGTGGAACTTACACTGATTTTGCAAATATAAATACTGGTGGTATTACTGAAGATGGTAAAGATGGAGTTAACGAAGTTTCTTATTTAATACTTGATTGTATGGACGAAATGAAATTATTACAACCAAGTTCAAACGTACAAATTAGTAAAAAAACTCCTCGTAAATTCTTAAAAAAAGCTTGTGAAATCTCAAGAAAAGGATGGGGTCAACCAGCATTTTATAACACAGAAGCAATAATACAAGAATTATTAAATGCAGGTAAAACTATTGAAGATGCTAGACTTGGTGGAACTAGTGGATGTGTTGAAACAGGAGCGTTCGGAAACGAAGCGTATATATTAACAGGATATTTCAACCTTCCTAAAATATTAGAACTTACTTTATACAATGGTTATGATAATGTAAGTAAAAAACAATTGGGATTACAACTAGGATATGCTAAAGACTTCAAATCATTTGAAGAATTATTTGAAGCTTACAAGAAGCAAATAGAATACTTCTTAGATATAAAAATAAAAGGAAGTAACGTAATAGAAGAAATTTATGCTAGATATATGCCAGCCCCATTCTTGTCAATAATAACAAATGATTGTATATCAAGGGGTAAGGACTATAATGCTGGAGGAGCAAGATATAATACAAACTATATCCAAGGTGTTGGTATAGGTACAATAACAGATTCTTTATCAGCGATAAAGTACAATGTATTTGACAAGCAAAAATTCTCAATGGAAGAATTAATGAAAGCTTTAGAAGATAACTTTGAAGGCCATGAAATAATCAAGAACTTAGTAAGCAATAAGACACCTAAATATGGTAATGATGATGACTATGCAGATGATATAATGCAAGATGTATTTAACTTCTACCAAAAAACAATAACAGGTAGACCAAATATGAAGGGTGGACAATATAGAATAAACATGCTTCCAACTACTTGCCACGTTTACTTTGGTGAAGTAATGATGGCATCTCCAGATGGAAGACTTGCTCATAAACCAGTTTCAGAAGGTATTTCACCATCTAAGAGTGGAGATACAAATGGGCCTACTGCAGTTATAAAATCTGCATCAAAAATGGATCACTTAAGAACTGGTGGAACACTTCTAAATCAAAAATTCACTCCAGGTGTTGTTGCAGGGGAAAATGGTTTAGATCAAATGGCAAACTTGGTTAGATCTTACTTTGATATGGATGGACACCATATACAATTTAACGTTATAGATAGACAAACATTAATAAATGCTCAAAACAATCCAGAAGAGTATAAAGACTTAATAGTTCGTGTTGCAGGATATAGTGACCACTTTAGAAACTTAAGTAAAGCTCTTCAAGATGAAATAATTGAACGTACTGAACAAGCTTTATAAAAATTTGCTTGACCTGGTCGACTGCGCTTGCGAAATATTTAACATTGTAAGGATATGTCTTTGCTTTTGCTTAAGACAAGTATGTTGTTCAAAATATGAGAGAATAATTTATTATAAATAAAAACACTGTAGTTACTATAAAAAATTTAAATAGTAGCTACAGTGTTCATTTGAGAAAAGGAGATATTTGAAATGAGTAAAAAATTAGGATTTATTGGGGCAGGAAATATGGCTAAGGCTATGATGGGAGGTATCATAAGAAATGAAATCATTCCTTGTGAAGATATTATAGCATCAGATGCTTATGCTCCAAGTTTAGCTGCAGCAAGAGAAAGTTTAAACATTGAAACTACAAAAAGTAATTTAAAAGTAATAGAAGAAGCTGAGGTAGTTGTTTTAGCAGTAAAACCTCAATACTACGCAGCAGTAATAAATGAAGTAAAAGAGCATATAAGAGAAAATCAAATTATAGTAACTATAGCACCAGGCCAAACTTTAGAAAGATTAAATTCTTTATTTGGTAGAGACGTGAAGATTGTAAGAACAATGCCTAATACTCCAGCATTAGTTTGTGAGGGTATAACAGGAGTTTGCCATAATGATTTAGTAACTAAAGAAGAATTAGATTATGTATGTAATATTCTAAGTGGTTTTGGTGAAGTAGAAGTTGTAGGAGAAAACTTAATGGATGTAGTAGTTTCAGTAAGTGGTTCTTCGCCAGCTTATGTATATATGTTTATAGAAGCATTGGCAGATGGTGCTGTTTTAGATGGAATGCCTAGAGATAAAGCTTATAAATTTGCGGCTCAAGCAGTTATGGGAAGTGCAAAAATGGTATTAGATACTGGTAAACATCCAGGAGAATTAAAAGACATGGTTTGTTCACCAGGAGGAACAACTATAGAAGCAGTTAGAGTTTTAGAAGAAAAAGGATTTAGAAGTGCAATTATAGAATGTATGAAATCTTGTGTTAATAAAGCAAGAGGCTTATAAAGTTATTATAGAAATATAAATTAATAAGGGAGAAAATTATGGAATTTAATAATGTAAAAGTTGTGAAAAAGGCTACAGTATATTTTGAGGGAAAAGTAACTAGTAGAACTGTGTATTTTGAAAATGGAGAAAGAAAAACATTAGGGTTTATGATGCCAGGAGAATATGTATTTAATACTGGTGTTGAAGAATTAATGGAAGTTATAGGTGGAGAAATGGATATTTGTTTACCTGGAGAAAGTGAATTTAGAACTTACAAAGAAGGGGATAGCTTCATAGTTCCAGAAAAATCAGCTTTTGAAGTAAGAGTTAAAACTTACGGAGATTATTGCTGTTCTTATAAAGATAAGTAATAAAAAAATGTAATGAGGTTTTTCTCTAATCTCATTACACTTTTTAGTTTATAACCAACAATATCAGTAATAGTTTCACATTTAGTTGAGTTTAAAATATTAAATAATGCCTCAATAAATTGTTTACGTTTTTTATCTGAGATTTGACTAAGCCAAGTATTAAGTGTTTTGTTAACATATTTAGATTTTGAAGATAATTCATTTAAATAAACGAAATCATCTTTTCCAACTTCCCACCAAAAAGGGTCATGTTGAATTATGCCTCCCACGCCACTACTTTTTACAACATGATAATGTTCATGATTTTCAAGTAGGATACCAACTAAAGAAGAGTAAGGAATAGTTTTATTTATTTTATTTTTTATAGATTTGAACTCTCCACTTTTTATAATTTCATCTCTAAAATCAGGACCATCATGGCTATATATTTTTTCAATTCTATGTTTTATATTACTGTTGCAATTCATGACTGAATATACTGAAATGTTGCCACCCTTTGAATGTCCTCTAATATATAATTTATAAGGTAGTAATTTAGAAATTGTATTTAAATATTCAATCCCTTCTAATTGAGATGGAGTAGGAGATACAAATACCATATTAAAATCCTCTTTTCAACCAACTACTGTAGTATCCGTTCCTCTAAATCCTAGATAAGCAAATTCATTGTTTATTATAAATGTTGTGGCAGAAAATTGTTTTTCTTTGCCTACATCTATTTTCCACACATGGTAATTAATTTCAATATCTCTGAACCTTGGACTTGCAGATAAAGCAAACAATTTCAACATAGTGGATTATATTTCTCATAAATAACCTCACTAACAATTTATTTTATATTAATAATACACTCATTAAAATTTTAGATGGTAATTATAAATATTGAATATACTTAGGTTGATTATTATTTAATAAAATCCATTATTAATTATGTAAAAGCATATTTTGTAGAAAGTTTAGACGTTTGCTGTGATTATTAATTTAAGTTTGTAACAGGATGGGATATTTTATAATAATAAAGGATATTATGCGTAAACATAGAATTGAATTAAAAAGTATTATGCATGTAAACCTTTCATTATTGTGCACGAAATGAGAGGCTATTATATTTTTACTAAAATACAATATTAATTAAAGGAGATCAACTAATGGAAGGGTTGGATAAACTAAATGAATCTATAAAATATATTGAAGAAAATTTACAGGGAAATATAGATTATAATAATGCAGCAAAAATAGCATGCTGTAGTACTTATCATTTTCAAAGGATGTTTTCATATATTGCTGGAGTTACTCTTTCTGAATACATACGACAAAGAAAGATGACTCTAGCTGCATTCGATTTACAAAAAGGAGGTAAGGTTGTAGATGTATCTTATAAATATGGATATGAAAGTCCTACATCTTTTAATAGGGCATTTCAAAAGATTCATAATGTTTCTCCGTCTATAGCCAGTAAAGAAGGAACCGTTCTAAAGGCATATCCTCCGATTAGTTTTAAAATTACTATAAAAGGAGTGAAAGATATGGAATATCAACTAATAACAAGAAATGAAATAAGAATAGTAGGTTTTAAAAAAGAAATGAGTAAAAATATTGAAGAAAATTTTCAAGAAGTTCCTAAATTTTGGGGTGAAGTGTCACAAAACAATAAGTTAAATGAAGTAATATCACTTATGGATGAAAATAGCAAAGGAGTACTTGGAGTAAGTGCATGTATGGATATTATGGATAAGTGGGAATATTATATTGGAGTTGAGACAAATAATGAAATAAAAGAAGGTATGTGTGAATATATAATTCAACCGTGTACATGGGCTGTATTTCCTGGGAAAGGAAAGATGCCAGAAGCTATACAAGAAGTTGAGAAAAGGGCAATAACTGAGTGGCTGCCGTCTTCTTCTTATGAATATGCAAATCAACCTGATATAGAGTTGTATCTTAATGCAGATCCATTAGATTCAGTCTTTGAAGTTTGGATACCAATAAAAGAAAAATAAGATAAACCATATAATAAAATACAAAATGTAACAAATTGCAACATGCCTTAGTATAATATAACAAACTTATATAAGGCTGATCCATTATAGTATAAATTTAGTTAAAATAGTAATTTGGATATATAATAAAGGTGGAGGATTTAAAGAGAAAAAGTTATAGTTTATAAAACAGCAATTTAAATATTGCTGTTTTTTTATGAAAATATTTACAGAATCTTTATATAAGAGTAAAAACCTTAATGTTAACTTAATCAAAATATAAATATAATAGTAATATATTATAAAAAAAGGGGTTGAGTATAGTGATTGAAGCTTGTGAAGATGAAAATAGTACAATAGATAAAGCTATTTATTACTTGAAAATAAATAATTATGATTTGCTTATTTATAAAATTAAAGAGGCTATGACTGAGGATTTATCATCAGGAAGAATTCACAATTTATTAGGAATTTATGAAAAACGTGGAGATTATAATAAAGCAAGAAAACATTACAGAGTTGCAAATGACTTAGAATTAACTCTTATTGACCCAAGAAAAAATTTAGAACGAATTGGATATTTTAAATATTAATGTAATGATAAATATATAGATTATGGTGAGTAGAGACGTTTTCCATAATAGTATTTTAATATAATCATTATGTTATATAACTATGTGAATGTTATATAAATGGGGAATATGTATTTTTTATCTGTTATAATTTCTAATATAAATATATTTAACAGGAGGGGGAAAATTTACAATGAATTTTTATGAAGATTTGGGAGTAGCAATGGAAAACCTAAGTAAAAGAGGAGCTTTTCTAACAGTAAAAAATAAAAACATAGTAAACACAATGACAATTGCTTGGGGATACGTGGGATATAGCTGGAATAGACCATTTTTTGTAGCCATGGTTAGACCACAAAGATATACACAAGAGTTAATAAAAGAGGCCAAAGATTATACTATAAGTATTCCGTATAGTGATGATTTTAAAGAAGCATTAACTATTTGTGGAACAAAGTCAGGAAGAGATATGGATAAAGAAAAAGAAGGTAAAATTAAATTTATACCAAGCCAAATTGTTGATTCACCAGTTGTGGATAATTGCGATATGTACTATGAATGTGAGATAAAATATGTTGATCTTATTGACAAGGATAAATTTCCTGAAGAACTGAAAAAGAATTATCCTAAAGAAGATTATCATTATCTATATTATGGTGAAATAGTAAAATCTTATAAAAAAGCAGTGAGTACTAGTTATGACCCTGTCAAGTAGACACTCATAAAAAAGGCACTTTAAGCGGCATGTGTTCGGTATTCAACTGGACTCATGCCATTTTTTATTTGTACACGTTCGTGATTGTAGAAAGAAATATATTCCTCTATAAGTTTTGTGATTTCTTTTGAATCTCTTGTATCAACTAGATAGACTAGTTCACATTTTAGATGACTAAAAAAACTTTCAATAGGAGCGTTATCCCAACAGTTACCTCTTCTAGACATAGATTGCTTAATTCCATTAATTTTTAACTTATATGAGTATTGTTTTCTAGTATACTGAAACCCTTGATCTGTATGTATTATACAGTTTTTTTGCAAGTTCATATTTAAAAGTTTATCTATTGTATTTTGAACTAATAATGTATCGT
>NZ_JAHZMO010000189.1 GCF_020748185.1 Terrisporobacter petrolearius | reverse complement strand
ATAGAGAAAAATACGATATTTCTCTATTGCTTTGGCAAACTGGATCGCTGAATTTGTTCCTAGAAGAGAATGAATCTCTACAATAATATCAGCATCGTCGCCCATTGCTTCACGCATAGCGGCAATTCTTGCCTCGCCCATTTTTAATTGTTCGGCCAGTAATAAGCCAGAGTAATTTCTATTTTTGTTCTGAAAGACACAATCGCCGCCATGCAGATCGATTTCAAGCGGATCAACTTTTATCGCATTATAACCTTCTGCAATAGCGGCACGCGCTGCCTCTGCATACTCTTCAGGCGTTACTAATATTTGCCTTTTTTCGCCCCAACCAAATTGTAACTGACTGGCGTAAGTTCTCAATTTATCGTTAGTCTTTCCCCCCAGTAGTTGATAAACCGGCACGTTTAAATATTTACCTTTAATATCCCATAAGGCAATATCAAT
>NZ_JAHZMO010000188.1 GCF_020748185.1 Terrisporobacter petrolearius | reverse complement strand
CCAACTATTCTTATATTGGACGAGCCTACAAACTATTTAGACGAAGAGCATATAACATGGCTTACTAAGTACCTTCAAGACTATGAGAATAGCTTTGTCTTAGTTTCTCATGATATTGAATTTATAAACAATACATGTAATGTAATATATCATATGGAAAATGGAGAGCTAAATAGATATAAAGGAAACTATGATGAATTTGTAAGACTTAATGATATAAAGAAACGTCAAGAAGAACAAGCTTATGATAAACAAGTTGAAGAAAGAAAAAGACTAGAGGATTTTGTAGCTAGAAATAAAGCTAGAGTAGCAACGAGAGGAATGGCTAACAGTAGACAAAAGCAACATGATAAGATGGAAATATTAGAAAGACCAAAAGAAAAAATAAAAACTACGTTTTCATATAAAGTTGCTACAGCAACTCGTAAAATAATTTTTATAAAGG
>NZ_JAHZMO010000187.1 GCF_020748185.1 Terrisporobacter petrolearius | reverse complement strand
CCGCAAACGGATCCACCTCCGGCTTATCCTCATCCTCGCCCCAGCAGAGCATGGCGTCCTTCAGTGCAACATTCATCCCCTGTGCCCCGAAAACCGCTTTCACGATCTGTGCATTACGGATATCCCCGCGCTCATCACCCAGCGGGGATATCCTGTCGAACTCCATCCACATCATCGCCTCGCTCGCACTCAGGCTGTGCCGCAGTTCGGATAAGGTGCGCCCCAGACGGAGCGCAAGTCGCATAAGAAAGCGAATTTCCGGGCGGGCTACTTTTTTCTGACCGACTCTGCATCAGCGATCAGTTCCAGTGCCTGACGCAGCAAGCGGGCATGTACCGGACCATAGACGGCCAGCACCTGCTCACGGTCGTCCGGAGTGAACACCCGTTGCAGATCCGTATCACACAGGACATCGCAGAACAGCGTCACATCCGCTTCCAGGTTAC
>NZ_JAHZMO010000186.1 GCF_020748185.1 Terrisporobacter petrolearius | reverse complement strand
CTCGCCCGCCGTCTCGGTCTGCCATTTGTTGCCGCTCCGACGATCGCCGCCACCTGCGCAGCCTGGACACCGCTCTCCGTCTGGTATAACGATGCCGGACAGGCGCTGCATTATGAGATTTTCGACGACGCCAATTTTATGGTGCTGGTGGAACCGGAGATTATCCTCAATGCACCGCAACAATATCTGCTGGCGGGGATCGGGGACACGCTGGCGGAATGGTATGAAGCGGTGGTGCTGGCTCCGCAACCAGAAACGTTGCCGCTAACCGTGCGACTGGGGATCAATAATGCGCAGGCCATTCGCGACGTATTGTTAAACAGTAGCGAACAGGCGCTGAGCGATCAGCAAAATCAACAGTTAACGCAATCATTTTGCGATGTGGTGGATGCTATTATTGCTGGTGGTGGGATGGTCGGTGGTCTGGGCGATCGTTTTACGCGTGTG
>NZ_JAHZMO010000185.1 GCF_020748185.1 Terrisporobacter petrolearius | reverse complement strand
GGGCAGCCCGTGCCTTGTGGGCAGGGACAGGTATCACTGGTGGGATAAGGCTGTCTGATTGGTATTATATAAATATAAGAAGTTATCAGAGAGTAACGTAAAGGATTTGCCAGAATAACCTAAGAGAGTAAATCTCTCCGGTAACAGAGCGCTGTGAAGCATTCTGTATCAGAGTGCCAATACATTAACGCTGATGCGTAAAATCAGCAGTGACACGCCAGCTCCCCCTATGCCCATTCCTGTATAAGACATGAACTGAGCGTATTAATGCTCCTGCCCTGAAACTGAGCCGGTGAGTGAGGGGCTGAGAAATCCCTCTTGACACTGCTCTAACCAGAAATACTTCCCCGGTTGTTGCAGTGCGTCTGGATCCCCGATAACGGAACACTAAGGCTGTATTGCGGGACACCAGGTAAGTGGCAGCCCGTAATACGTCAGGAGACGCGG
>NZ_JAHZMO010000184.1 GCF_020748185.1 Terrisporobacter petrolearius | reverse complement strand
ATCTGTGTCAGTCGTGACTGTTCAACCGCCAGCCTGCCGGTTGCCTCAGCAAGGCCGTGGGTTATAATCTCCGCACCTGAACCACCCTGTGGATTTTCCTGCAGCCAGCGCTGATAGTCAGCAATCTGTGTTTTCAGTCCCCGGACTTTACTTTCCTGCTCAGCAATCAGACGATTCTGCTCTTCCAGTGCTTCGCGGGTTTTACCCTCATTATCAGCCAGTTCCGGAAGGGTCATTCCTGGCAGCTTTGCCCGGATTTCATCAATCGTCGATGCATACTGGCGCGCGGACTCCCTGGCCTGTTCCTGACGCTGGTACACCGTGTACCAGGCACCGGCCCCAAGCATCAGTAAACCGGGTATCCCGCCGACCAGAGAAAGCAGGGATGCAGCGCCACTTTTCAGCATTCCCGTAACCGACGTGGCATTCTCCAGCGCCTTCCCCGAG
>NZ_JAHZMO010000183.1 GCF_020748185.1 Terrisporobacter petrolearius | reverse complement strand
GTTTTAATCTGTTTAAATCGGTAAAACATAAAGTAAATTTGTAGTGATTTGACATCCATTCTGATAGTTTTTGATTTACAAAAGGTCTATTGTAGAAGCCTGTCAGTAAATCTGTATATACAATATCATTCAATTTATTAATTTCATGTTCTGTTTTTATGCTTTCTAAATATTCTAGTTGGTTTTTAATATCATAACTTTTAATTTGAGTAATTCTAAAACTATATTTTTCTGCAATATAGTTACCTACCAAAACTATTATGGCAGACTTAATTCCATATAATTTTAAAATCAATACATTTCCAACAGTATAATATATTGATAGACTTAAACATAGATACAAGTACATTACAAACATAAGGCTTAATAAAAAATTTAGATTTTTTTTGTCCTCTAAAACTGTGTCAAAAT
Organism: Terrisporobacter petrolearius; assembly: GCF_020748185.1. Lineage (GTDB taxonomy): Bacteria > Bacillota > Clostridia > Peptostreptococcales > Peptostreptococcaceae > Terrisporobacter > Terrisporobacter petrolearius. Next base: position 38 of record NZ_JAHZMO010000183.1, on the reverse strand, counting down.
TAATCTGATTATTTTTATGATTTTTATAACAGAAATAT
>NZ_JAHZMO010000182.1 GCF_020748185.1 Terrisporobacter petrolearius | reverse complement strand
ATGACCAGGTCTGGCGTATCCAGCGGGATTATCTCAAGCTGGTCTTCACCAAATGTCGATAATTTTGTTACATACAACCGATCTTTATATTGCGCAATATTGCCAGTAATCAGATGAAATTGTTCAGGTTCAATACCTGGTAGGTCTATCCACTTGCTCCACTGACGGTCGGGCGTGAGCTGTTTACGCCAGCGAACGCGACTTTCCCCTACTTCAAAAGAGACGTCATCATCTACGGGTATCGCTTTGTCAGACAATTGCCCAAAGGGATAACGATGCAGACCCTTATTGTCGCGAAAAACCAGCAGTGAATGAGGTATCCAGCGAATTATCTCAAATGAGTCTGCATTCGCTGTAAGGTGAACGGCATTTAAATAAATATTCTGCCCACTGCGGATAAGCAGATCATTGGAATACAAATTTCTGTTTACACTCATAAGACGTGGATTAAT
>NZ_JAHZMO010000181.1 GCF_020748185.1 Terrisporobacter petrolearius | reverse complement strand
CAGTATCAGCGCTTATTGGAGCGTCTGGATTATCTGAAGAAGCCCGGTACTAAAGCATCAGGCCAGCGTAACTCTGGCTACAGCGGTTTTTGACCTGTTGTAACTGTAAGGTGATTTATTATGTATACAGAATCAAACGTTAAGCTTTCCTGTAACGCCCTCTGGCAAAAGTGTGTCCTTGCAACTCTGTATCGGGCTGCAGCCACACATCCTGAAATTAAATTATTACAATTTAAATTAATACCAGGGCAGGGTATTAATAAGGCCATTCCCTCTCTGATGGCTGATTTTACTGGTGAACTGCATAGACTCATTTCTGAATATTTGCAGTGTAAGCGACGTAAAGATAAATCTGTTGAGCCCCCCCCCTTTATATTATCTCTGGAGCAGGGAGGCTGTGGCTAACGATACCACTCCTTATCTTATGGTGCTGCTACTTAATAACGATGTCT
>NZ_JAHZMO010000180.1 GCF_020748185.1 Terrisporobacter petrolearius | reverse complement strand
TTCCAGTTTTTCACTGTGCGCCATCAACCACATTACCAGGCGGTATAACAACGCCAGAGTGATAAAGACGATAAGTACCGGCACCATCGGCACATCATCATAAAACGCCACATCTCCCGCCGCTGAACCCAGCGTGAGAATGATTAACACTTCAAACAGCGACATCTGTCGCACACCGCGTCTTCCGGTCATTTTGAGGAACAAAAAAACCAGTACAAAGGTATAAAGACTACGTAGTGCAACTTCGCCAAGGAAATCAAAAGGCACTTTATCAAATGCCATACGGTGGAGATCGAACGCCTTCATTTTTATGCTCTTATCGTGGTTTATCCGCTAAAAGCATAGTCAACAGTTCATCGGCATGGCGGCGGTCATAGCGCCTTTGAGATAAAACCCGTATTATTGCGCGCTTTCCGTACGACTAAAGTGATTTTCATGACGCAAACATTTATCC
>NZ_JAHZMO010000017.1 GCF_020748185.1 Terrisporobacter petrolearius | reverse complement strand
AGAAAGAATTAAATTACTACATTATAATCAGGGTTTTAATTCGCTTTATATTAATTATTGGCGAAGCCATCACGAATCAATCATTTTCATTATAGCTTGTGAAGAAAGGTTTAATGTTTTTTCCTTAAATATAAAAAAAGGAGAGTTAATACTCTCCTTTTTATTATTTAGCATATTCTATTGCTCTTGTTTCTCTTATTATACTTACTTTTATTTGACCTGGATATTCAAGCTCGTCCTCAATTTCTTTAGTCATCTTTCTAGCTAATAAATGAAGTCCTTCATCATTTACACTATCAGGTTTAACCATTATTCTAATTTCTCTACCAGCTTGAATTGCATAAGATTTTTCTACACCTTCATAAGAGTTAGCTATTTCTTCAAGTTTTTCTAATCTCTTAATATATGCTTCTAAAGTTTCTCTTCTTGCACCTGGTCTTGCTGCAGATATGGCATCTGCTGCTGTAACTAGCACAGCCTCAACTATTTGTGGCTCATAATCTCCATGGTGAGTACTCATTGCATGTATAATTTCTTTAGATTCTTTATATCTTCTAAGTAAATCCATACCTATTTCAACGTGAGTTCCTTCCATTTCATGGTCTACTGCTTTACCTATATCATGAAGTAAACCAGCTCTCTTAGCTAGTTTTATATCTGCTCCAATTTCTGCTGCCATAATTCCTGCTATATGAGCAACTTCTATTGAATGTTTTAATACATTTTGTCCATAACTTGTTCTATAATTCAATCTACCAAGTAATTTAACTAGTTCAGGATGTAATCCATGTACACCAGTTTCAAAAGTAGCTTGTTCTCCAAACTCTTTGATGATATTGTCAACTTCTTTTCTTGCCTTTTCTACCATTTCTTCTATTCTAGCTGGATGTATTCTTCCGTCTGATATTAGCTTTTCTAATGCTATTCTTGCTACTTCTCTTCTAATAGGATCGAAACCTGATAAAATTACAGCTTCTGGAGTGTCATCAATTATAAGGTCTATACCTGTTAAAGTTTCTAGAGTCCTTATATTTCTTCCCTCTCTACCTATTATTCTCCCCTTCATTTCATCATTTGGTAAATTAACAACAGTAACTGTTGTTTCAGCAACATGATCTGCTGCACATTTTTGTATAGCATATCCTATTATTTCCCTAGATTTCTTTTCAGCTTCTTCCTTAGCTTGCGTTTCAATGTCCTTAATCATTATAGACATCTCATGTCTTACTTCTCTCTCAGCATTTGCAAGAATTATATCTTTAGCTTTTTCACAAGTAACTCCAGATATATCTTCAAGCTTTTCAAGTTGCTTAACTTTTATTACCTCTACTTCTTCTTCTTTTCTTTGTACCGCTTTTAACTTTTCATTTAAACTAGCTTCTTTAACTTCTAGATTTTGTTGCTTTTTTTCAATAGATTCTTCTTTTTGAAAAACTCTTCTTTCATACTTTTGAACTTCATTACGTCTTTCTCTTTGTTCTTTTTCTGCATCAGTTCTCCATTTGTGAATCTCTTCTTTTGCTTCTAATAATTTTTCTTTTTTTATTGTTTCTGAGTCTTTATTTGCTTTATCTATTATATCTTTGGCTAAGTCTTTAGCTTCACCAATTTTAGTTTCAGATATATTTTTTCTAACAAAATATCCAACTATAATACCAATAGCTAAACCAAGTATGCTTGCTATTATTGCTATGACATCCACCTCCTTTTGTAATAATCCCAAAATATCAATATTATTCTTTAGCATCATTTAAATTATGCCCTTTTTCACTATAAGGCCCAAGTTTTAAATTTAATAAAGTTTCTTTATCTATAATCTTGGAATACTTTAAATAAAATCATCATAATTTAAAATATTTTATCCTCATTTAATTTTATAATTTTTTCTAATTCATGTCAAGTTTATAGGAGGGGTGTATTCATATTTATTATTCACTTTCACTATCTTCTTTCTCAACTGCTTTATCAAGGTTATAATGTTCTCTAACTTTAGTATTTATTTCATTAGTTAAGTCCATATTATCAGCTAAGAATTTTTTAACATTTTCTCTACCTTGTCCAAGTTTTATATCATTGTAAGCATACCATGAACCTGATTTTTTAACTATGTCAACATCTGCTGCTATATCTAATAAGTCACCTATTTTAGATATACCTTCTCCATACATTATATCAAATTCAGCTTGTTTAAATGGAGGCGCAACTTTGTTTTTAACTACTTTTACTCTTGTTCTATTTCCAAGTACTTTATCTCCTTGTTTTATACTATCTATTCTTCTTACATCAAGTCTTACTGATGAATAGAATTTAAGAGCACGTCCACCTGTTGTAGTTTCAGGATTACCAAACATTATACCTACCTTTTCTCTTAATTGGTTTATAAATACAGCCACACAGTTTGATTTTTTTATTGAACCAGTTAACTTTCTTAAAGCCTGAGACATAAGTCTCGCTTGAAGACCAACATGAGAATCTCCCATTTCCCCTTCTATTTCTGCTTTTGGAACTAGGGCTGCTACTGAGTCAACTACTATTATATCTACAGCTCCTGATCTTATTAAAGCTTCTGTTATTTCAAGAGCTTGTTCCCCTGTATCTGGTTGTGAAATTATTAAATTATCTATATCCACACCTAAGGCTTTAGCGTATACTGGGTCTAGGGCATGTTCTGCATCTATAAATGCAGCTATACCTCCATTTTTTTGTGCTTCAGCTACTGTATGTAGGGCAACTGTAGTTTTACCTGAAGACTCTGGTCCATATATCTCAACAATTCTTCCCTTAGGAAGTCCACCAATACCTACTGCAATATCTAAACCTATAGATCCTGTAGATATTACGTCTATGTTCAATGAAGTAGCTTCTCCAAGTCTCATAACAGATCCTTTACCAAAGTCTTTTTCTATTTTACCTAAAGCCTGATTAAGCGCTTGTAATTTTTCTTTTTCTATACTCATATTATTTCATCCTTCCTCTCCACAAACATTTGTTCTATGTACTACTTTTATTATATCTTATAAAACTTTCTTCGTCAATTGAATTCCTGCTTTATCTTTAACATATATTATAAGTTTAAAGACATACATTTATATTTATAAACTTATATGTAAACTTTTATACGAATATTTTTTATTTTTTCAAAAAAATCCTTCCCGAATTCAATTCAGAAAGGATTTTTACTTTATTTACTATTCATAAATAATTCTTTATTTTTGTATAAATAGTCAGCACCAGAATATAAAGTTAACATTGTTGCAATCAACATAAATATGGTTCCCACTTGTAATAACATACTATTATCTATATTCGCTCCAAGAAGTAATATTATTATTGCTAACATTTGACTTATGGTTTTTATTTTTCCTCCACCACTGGCTGCTATAACTTTTCCATCAGCTGCAGCTATAGCTCTTAGGATACTCACTGTAAGCTCTCTTGCAACTATAATAATAACCATCCAACCTGCAACTAAATTTGATTCTATCATGCATATAAGAGCTGATATTACTAATAGTTTGTCTGCTAAAGGATCCATAAATTTTCCAAAGTCAGTAACTAAATTATTTTTCCTTGCAATATGACCATCTAGAGCATCTGTTATTGATGCAATAATAAATATTAAACAGGCCATTAAATAATGATTTGTAACGTCTAACATCATTATAATTACAAATACAGGTATTAACAAAACTCTAAGTAATGTTAATTTATTTGGTAAATTCATCTTGTATCTCTCCCATTAAATCATACTCTAGGGCAGTATTTATTTTAACATTTACAAAATCTCCTGGCTCTAGGCTAGTGTGCGATTTTACATATACTATACTATCAATTTCCTCTGCATTTAACTGAGTTCTTCCAATGTATACATTGTTTTCAATTTGTTCTTCTATTAAAACTTCATATGTTTTGCCTATTTTGCTTTGATTTATTTCTTCTGAGATGTTTTGTTGAATCATCATTATAACATCTCTTCTTTCTTCTTTTACCTCTTGTTCTAAATGATCAGGAAGCTTGTCTGCTGCTGTTCCTTCTTCCCTTGAATAAGGGAATACACCTAACTTGTCAAACTTTACTTTTTTAACAAATTCCACAAGTTCTTCAAAATCTTTTTCATCTTCTCCAGGGAATCCTGTTATTAGTGTTGTTCTAAGCGTCGCATCAGGTATTGCAGTTCTAATCATATTTATCTTATCTAATAATTCTTCTTTAGTAGTTTGTCTATTCATTAATTTTAATATTTTATTGCTTGCATGTTGTATTGGCATATCAAAGTAAGAACAAATGTTATCATTTCTTTTTATAACATCTACTAATTCCGCTGTTATTGATTCTGGGTATGAATACATTATTCTTATCCACTTTAAACCTTCTATTTTAGCTAACTCTTCTAATAACTGAGGAAGTTTTGTCTTTGCGTATATATCTGATCCATACATTGTAGAGTCTTGTGCTATAACTACAAGTTCTTTCACTCCACTCTTTGCTAAGCTTTTAGCTTCCGCTACTATATCTTCTATTTTTCTACTTTTTTGCTTACCTCTTAATTTAGGTATTATACAGTAAGTACAATGTTTGTCACATCCTTCGCTTATTTTTATATAAGCCATATATTCTGGTGTTGAGACATACCTTGGTAAGTTTTCATTGTACACAACTTCTATATCATTTAAACTAATTACTTGTTTTTCTTTTTGTAAATTTGCTAAAATTTCGTCAATATTTTGATAACTTCCTGTGCCTACTATTGCATCTATTTCAGGAATTTCTTCCTTTAATTCGTCTGAATATCTTTGAGCTAAACATCCTGTAACAATAAGTAATTTTAAATTTCCAGTTTCTTTAAGATTTGCAAATTCTATTATAGTTTCTATAGATTCTTGTTTTGCTGATTCTATAAATCCACATGTGTTTACTAAAATCACATCTGCCTCATCAAAATCCCCTGTAAGTTTGTAACCCTTTTTATTTAATATACCCATCATTATTTCTGCATCTACTAGGTTTTTCGAACAACCTAACGATTCTAGTGCTATTTTTAACATTGTTTAACTCCTTCCTTTGCTGTCTTATGAAAACTTATTAATTTTTCTATTGTATCATTTATGTCTTCGAATTTAATTACGTCGTTATACTTGTATTGATTTACTGAATGCATATAAAGAGGGTCATAGTAGTACACTAAAAATTGTTCTACTAATTCTTCATATTTTTCATGGTCTAATAATTCTAAGTATTCATCTACAGTTTTATTTCCAAGTCTTTTTCTAAATGTATTTATACATTGTCTTAAGGCTTGTATATTATCTTCATTTCTATCATATATATAATCTTTGCAAAGTCTTTTTACTCTGTCTTTTGTGTCACATTCTATAAGTATGTGATATCCATCTCTTATTATTCCTTCATATATATCATTTGGAATAAGTACATGACCTACTCTTTTACTTTCACTTTCTACGAATAAATAATCACTCTTTGAGAAAAATAAAGATTCAAATATCCTAGTTTCGAAAGTCTTTTGAGTTGGTGGCTTTTCATCATAAGTTATAAATCCAAATACAGAACCAGTATTTCTAGCCATATATTCCAAATCCACTATATCTATATTATTTCTTTCTAATTCTACTAATAATTCTGTTTTCCCAACTCCAGTTAATCCATGAAGAACTATAAACTGCTTTTTATTCATTATGCTACTTAAATAATTTTGCACATAATTTCTATAAGATTTATAGCCTCCTTCTAATTTATATAAATCTATACCAATAGAACTAAGTAAATTGGCTACAGAGCCACTTCTCATTCCACCTCTTGAACAATATATCACTATATGTTCATATTCACTTGACAATTCTTTTGCTAGTTTGTACATATCTTTTAACTTAGGAGAAACAAATTCAAATCCTTTGTCTATAGCTTCATGTTTCCCCTCTTGTTTGTATATTGTACCCACCTCACAATACTCATCATTATCAAATAATGGCATATTATAAGCATTTAATATATGATCATCTAAGTATTCTTTTTCTGTTCTAACATCTATAAAAATTGTTTTTTCTAATTTTAAAGCATCTTCTATTTTAATTGTTTTCAAATTTTATTCACCTTCTAATTTTGCTAATTCTTCCATTGTTATTAGTACTTTTCTAGGTTTACTTCCTTCACTAGGACCAACTATTCCTCTTTCTTCCATTGAGTCAATCAGTCTAGCTGCTCTGTTAAATCCGATTTTATACTTTCTTTGTAACATAGAAGATGATCCTTGCCCGCTTTGTACAACAAAGGCAATAGCGTCTTCTAAAAATTCATCTACATCGTTATTTTTGATGTTGGCAGTTTTTGAAATAGTTTGTATTATTTCTTCTTCATATTTAACTTCTTCTTTTACTTGACCTTTTACAAAGTTTATTACTTTTTCAGAGTCATCTTCTGATATATAAGCGCCTTGCAACCTTACTGGTTTTGCAGCTCCTAGAGGATAGAATAACATATCACCTTTTCCAAGTAGTTTTTCTGCTCCACCCATATCTAATATAGTTCTCGAATCTGTTTGCGATGAAACTGCAAAGGCAATTCTAGATGGAACATTTGCTTTTATAACTCCTGTTATTACATCAACAGAAGGTCTTTGTGTTGCTATAATCAAATGCATTCCAGCCGCCCTAGCCATTTGTGCTAGTCTACATATATAGTCTTCAACTTCATTCGCACATGCCATCATCAAGTCTGCTAATTCATCTATTATTATTACTACTTTTGGAAGTTTTGTTTCACTTTTTTCATTATAACTAGTTATATCTTTTACTCCTAAATCAGCAAACAATTTGTATCTTTTATTCATTTCTACTACTGCCCAGTTTAATGCATTTGCTGCCTTTTTAGGGTCAGTAACAACTGGTGATAGTAAATGAGGTATACCATTATAATGAGCAAGCTCAACTACTTTTGGATCTATAAGTAATAACTTTACTTCGTCAGGTGTTGCTTTGTATAATACAGAATTTATTATTGTATTTATACAAACTGACTTACCTGAACCTGTAGCTCCTGCTACAAGTAAATGTGGCATTTTACCAATATCTGCAATAACCGGATTACCACTTATATCTTTTCCAAGTCCTATAGCAAGAGAAGATGAATCTTCTTTAAATTCCTTACTTCCAATAACATCTCTAAGTCCTACAACCTGCGGTTCGTCATTTGGAACTTCTATTCCTATGGCACTCTTCCCTGGAATTGGGGCTTCTATTCTTATACTTTTTGCAGCTAAAGAAAGAGCTATATCATCTGATAAGTTTACAATTCTACTTACTTTAACGCCTGGATTAGGTTGTACTTCGTATCTTGTTATAGTAGGTCCTAGAGTTACTTGACCCATTTTTGTGTCAACACCAAAATTAGATAATGTTTTGATTAACAAAGATGCATTTTCTAATGCCTTTCTTTTATCATTTTCATTACCTTTGTGTCCAATTTTAGTTATTAAATCTAAACTTGGCTTTGTATAGTTTTCATAATTTGATTGACTATTAATGTGCAAATCATTTGTATCTCCTAAATTTATTGGAGCGGTTTTTTCAATATTAGTATTAGCCTTAGTTTTGGTATTACTCATTGTATCGCTCATTTTAACATTAGGATTTGTATTTTGAAGGTCCTTAAGCACATCTAACTCTGGCATACTACTTGTACCTTCTAAAATTTCTAGATAATCGTCATCACTTTTGTTAAATCCTACTATTTTTATCGTTTTGTCTTCATCATCATAACTAGGCTCAACCAAAGTATTTTCTAATTCCTCATTTTTATCATTTTTATTAAAAATATTTTTTAAGAAGCCTTTTTTATTTTTACCAATTTGAGTAGTTTCATCAACCTCTTCAGTTACTAAATTAATTGCAGATTCTTTTAAGTTAGATACCTTATCTTTTACATTTCCATTTCCATTTTTTATTTTACTAGACTTATTAGAAATGCCTTCCATTAGGTCTTTAAGAGATATATTAAATGTGTACATTACTGTAATAAATAAAACAAATATACTAATTAACCATCCACCTGTTAATCCAAATACTGCTTTAATAAAGTATGCTATTGTTGATGTGATTAGACCGCAACCACTTCCATCAATTCCCATCTGCATAACATCTCTATACATATTAGCCTTTAGAGGATTATCTACTGGAATTTTTCTTGCATTAAATAATCCATAAAAAATAAATAAAAAGACTATAAAAATATAGACTGTTTTGCTTTTTTTCATTCTATACACATATTCATTTCTTTCAAAAAATCCAAGAATACCTATAATTATTATAAGCAATGGAATAATTACTGAAAGAGCTCCAAACAAACCTTTAAAAGTGTCTTGTATGAATTGTCCTAAAAGGCCCATGGAATTTGAGTTTAAGCTATATAATAAAAATATTCCTATAAATACAGTCACTAGATTATAATATTCTCCAGATACTATTATTCTATCTTTGTTATGCTTTTTATTCTTAGCGCCTTTACTTTTTTTCTTAGCCACCAATCTCACCTCTTATTTCTTATACCTTATCAATTAAAATTTATAATTTATCCACAAACTAAATCAATTATAAATTCTTAAAAACTTAAAAGTGTTAATGGTATACATTAACACTTTTAATTATTAAATCATTATATCACATATTACTTATTTTAAACAAATCTTATTTATTTCCTTCATTTTTGTTGTCTTCTCTTATTAGTTCTCTTAATTTAACTAACGCTTCCTTTAATCCTCCAACTTCATCTATAAGGCCACATTCTACAGCTTCTTTGCCTATCAAAACACTACCTACATCACTTACAAGCTCATCTTTTGCGTGCATAAGCTTATTTAACTCTTCTCTTTCTATATTGGAAGTTCTTGTTATAAATTCTACTATTCTTTCTTGCATTTTCTTGAAATATTCAAAAGTTTCATTAACACCTATCACTAATCCATTTGTTCTTATTGGGTGTACTATCATCGTTGCAGTTGGTGCAATATAAGAATAATCGCCTGCTGTTGCAAGAGGAACTCCTATAGAATGGCTTCCTCCAAGTACAAGGGTCACGACTTTCTTAGATATGCTGTTAATTAATTCCGCCATAGCAAGACCAGCTTCTACATCTCCACCTACTGTATTTAAAATAACCAAAATACCTTTAATATCATTACTTTCTTCTACTGAATATAATAAAGGTATTATATGTTCGTATTTTGTAGATTTTTTTTGTGGATTGCCTACAAAATGTCCCTCAATTTCTCCTATTATAGTTATACATTGAATTTCTTTTTGTGCATTAGAAGGCATATTAGGAACGCCCATTTGCTTTATATTTTGAACTTTGTCACTGTCTTCATCTTCACCTTCATTGTTACTATTATCAACATTATTACTTTCATTATTTTCAGGTTTATTTTTATCCTCATCTTCTTCTTTATCTTCAAGTCCCATCTGATTCAAATCATAGTTATTATAATTATTATCATTTATGTATTCATTCATATTATTTTCTTTTTTTATCATTTATTTCACCTCATATAATATATTTAATTTTATCTTTCCCAATGATTATGAAATAATTCTTAAGTTTCTTAGTCTAGGTTTTGACACAAAAAAAGCAAGATAAAACGTATCTTGCTTTTTTATATACTATTAATCTGCAAATTCATTATGAATAGCATGAACAGTTTCTATCATATCTTCCTCTTTTACTAAACAAGTAAGACATGTATATGAATCTGATGATTGTAAAAGAGTAATACCTGCCTTTGATAAAGCTCTAACTACTTTTGCTATAACACCAGGAGTTTCAGTAACCTTTGAACCGATTAAAGTTACCTTTGCACAATGTTTTCTAATATCATATTTTACGTCATATTTTTGTAAAATTTCCTCTACAGCAAAAATATAATTTTGTTCTAATGCAAAGGCCTTTTCTTCTGTAAAGAAGTTTATCATATCTAAATTTATATGTTTTTCTTCCATTTCATTCAATATTTTTGAGAAAAGCTCTTCAGATGATTTCACTTTAATCTGAGCTATATTATCTTTATGAGCTACTGATGTCATAAATCTAGATTGGAAATCTTCATAATTACTTGTTACACCACGAGTTAAACCAATTCTAGTTCCTTTACATGTAGGGTTTAAAGTATTTTTTATTTCTAAAACAATATCTCCATTTTTAGCAAGTTCTACTGCTCTTGGGTGAATAACTTTTGCACCTTTTTCTGCCATTTGGAACACTTCTTCGTAATCACAATAATCAAGTATTTTTGCTGATGGCTCTATTCTTGGATCAGCAGTCATTATGCCATCTACATCTGTATAAATTTGTACAGTTTCACTTCCTAATGCTTTTCCTATAGCAACTGCAGATGTATCGCTGCCTCCTCTTCCTAAGGTAGTAACCTCTCCGTCTTCTGTACCTCCTTGGAATCCTGCTATAATAACCACTTTACCTTCATCCAACTCTCTGTGAATTCTTGTTGGATTTATTTCTTTTATTTTTGAATTTGAATAAACCTTAGTTGTTATTATTCCAGCTTGCATTCCTGTTAGAAACACTGATGGTATTCCCCTAGCTTCTAACATAGATGATAGTATTGTTCCTGATATTATTTCTCCGCAAGACATTATTAAGTCAAGTTCTCGTTTTTTAGATTTTTTGTTAACATTAGTACATAAATTTATTAGTGTATCAGTCGCATAGGGTTCTCCCTTTCTTCCCATGGCTGAAACTACTATTACTAAGTCATTGCCCTTTTTCTTATATTGTTCTATTATATTGCATACTTCATTCATTTTTTCAACTGATGCTACTGATGTACCACCAAATTTTTGTACTAGAATCCCCATAAATGCCTCCTAAAATATTCCATCATATTCAATGATTATCATATCATTGCCAATTTTCTTTACATTCCTCCACGGAATTTCTAAATCTCCTCTATCCTTTTTTATACCAAAAAATCCTCTTTCTCTTGGTATGGAAAGCGCCAATATTTTCCCTGTAGTTTCATCTATTATAATATCGCACTCACCAATTACTCCAAGTCTTTCTCCACTAACTAAGTTTACTATTTCTTTTCCAGCTAATTCAGATAAATTCATATTTTCACCCCGATAAATAAAAATTTTAATTTTCCTAAGTCACTGTGTAGGTTTTCAGTTCATATTTCCAACAATATGCTTTCCCCACTGATTTAGGTCACCTTACTCAAACAGTGCTTTTTACAATTATATCTGAACACCTTCTACGTTTTTTCCTACTATACACACTCCTAAATTCTCTATATTAAATACTTTATTAATAATTGCTTCAACTTGTTCCATATTTACGCTATTTATATGTTCAATAATTTCATCTTCGTTTTTAATCTTATTATTAAGCAGCATAGACTCCCCATGAGATAGCATTTTTGAACTAATACTTTCCAAGCTTAATATATAATTACCTTTTAACTGTTCCTTACTTTCTTTAAGTTCTTCTTCAGTAATATAGTTTTCTTTTATATTCTTTATTTCTTCTATTATTAGGTCATAGACTTCTTTTAAGTATTCTTCACTGGTACTAGCAAATACACCCAATTCTCCACATTTTTTATATAAAGTCTGAGAGGAGTATATGGAGTAGACAAATCCTTTATCTTCTCTTATATTTTGGAAGAGCCTAGAGCTAGTACTTCCACCAAATATATTGTTTACAACTGCTAACGCATAAGTTTCCTTTTCATTCTCTTCTGGTATAGCTTTTAAGCTAATTGCTATATTAACTTGCTCACTATCTTTATTTTTAGTTATAAAACAGGAGTGAAACTTAGGTTCTTTTACTTCTATATTTACTTCCTTTTCTTCCCATTCACCAAATTTTTCTTCAATAAGATTCACTACTTCCTCAAAATTAAAATTGCCACAAATTGATATGACTGCATTATTAGGAACATAATACTTACTATAATGATTTAAAATATCTTTTCTTTTTAAACTTTTAATGGTCTTCCTATTTCCAAGTATATTCATACCTAATCCATCATCAGCATATATATTTTCTACTAATAAATCATAAGACAAATCATCTAAAGAATCTTCATACATTTTAAGTTCTTCTAATATTACGGCTCTTTCTCTGTCTATATCATTATTATTAAAGGTTGAATTTAATATCATATCACTTAAAACATCTATACCTATGTTTATATGCTCATCTAAAAGATGAACATAATAGCACGTACATTCTTTATTTGTAAAAGCATTTATTTGTCCACCAATATTATCTATGTCTCTTGCTATATCTTTTGCACTTCTATTTTCAGTTCCTTTAAACAACATGTGCTCAATAAAGTGAGACACACCACTTTCCTTAGGTGTTTCTATCCTAGATCCTGTATTTATCCAAATCCCAAGAGATACGGATTTTAAGTAAGGTATTTCCTCTCCCACAATGGTAAGACCATTTTTTAGGGTTTGACATTTATACATATCGTCCTCCAAATTCTTTACTACGTCATTATATACTTTAATTTTTACAAGTTAAAAAAATTTATAGTATTAATTATAGTTTAGGAACTTAATTTAATCAACAACAAACACATCACTAAGCCTTCCTGGTTTTAAATTTTTTTGTCTTATAATTTGAATAATATCATCTATACATTTTGCTGTGGCATCTGTTGGATGCATTAATACGATACTTCCATCTACTATGTTTTTATTTTTTACTCTTTCAATAATTTTTTCAGGATTATCTCTATCTTGCCAATCAATAGTATCCACATCCCATTTGAAACATATGTAATTTAAACGTTGTGCTGCTTTAACTGTATTTGATCCAAAAGAACCTGCTGGAGCTTGAAAAAATTTAGTTTCCTCACCAATAGCATTATCAATTATTTTCTTAGAAGTGCTTATTTGATTGTAATTTTCATCATATGAAAGGTTAGCATAATCTGAGTGTTTATGCCCATGATTCCCTATCTCATGGCCTTCATTTTTAATTCGTAAAAGCAAGTTCTTTTTATTTTCAGCCCACTTTCCTGTTACATTAAATGTTATATGTACCTTCTCCCTTTTTAAAGTTTCCAAAATAGATATTACATACTCATCCTCCCACCCCAGGTCTACGTTGCAAGTTAATGCAACATAGCCACTATTTTTTTTAGTACCCTGGGTATAGGGCGCTTTTGCCAAATCTAGAATATTAATACTTGGAGTTGTTTGGTTTTTCTTAAGTGTAAAAGCAATTCCACATAATATAAGCAAAATGATTAGAATAAAAATTATTAATTTTTTTAGTTTACCTTTGTTTAGCACCATCATTATCATATTGGTTTCCTCCTAATATGTACAAATTATTTCTTATTTTAAGTTTATTATTACAACTTATAATTTATTCTTAGGAATAGGACTTGTTATCTAAAAATTCACTTCGTTCATCTGCCTAACCATATGCCTTTGCTAATACTTCAGCGAAATACTTGATTTAAAATTTAGTATCTTTAATCCACCTATAATCCAAATTTTTTATAATAAAAAAACGAGACTATGTCTCGTTCCCTTATTTTATAAATGAATTATTATTTATTTTTTCTCTCTGGTCTAGGTAGTAATACTTTTCTAGATACATTTACTCTACCTTTGTCATCTATTTCAGTAACCTTAACTTCTACTTCATCTCCAACGTTTAATACGTCTTCAACTTTTTCTATTCTTTCATGAGCTATATTGCCTATACGAAGTAATCCTTCTTTTCCTGGAAGTAATTCAACGAAAGCTCCGAAGTTAACTACTCTTGTTACTTTACCTTTGTAGATTTCGTTTAACTCAACTTCTGCAACTATGTCAGATATTTTTTGCTGAGCAAGTCTAATCATATCTATATCTATACCAGCGATGAATACTTCACCATCTTGTTCTATATCTATTTTAACACCAGTTTCGTCTATTATCTTAGTTATTACTTTACCACCAGCACCGATAACATCTCTTATCTTATCTGGCTTAATTCTCATAGTAACTATTTTTGGTGCATATTTAGATAATTCTTCATTTGGCTTATCTATGCATTTTCTCATTTCATTTAATATATGAAGTCTACCAACTCTAGCTTGAGCTAATGCTCTTGTTAATACTTCTTCATCTATACCAGCTATTTTTATATCCATTTGTATAGCAGTTATACCTTTTTCAGTACCTGCAACTTTGAAGTCCATATCACCTAAATGGTCTTCCATACCTTGTATATCTGATAGTATAGCCATTTTTCCATCATGTTCTATAAGTCCCATTGCAATACCTGCAACCATATCTTTTAAAGGTACACCCGCATCTAATAAAGATAATGTAGAACCACAAACAGAACCTTGAGATGTAGAACCATTTGAACTTAATACTTCAGACACAAGTCTTATAGCATAAGGGAATTCTTCTTTTGAAGGTATTACTGGAAGTAAAGCTCTTTCAGCTAAAGCTCCATGACCTATTTCTCTTCTTCCTGGACCTCTTGATGGTCTAGCTTCTCCAACAGAGTATGCAGGGAAGTTGTAGTGATGCATATATCTCTTGTTCTCTTCTTCATCAAGTCCGTCAAGTATTTGAACATCACCTAATGCTCCAAGAGTTGTGATAGTCATTACTTGAGTTTGTCCTCTTGTAAATAATCCTGAACCATGAGCTCTTGGTATAAATCCATGATCACACCATATTGGTCTTATTTCATCAGTTTTTCTAGCATCTGGTCTTCTACCTTCATGAACGATAGCTTTTCTAACTTCTTCTTTTATTATAGAATCTAGTGTAGCTATTATATCATTTCCAAACTCTTCTAAAGTTTCTTCATCAAAACTATTTATAGTTTGTTCTTTTACAGCATCCATAGCTTCTTGTCTTTCAAGTTTTTCAACAACACTAACAGCTTCTTTCATTCCTTCAGTAGCTATTTCTCTAACTTTAGCCTCTATTTCTGCATTTGGTTTATTTTCAATAAACTCTAATTTTTCTTTTCCAACTTCAGATTGAATTTGTTCTATAAATTCAACTATTTTTTTGATTTCTTCATGTGCTTTTAATATTGCTTCAAGCATTAATGATTCTGGTACTTCATCAGCTCCAGCTTCAACCATCATTACCGCTTCTTTAGTTCCTGATACTACTAAGTGTAGTGCACTTTTTTCTCTCTCTTCTGCTGTAGGATTCACAACTAGAGCTCCATCAACTAAACCTATACATACAGAACCTGTTGGCCCATTAAAGGGTATTTCTGATATTGATAAAGCCACTGATGAACCTATCATAGAAACTATATCAGGAGTACAATCTTGGTCCACTGATAAAACTGTAGCAACAACTTGTACATCATTTCTAAAAGTTTTTGGGAATAAAGGTCTTATAGGTCTATCTATAAGTCTTGATGTAAGTATAGCTTTTTCTGATGGCTTTCCTTCTCTTTTTAAGAAACCACCTGGTATCTTACCAACCGAGTATAATTTTTCTTCATAATCAACACTTAGTGGGAAAAAGTCTACGCCATCTCTTGGTTGAGCTGATTTTGAGCAGTTTACCATAACCATTGTCTCACCGTATCTAAGTATCGCACTACCACTAGCAAGTTGTGATATTTTGCCTATTTCAACAGAAAGTTCTCTTCCTGCTAAATCCATTGTAAAAATTTTATGTTCAAACATTAATGCTTGTACCTCCTCTTATACTAAAACCACTATTTCTTCTATGTACTATATTAACAAAATTACTACTAATTAACAATATAATTATACAATGTAAAGAATTGGTGTTGTAGTATATCCTCTTATTTATTAATTGGAAGAACTTATCGCTAAAATTTCAGGCCCTGTATGTGCACATATACAAGATCCACCTCTAGTAATAAAGACTTCCTTTGCTTTTATTCTTTTAGCAACTTCTTCTTTAAGTTTTTCAAAATCTGATTCATTAGAGCCATATCCTATTGTAAGAACTTTAGATTCTAAATTATGGTCATTAACTTCTAAAATCATATCTACTAATTTGGAAGCCACCTGTTTGGCTCCTCTAACTTTTGTTACTATTTTATTTTTTCCCTCTTCCATGGTGCATATAGGTTTTATATTTAACATATTTCCTACAAAAGATACCACACTTGGTAATCTTCCGCTTTCTTTCAAATAATCTAGTGTAAAGGGTACGAAAAATAAATTTACGCTTTCTCTAATGTCTTCTAATTTATTAAATATTTCATTAGCAGGTAAATCACTATTTTCCACTAATTCACAGGCTTTTATTACATATTGTCCACTTCCTAAAGATAAAAATAATGTATCAAAAACATATATATTTCCAGAAACATCATTTTTGGCCATCATTGCACTTTGATATGTACCTGAAGTCTTTGATGATCCTGTTAAACAAATCACCTCATACCCTTCATTTACATATTTTTCAAAAGCCTCTTTGAATTGAATGTATGTAACCTGAGATGTTTTAGGTAAAATTTTACTACTATCTAAAACATTATAAAATTCTTGTTTAGTAAAATCTATTCCATCTTTATATTCTTTCCCATTTATGCTGATAGTAAGCGGAATCATATCTAAAAAATCTTTTTGTTTTATTTCTTCAGGAATGTCGCACATGCTGTCACACAGTATTTTAATCTTCATGGCTACTGCCTCCTTATAGAAATTAATTCTTCGTTTTTTCTATCAATACAAAAAAAGCAGATACCATAAGTATACCTGCTTTTTAAATAAAGTAATAAGATTATTTTCTTAATCCTAATTTAGCTATTAATGCTCTGTAACCTTCTAAGTCTTTTTCTTTTAAGTAACCTAATAAGTTTCTTCTTCTACCAACCATTTTTAATAATCCTCTTCTTGAATGGTGGTCTTTTTTGTGAACTTTTAAGTGCTCATTTAATTCGTTTATTCTAGCTGTTAATAAAGCTATTTGAACTTCTGGAGAACCAGTATCTCCTTCTTTTCTTCCGAATTCTTTTATTATTTCTGTTTTATTCATTTGATGTACCTCCAAATAATTTGATATAATCGCCATTTACTAAGCATTGATTGGAGTATTCATATGCCGAGTAATGGTTACTTTGATTATTTTATCATAACTTAGCTACTTTTGCAAATATACTTTTTATATATATAATTAGTATCCATCTTTAATTGTAATTTTAGTTCGTTTAAATCTTTGAACTTCTTCTCATCTCTTATTCTTTCCAAAAACTCAAGTTTTATAGTTTTGCCATAAATATCTTTGTCAAATTGTAATATATTTGTCTCTACTGACATTTTTTCTCCATTTACTGTAGGATTATAACCGATATTTGTAGCTCCAACATATACTTCATTGCCTATATATACTTTTGTAGCATATATACCTCTTTTAGGTATAATAAGATTTTCTTGTAGTCTAAGATTTGCCGTTGGAAATCCTAAAGTTCTACCTAGTTGCTTTGCATGAATTACTGTACCTTCAATTGCATAGTTTCTCCCTAAATAGTTCTTTATTTCATCTACTCTTCCTGCATATATTAAGTCTTTTACATGAGTACTACTTACTCTTATGTTGTTAATAACTACAGGTTCAATTACCTCCACATCAAATCCATATTTTTTACCTAATATTTTTAATATTGGCGGAGTACCTTCTCTTTTTCTTGCAAAAGCAAAATCATGTCCTATAATCAGTTTTTTTGCTCCTAATTTATCAACTAATACTTGTTTTACAAAATCTTCTGCTGATATCTCTGCCATATCCTTATTAAATGGTATATCTATAACTACATCTACACCTAATAACTTAAGCTTATTCATTTTTTCTACTTCTGTTATTATTTCTCTAGTTATAATATTAGAAAAATAACTAATAGGGCTGTTTTTAAATGTGAAAACTACACTTGTTAGCTGTTCTTGTTTTGAATAATCAACAGTTTTTTCTATAAGAACCTCATGCCCTTTATGAATTCCATCAAATTTACCTATAGTAACAACACTTTTATCAAAACTTTTTACTTCATTTAAAGAATTTATAATAATCATGTCTTTTCCCCACTGATATAAAAATTATTCTATAAAAATTTTATCACTCTTTAGACTAATAGTGTTATTATTTTTTAATAATTTTCCAGTTCCTATAAATTCATCATTACAATATACTCTGACATATTCATCATTTTGTGATAAATTATCATTTGTAAATCTTTTAGGATCTATTATTCCACCATTTCTATAGTATTTAAGAGCAGTATCTTTTAATTCAACTTTTTTAAAATTATCTAGAACATAATCAATATCATATAAGTAATTTTCTAAGATGTTATCATCATAATATTTTTCTAATTCTTCTAGAGTTATTGCATTTTCTAAGTTAAATTTTCCAGAAGATGTTCTAAGTAAAAAGGACATATGTCCTCCACATTTTAAGTACTGTCCAATATCATGACATATACTTCTCACATAAGTCCCTTTTGAACATTTAACTAAAAATAATACTTTATTTTCAATTATATTTAAAATTTTTATTTGTTCTATGTTAACTTTTCTAGGCTTAATTTCAATAGTGTCAGCTTTTCCTTTTCTAGCTAAATCACACATTTTTTGTCCATTAATTTTCAAAGCTGAATAAACAGGAGGATATTGATTAATTTCTCCTGTTTGTGTTTCAAAAGCTTTATATATATCCTCATTTGTAACATTTGAAGTATTACCTTCAAATGTTATTGCTCCAGAGGAATCATAAGTGTCTGTGGCAGCACCTAAGGTTAATTCACATATGTATGATTTTTCTTTATTTAAAATAAGCTCACTTACTTTTGTAGCCTTATTTAAACATATAGGAAGAACTCCAGCCGCATCAGGATCTAATGTTCCTGTATGACCAACTTTTTTCATGCTTAAAATCCTTCTCACTCTACTTACAACATCATGAGATGTCATTCCCGTAGGTTTTAATATATTTACTATTTTATTCATTAAAAATCATCCTTAAATTTCTTTTAATGCTTCTTCTAATATTTTTTCTTTTGCATTTTCTATGCTATCATTTATGGTGCATCCAGCCGCCCTTATATGTCCGCCTCCACCAAATACCTTAGCTAAGCGACTTACATCTGCATAGGATTTAGATCTTAAGCTAACTTTAATTTCATTATCACTTTTTTCTTTAATCAAAATTCCTATTTCAACATTTTCTATATCTCTAGCATATGGTACAATACCATCGATATCCTTAAAATCAATACTATATCTTTTAAGCATATCTAATGTAACCATCATTATAGCCACTTTTTCATTAATAATTTCAAGTGTGTTTAGTGACTCTCCCAACAATTTATAAAAGTTAAAAGGATTGCTACCAAAAACATTTTGGACTACTTTTTGTGTTTGGGCTCCATTGATTAATAACTGCTTTGCCATATCAAAACTACTTGCATGAGTATTTGAATACGTAAGTTTTCCAGTATCCGTCATAAGACCTGTATAAAGAGCTGTAGCTATATTTTCGTCTATAGATTTAAATTCGTTTATTTCTTCATTTCTTGCAAGTAAATTATATACTAATTCACAAGTTGAAGAGGCTTCAGCAATTACATAATTTAAATCACCATAAAAATCATTGCTTGCATGATGATCTATATTTATTAAGTTTATACAATTATCTTTAATGTCATCATCTACACAAATTCTGTTTTTATCTCCACAATCTAAAGTAATCAAAGTATAGTTGTCTATTTTCAACTCTTTAAATTCTCTAGAGTTTATTATATTTACACCTTTAATAAGGAACTGCATATTTAAAGGCATATCGTCATTCATAACATAATAAACATTTTTATTGATTTTTTTTAAGAAATAATAAATTGAAAGAGTTGAACCTATATTGTCTCCATCTGGATTAACATGAGAAGTAACGACAAAATCGTTACTTCCATGTATATACTTTATAATATTATCTAGACTATTCATTTTCATTTTCCTCAACTTGTGTTTGAGGCTTATCTTGTTCTTTTTGCGATACCTTTTTTATAAGGCTGTCCATGTACATACCTTTAACCAAAGAATCATCTACTTTGAATATGATTTGTGGGATATGTCTTATTTTTATACTTCTACCTATTTCTCTTCTGATGTAGCTTTCTGCATTTCTTAAACCTTCTAAAGTGGATTCTTCATCTCCACCTAAAATGCTTACGTATATATATGCATAACTTAAATCGTTAGTAACTTCCACATCTGTAACACTTACCATAGAGTTTATTCTAGGGTCTTTTATTCCATTAATAAGCATAGTACTTACTGTTTTCCTAATTTCTTCGCCTATTCTACGTGTTCTATTATATGATGCCATAATATCAACCCTCTTTATCTGTAGTTAATTATTTATAATTTTCTTTCTATTTCTTTTGTTACATAAGCTTCTACTATATCTCCAACTTTTATATCGTTGTAGTTTACGAAACTCATACCACATTCGTAACCATTGTTTACTTCTTTTACATCATCTTTAAATCTCTTAAGAGCTTGTATTTCACCTTCGTGTATAATTATACCATCTCTTACTATTCTTACTTTACCGTTTCTGAATATTTTGCCATTTGTTACGTAGCATCCTGAAACTGTACCAACGCCAGATATTTTGTAAACTTCTCTTATTTCTGCTTTACCTGTGTCTTCATCTCTATATTCTGGATCTAACATACCACTCATGGCAGCTTGTATATCCTCTATAGCTTTGTATATTATAGTGTAACTTCTTACATCTACACTTTCTTTTTCTGCAAGAGATTCTGCACTTGGTACTGGTCTAACATTAAATCCTATTATTATTGCATTTGATGCAGCTGCAAGCATAACATCTGATTCATTTATAGCTCCAACACCACCATGTATTACTCTCACTGCAACTTCGTCGTTAGATAATTTTTCAAGTGATTGTTTTACTGCTTGAACAGAACCTTGAACATCTGCTTTTATAACTATATTAAGCTCTTTAACTTGACCTTCGTTCATTTGCTCGAAGAATTGGTCAAGTGACATTCTTTGGTTAGATTTTAACATTTCTTCTCTAGCTATGTGTTGTCTTTTTTCTGCAACATTTCTAGCTATTTTATCTGAAGGTACAGCTACAAACTGATCTCCTCCTTGTGGAACTTCTGAAAGACCTAATATTTCAACAGCTGTTGATGGTCCAGCAGTTTTAACTCTTTTTCCTTTTGAGTTTATCATTGCTCTTACTTTACCTGAAGCAACACCACAAACTATTGGATCTCCAACTTTTAGAGTACCACCTTGTACAAGCACTGTAGCAACTGGTCCTCTACCTTTGTCAAGTTCAGCTTCTACAACTGTACCAACTGCTCTCTTATTTGGATTAGCTTTTAATTCTTCCATTTCAGAAACTAAAAGTATCATTTCTAATAATGTATCTATTCCTGTTCTTTGTCTAGCTGAAACTGGAACTGCTATAACATCTCCACCCCAGTCTTCAACAAGTAATCCTTGTTCAGATAATTCTTGCTTAACTCTATCTTGGTTAGCTGCTGGTTTATCTATTTTATTTATAGCTATGATTAGTGGAACACCTGCTGCTTTAGCATGGTTTATTGCCTCTATTGTTTGAGGCATTATACCATCATCTGCTGCAACTACTAATATTGCTATATCTGTAACTTGCGCACCTCTAGCTCTCATTGCTGTAAAAGCCTCATGTCCTGGAGTATCTAAAAATACTATTTTTTGCCCATTTATCGATACTTCAGATGCACCTATATGCTGAGTAATTCCTCCTGCTTCACTAGTAGTAACATGTGTACTTCTTATAGCATCTAGTAAAGATGTTTTACCATGGTCAACATGTCCCATAACTGTTACAACCGGTGGTCTTGGTTTTAAATCTTCTTCTTTATCTTCTTCTATTTGCATTAATTCTTCTATTTCTTCTTCGACTTCTTCATCATTTGAACCTGCAACTAATGTGAATCCATATTCACTTGCTAAATGAGAAGCTATTTCAAAATTAACTTCTTGATTTAAAGAAGCCATAGTTCCCATTTTCATAAGCTTCATTATAACTTCTGTAGCTGGTTTTTCTAAAGCTTCAGCCAATTGTTGAACTGTTAAAGTTCCATCAACTTTTATTACATTTTCATCAGATTCTTTTAAAAGATCCATAAGTAATTCTACTTCATCTTCTTCTAATTCAGATTTTTCGTTTTCTACTTCAATTCCTAATTCTTTTATTTTTGCTAAAATGTCCTTATTTGACATTCCTACTTCTTCTGCTATTTGGTAAACTCTTGTTTTATTCACAAGATCACCCCCTATTATTATTTGTTAATCCATTAACTGTATGATTTTATTTGCGAATCCTATATCTTTAATTCCTATAACTGCTCTAGAATTTTTACCAATAGACATTCCTAAATCACTTTTTGTAGACATCTCTATACAATTTACTTTTCTAAAAGATGTTTTATCGTTGAATAATTTTTTCGTATTATTCGATGCATCACCTGCAACTATTACTAAATTTAACTTTCCTTTTTTTAAATCTAACATAGTTGCATCTTCTCCAGATACTAATTTACCTGCTCTCATTGCAATGCCAAGTAATGAGTGTATTTTATCCATATTATTTTTCATATGATTCTAACTCCGCTAATAATTTTTCGTATACCTCATTTGGCACTTCCATTTTAAAAGCTCTATTTAAAGCCTTGCTTTTTATAACTTTTTTTAAACATTCAGAATCCTTGCATATGTATGCCCCTCTTCCATTTGCTTTTCCAGCTAAGTCTATAAAAATTTCGCCTTCTTTATTTTTTACTATTCTAATAAGTTCTTTTTTGTTATCTCTATCTTGACAAGCAATACATTTTCTTTGAGGCACTTTTTTTATCTTGTTCAAAGCAATCCCTCCTTATTCTTCGTCATTTAATTGAGATTCACTTTTAATGTCTATCTTCCAATTCGTAAGTTTTGCAGCAAGTCTAGCATTTTGTCCTGCTTTACCTATAGCTAAAGATAATTGATAATCTGGCACTACAACTAATGCTGATTTTTCTTCTTCGTTAACTTCTACTTTAACTACTTTTGATGGACTAAGTGATGCACATACAAACTCAGCTGGATTTTCGCTGTAGTTTATTATATCTATTTTTTCTCCACCTAATTCATCAACTACATATTTAACTCTAGTTCCTTTTGGTCCTACACAAGCTCCAATTGGATCTATTTTCTCATCTATTGAATGAACAGCCATTTTAGTTCTTGATCCTGCTTCTCTAGATACTGATTTTATTTGAACTATACCTTGGAATATTTCCGGTACTTCTGATTCAAATAGTCTCTTAACAAGATTTGGATGACTTCTTGAAACTACTATTTGAGGTCCCTTATTAGTTTTCTTCACTTCTAATATATATACCTTTATTTTATCGCCGGCTTTAAAATGCTCTCCTGGAATTTGTTCAGTTTCAGGCATAGATCCTTCTATTTTTCCAAGTCTCACATAAACAATCTTTTTATTATCAGATACTCTAGCAACTTCTCCAGTTACTAATTCTCCTTCTTTTTCTATAAACTCATTGTATATTATTTCTCTTTCAGCTTCTCTTATTCTTTGAACTACTACTTGTTTAGCTGTCTGTGCTGCTATTCTACCAAAGTCTTTTGGAGTTACTTCATTTTCTAATATATCTCCAAGTTCATACTTTGGATTTATTTGTCTAGCTTCATCAAGTTCTATTTCTAAAAAGTTATCATATAAGTCTGACTCATCAACAACTCTTCTTTGTGAGTAAACTCTTACTTCTCCCTTTTCTGGGTTAAAATCTATTCTAACATTTTGTGCTGAACCAAAGTTCTTTTTGTATGCAGTAAGTAATGCTTGTTCTATAGTATCTATAAGTATATCTTTATCGATACCTCTATCCTTTTCTAATTCATCTAGCGCTTCCATGAATTCGTGATTCATTTGTTTATCCTCCCTATATTAATGTTACCACTAAAACTTAATAGCTAATCTAATAAGCGCAACATCTTTTTTATTGAATTCAACCTCTTTATTATCTATTATAACTTTAATATTTTTATCTTCTGTTAAACCAACAAGCTCTCCTTCATGTAGTTTAGAACCGTCAATTGATTTATAAAGCTTTATTTCCACATCTCTACCTTGGTATTTCACAAAGTCCTTATCTTTTTTAAGTGGTCTATCAAGACCAGGAGATGATACTTCTAAATAATAGTTATCTTTAATTGGATCTTTTTCATCTAGAATTGGATTTAGCGCTCTTGTAACTAATTCACATTCATTTAAAGAAACTCCGTCTTCTTTATCGATGTAAACTCTAAGGAAGAATTCTCCACCTTCTTTAACGTATTCAACATCTACTAACTCTAAATCGTTGGCTTCTGTTATAGGCAACACTATTTGTTCTATTTCAGTAGCTATGTTCTTTTTCATATTGTTTACCTCCTATTCAGTTGTATTTATAGTATTTAAAATAAAAGAGTGAGCACAGATGTCTCACTCTTAGTTTCTGCAAATATACTATTTTATATATCACTATATCATAAAAATGTTATATTTACAAGCTTTTGTATTGATTTAATATTTGTTTTAGCATCCTTCCCTTAATGATAAATTATTTATTTTGACTATTATTATTTAATAATCTTAGTTTATATAAGTTATAAATATTTATAATAATTATTATAGCATTTGCTAAAGCTACAGGATAAGCACCAACATTCAAGCCATATATAACAAACATTAAACATCCTATGGAGTTTATTATTCTTAATTTATACATATCTGTCATTGTAAGAGATATAGCAATTAAAACAGAAGCTACATATCCCACTAGTTCTATATACTCAAAACTAAACATATTAATTCCTCCTTACAATTATAAGTACATTAATATACTTAGTTTGTTCATTTTTTATACTATAATTCACTCATAATTTATTAAAATAATGAAAGTTGATTTTTATCACTCATATTGTCTAACGATCCATGATTAGTTAGAGTTTCAATAACAGTTTTTGAAATTTTAGTTCTCTTTCTTAGATCTTCTTTGGATATAAACTCCCCATTTTCTCTTTCTCGCTGTATGTGTATAGCTGCATTCTCTCCTACACCCTGCAAAGCTATCATAGGAGGTAAGATTTGCTTTTCGCCCATAACTTTAAATTCCGTTGCATCTGATTTGTAAATATCTACCGGAATAATTTTTATATTTCTTGCATACATCTCATAAGCAACTTCAAGAACTGTAAGCATATTTTTTTCTTTTGCTGTTGCATCATTGCCTAAAGAAATAATTTCATCCATTTTGTCTCTTATAGAATCTAGTCCTTTTACAATTAAGTCAGCATCAAAATCTTCTGCTTTGGTTGTAAAATATGTGGCATAAAACGCTTCGGGATAATGCACTTTATAATAAGCTAGCCTAAAACTCATCATTACATAAGCAACAGCATGAGCTTTAGGGAACATGTATTTTATCTTTTTACATGAACCTATATACCAATCTGGCACATCATTTTTTTTCATTGCTTCAATAAATTCAGGCTTCAATCCTTTACCTTTTCTAACACTTTCCATTATGGTAAATGCCATCTTTGGTTGAAGCCCTTTAAATATTAAGTAGTTCATTATATCATCACGTGTTGATATAACTTCTTTAAATTCAACTGTACCTTCCACAACTAAGTCTTGTGCATTATTTAACCAAACATCAGTACCATGAGATAATCCTGATATACGTACAAGCTCTGCAAATGTTGTTGGCTTTGTATCAAGAAGCATTTGTCTAACGAATTTTGTTCCAAATTCAGGTATAGCAAGACAACCTATTGGACAGTTAATCTCCTCCGGTGTTACACCTAGAGCATCTGTAGATGTAAATAGTGACATTGTTTCTTTATCATCTAGAGGTATTTCTGTAGCAATCCTACCTGTAATATCTTCTATCATTCTGATAATGGTCGGAACGTCGTGTCCTAATATATCAAGCTTTAGTATCCTACCACTTATAGAGTGATAGTCAAAGTGTGTAGTTATAACTCCACAACTTGTATCATTGGCTGGATATTGTATAGGTGTTATATCATAAACATCTTTGTAGTCTGGTATAACCATAACTCCACCAGGATGTTGTCCTGAAGTTCTTTTTACTCCTGTACATCCATTTGCAAGTCTTAAGACTTCTGCTGATGTTGAATTTAAATCATTTTCTTCTACGAATTTCTTAGCATAACCAAAAGCAGTTTTTTCTGCAACAGTACCTATTGTTCCTGCTCTATATACATGACCTTCTCCGAAAAGTTCTTCTGTATATTTATGAATTACAGGTTGATAACTTCCTGAGAAGTTAAGGTCAATATCTGGCTCCTTATCTCCTTCAAATCCAAGGAAAACCTCAAAAGGTATATCGTGCCCGTCTTTTTTTAATGGTCTTCCACATTTAGGACAATCTTTTGCCGGTAAATCCACTCCTGAACCCCATTCACCTATTTCATAGAAATAAGAATACTTACACTGTGAATTTTCACAAATATAATGTGCTGGCAGTGGGTTAACTTCAGTTATATCACTCATTGTAGCCGCAAGAGAAGACCCAACAGATCCCCTAGAACCAACTAGGTATCCATCTGCAAGAGATTTTGTAACTAGTTTTTGAGCTATAATATACATCACTGCATAACCATTACTTATAATCGAATTTAACTCTCTATCAAGTCTTTTTCTCACAACATCTGGAAGAGGGCATCCATAAATCCTCTCTGCCTTAGCATTACACATATCTCTAAGTTCTTTATCAGAACCTTCAATTACTGGCGGAAAAGTTGCATTAGGTATTGGAAGTATGTCTTCAATCATATCTGCTACCTTATTTGTATTTTCTACTACAACCTCATACGCTAAATCTTCTCCTAGATATTTGAATTCATCTAGCATTTCGTCTGTTGTTCTAAAATGAAGATAAGTTTCCTCTTCATCCATCTTAAAGCCTTGTGAGTATTTAAGTACTTTTCTATAGATAGCTTCATGTTTGTCTATAAAGTGTACATCTCCTGTAGCCACAGGAATTTTTCCAAAGTTCTTTGCCACTTCAATCATTCTTCTATTTAAATCTCTTAATTCTTCTTCATCTTTAACTTCACCTTTATCAATCATAAATCTATTATTATCAATTGGCATAACTTCAATATAATCATAAAGAGATATTATTCGCTCTAAGTCTTCATCACTTTTATTTTGTTTTACAGCTTGGAAAACCTCCCCAGCTTCACAAGCTGAGCCAATTATTATTCCTTCTTTATATTCCTCTAAAACACTTTTTAATATTCTAGGTGCTCTATAAAAGTGATTTACATGGGCATCAGATACTATTTTATATAAATTTTTTACCCCAATTTGATTTTTAGCAATTAATGTTACATGATTTGTTCTTAATTTAGTATAATCTATATCTCCTAAAATCATATTTACATCGCTTAATTTTTCTGCACCCTTCTTTTTTATCATTTCTAAAAATTTAATAAATATATGTGCAGTAGCTTCTGCATCATCTACAGCTCTATGATGATTAAGCAATGGAATTCCTAATTCCTTAGCTATAAGGTTTAATCTAAATCTTTTCATATGAGGAAGTAAAGTTCTTGCCAATGTTAATGTATCAACTGATGTATTTTTAAATTCAATATTTTGTTCCCTACATTTTTGTTGCATAAACCCCATATCGAAGTCTG
Organism: Terrisporobacter petrolearius; assembly: GCF_020748185.1. GTDB lineage: Bacteria > Bacillota > Clostridia > Peptostreptococcales > Peptostreptococcaceae > Terrisporobacter > Terrisporobacter petrolearius. The sequence continues at coordinate 35,323 of NZ_JAHZMO010000017.1, read as the reverse complement.
CATTATGAGCAACTAACACACTATCTCCTATAAATTCAACAAACTTTGGTAATATTTCTTCAATAGTAGGTTTATCTTTTATTAAGTCATTTGTAATCCCAGTAAGTTCTTGAACTTTATAAGAAATATCCTTCTCAGGATTTATCAATTGACTAAATCTATCTACAATCTTAAAGTTTTCTACTTTTACTGCACCTATTTCTGTAATTTTATCATTTTTATTTGAAAAACCTGTAGTCTCTAAGTCAAATACTATGAACGTTTGAGATAAGTCTTTATCATTTGCCTTTTGTATTACAGGTAAATTATCTTCTACTAAATAACCTTCTACTCCATAGAGTATTTTTATATTGTTAGCTTTACCTGCATCCATGGCTTCTGGGAAAGCTTGCACAACACCGTGATCTGTTATGGCGATTGCCTTATGCCCCCAATCAGCTGCTTGTTTAACTAGTTTTTTTGTAGGAGATAAAGCATCCATAGAAGACATTTGAGTATGAGCATGCAACTCAACTCTTTTGCCTTTTTCACAAGTATCTTTTCTCTTCGGTTTTTCTTCTTGTCTAATACCACTTATAGTCATAGTGATTTCTCTTTGATAAGTATCATATAAAACATCACCTTTAATTTTAACATAAGATCCTTCTTTTACACTATCTAACACCTTATCCTTGTTCAAGTCATTTAAAAACAACTTACAATTAATAGAGCTTGTATTATCTGTAATAGACATAATTGAAAGTATTTTACCATTTCTCAATTCTTTGTTTTCTATATTAAATATTTCACCTATAATTGCTACTGTCTTAGATTTTTGATTAAGGTCTTTTATTGGATGTACTAAACTATTTACATCTTCACCATAAATCAAATGTTCATCATATTCATCCTTAATTACATAACTTTCTTCTTCATTATCTTCATCTACTACTTCAAATTCCATTTCTTTTATTAAATCTTCAATTTCTTTATCTGTTTTTTCTATTAATTTTTTTATATCTGCCTTATCACTAACTGCTTTTTCAACTTTAACCTGATAGTCAATTCCCAATTCTTCTAATAATACATTTCTTATAACATCTTCTATATTATTATTTTTTAGTTTTTCATAAAAAATACCTTTAGGAATCTTTATCTTTAGCATATTATCTAAACACATGTACTCTACTTGTTTTTTCCATCCTTCAATAGCTGGACAGATTTTTTTTAATATATATAAAATATTATGCCAATAGATTTTTACTATATCTTTATCGGATTTTCTACCAAAACCATTGAACTTAATTTTGACTCTAATATTTTTAAAATATTTCAATTTACCTAGTAGCTCTTCTCTAAGTTCATCTAAAATCTCATGAGATATAATATCCTTTGACACTAAATACATATAAAAAATTTTTTCTTCTTTAAAATATACCACTTTGGATACTTGTACTTCTTTTAATTGCTTTTCTAATCTACTATTTTTAATTTCTAGCTTTTCTAAATAGTCTTTAATATTATCCATGAGATTATCACTTCCTTTCCTAGATAAATTATTATATCATATCTGAAAATAAATTCATTACCATGTTTTATAAAATAAAATTTATTTTTAGGATTAGCTTCAAAATACAACTTAATTAATATTATATTATATGACCACAATCCAAACTAAGGCGGTGTTTTAATATGGCATGCAATAATATTTTTGACATAAATTATATGTCCACATATTATGATAACCTGGGAGGAAAAAAGTTATTTAAAAACTGTGTAAAAGACTTCAATTCAAAAATAGATAAAAAGGTACATCTTTATTATTCTAACAAAAAAGACACACCCATATGCGCGCTGCCAAAACTAAGAATGTTATTTGTAACGAGAATTGGTTTTCTATCCTTTTGTTATAATTTCTATTTTTATGTTAATACCTTTAATTATTATAATATAGATATATCTGAAGAAAACTTGAAAATAATAGCAAAATGTGTCTGTTCTCATGAGGTAGGTCATATACTAGATAACAGCATTTCAAACAACAAATGGGAGCATTCTAAAATACTTACTGATATTATAGAACAAATGATAAATTACAATATTGATATCTCAAAAGAAGATTATTATAAAAATAATTTACCTAAAGATTTAGAGGAAAGTGTAGTAAGTTTAAAGAAAAATTTAATAGAAAGAGAATCTACTGCTTGGGAAATTGCAAAAAATATTATGAATTTTAAAAGCGAAAAAGAAAAATTTTTATTTTCAAAAATTAGAGAATACGCCCTTGCAACATATAATTATGGTGATCTTAAAACTATTGTAAAAGAAAATAATTTAGAAGTTTTTTTTAAGTATAAAAGATATTTTGTTTAATAATGTAAGAGCTTTCTTATTTTAAGAAAGCTCTTACATTATATTTTAACTTCTACAAAGCATTCTCATAAAAATACATTTCTTCTTAAGATTATATAATTTAACCTAAAATAATTACATTTTTTTGCATACTTATACTTATTTTTGTTAATATTTGGTATTATAATATTATAAGTATTATTTTAGGAGGTATCTATATATGGATGATAGTATTAAAAAGTTAAAAGAACTTCTAGATAGTCATGATAATATTGTGTTTTTTGGTGGGGCAGGTGTATCTACAGAATCTAACATTCCAGATTTTAGAAGTGCCTCTGGTTTATTTAACAAAAAACTAAATAGAAATTTTACTCCTGAACAATTAGTATCTCATACATTTTTTATGCAATATCCAGAAGAGTTTTTTGAATTTTATAAAGATAAATTAATCTATGAAGATGCTAAACCAAATAGTGCTCATATAGCTCTTGCTAAATTAGAATATATGGGAAAATTAAATGCTGTAATTACTCAAAATATTGATGGCTTACACCAAATGGCTGGGAGTAAAAATGTTTTAGAACTTCATGGATCTATACATAGAAATCATTGCACTAAATGTGGAAAAGCTTATACTTTGGATGAAATGTTAAATTTAGGTGGTAATATTCCCTACTGTGATGTATGTAATGGTATAGTTAAGCCTGATGTGGTTTTATATGAAGAACCATTAGATAATTCTGTTGTGAATGAAACTGTAAACGCTCTAAGTAACGCCGACTTATTAATCATTGGAGGCACTTCATTAGTTGTTTATCCTGCAGCTAGTTTCATTGACTACTTTAATGGCGATAGCATTGTTTTAATAAACAAAAGTAGCACAGGTTATGATACAAAAGCTTCTATAGTCATTAATAACTCCATAGGAGAAGTGCTTTCACAAGCAGTATTATAGAAAACTAAAATTTTAAATTATAGAATAAGGTAAGATTATAATCTTACCTTATTCTTTTTCTTTTTTATTTTCATATACATCCTTATATATTAAAACAGCTTCATAATATGCTTCTTCTTCGCTTATACCTTTTTCTTGTGCTATTTTCTCAGCTGAGTCTTTTATAATCGATGCAGCTTCAAGTATGTTCATAGAAACACCTTCCCATTAATTATCCTACTACTTCTTAATATATATTATTCCCCAAAAAACTGTAAAATTACCTTATTTTATTAAAAATTACATTTATTTATAATGCTTATAAAAAAAATAAGTTCTTTGACATAAAACGTCAATAGAACTTATTTTATTAATTATTCTTATTTATGTATTTTCCCATTATTGTGCATATCTTCTTGAAACTTAACATTACTATCGTGTTTTAGGATTCTTTGAACTTTGTCTATTATCTTTGGTGTTACTGTTAAAATGTTATCTACTAAATTAACATTATCCTCCAAAGAAATTAAACGTGTTTCTCCATTTTCCACTACAACGAAGGCTACTGGAGATATAGTAATTGCTCCACCACTTCCTCCTGCAAAATTAGTATCACACTTTGTCTCAGTTTTACAATTTTTATTATATTCACCTCCGCCAATACCAAATCCTACAGTTACTTTGGATATAGGAACAATAACAGATGCCTCTGCTTTTATAGGGTTTCCTACTATGGTATTAGAATCTATGGAATTTTTTATAGTCTCAAGAGTTGTCTCCATAATGCTTTGTATTGAATTTGTAGCTGTCATTTTTTCCACCTTCCTTAGACTTAAGTTTTATTATTCTTATAAGAATTGGAATAGATTTAAACATAGTATTTAATCTAAATTTTATATGTATTTTTACACTTCCTTTAATATTATTTTCATTAAACTTAGGGACTATGTTTAAATATATTTTTTCACATTTACATATATTTGTTATGTTTCCATAAATCCCGTTAATTAATGCATTAATATATATAGTTACATATGGATTAACATTACTAAAATATATATTTGAGTATAACTCTATTATTTTTACTTTTTTTACTAGGTTTAAAATATTACCAAACTCTTTATCTAATATTTTTAAATCCTTTAAACTACCTCTTTTTTTCTTTTTATTTTTCTTTGACGGATATAATTGAATATTAAATCTTATTAATTTGAATAATAATTTAACTTTTAATTTTACAACTATTTTTTTATTATTAAAATCAATTGAAAATATAAAGTGAGAATAGGATATTAATAATAAAATCAATATAAAAAAAATACTTATACATATATATTTCAAATTAAAATATCTCATATTCTATATTATTTGCAAAACTTATGGATATATACTAATTAAAAGGAGATAGGCCTCATGCGCAAAAAAATCATAGGCAAGACACCTATGATTTATATTTATTTTGACTTTGATTTATTTTGACTTTGATTTATTTTTACTTTTTTTATTTGAAATGACACTTTGTGACGATGGTGCCATTCTTTGTTTTTGTCTTCTAGTTGTCCCACTATTATTGTAAATACACATTCCCCAACATGCAACTGCAACCATAAATAATATACCCCTTAATGTATCTCCCTTTCTAAACATATACACTCCAAATAAAAAACTTGCTATAGCAAATAATACATATATGGCCATTGCTAGTTTACTTTTCATATTTTTCCCCCTTAAATTATTATTATCTTACTGAAATAGTATCACATTTTATGATAAATAATAATTTTTTATTAAATTTCTTCTTCATTTTCGAAACTATCTATTGGTGGTAATTCTTTTAAACTTTCAATTTGCAATAATTTTAAAAATTCCTGGGTTGTCTTATATATAATGGGTTTTCCTATTCTATTTAATCGTCCTGCTTCTCTTATTAGTTCATGTTCTAAAAGTGTTTGTAAAACTTTATCACATTTAACACCTCTAATACTTTCAATTTCCACTTTAGTAATAGGTTGTTTATATGCAATAATAGTTAAAGTTTCTAGTGTAGCTTGACTTAAAGACTTTCTTTTTTTAGGCTCTAATACCTTTTTTATATAGTCTGCATAGTCTTTATTAGTACACATTTGATATTTATTTTCTAGTTTTATTATTTGAATTCCTCTATTATTTTCACTATATTCATCAATCAAAGAATTCATCATAAATTCTATTTCTTTTAGTGAAAGTTCTTCATTAATAACACTATTAAGTTCTTTTATGCCTATAGGTTCTCCATAAGCAAACATAATTGATTCAATTATATATTTTATTTCTTCTCTATTCATTTTCCACTCCACGCTTTATTATAAGAATATCATCAAAAAATTCATTTTGAACTACAACAATTAACTTTTCTTTTATTAATTCAAGAATAGCTAAAAATGTAGCTATAGTTTCATCCTTATCATAAGGCCCTACTAATTCAACAAAGCTTACCTTATCTTCTTTTTTCATTAAATCTCTTAAATCTGACATTTTTTCTTCAGAAGATACTACTCTTTTTTTAACTATCATGTCTAATTCTTCTGTTTTGTCAAAACCTTCTATAACTTTTGTTTTTAGTATCATAGGCAGAATTGTTCTGATAGCTTCTATAGATATTTCATCTAAATCTATTTTATTATCTACAATTACTTCTTCTTTTGCTCTAAAGAAAGTATCACAAGTATAGTGAACATTTTCTTTAATACTTAAAGATGCTTCTTTAAATTTCTTATATTCTTCTAATTTTTCCACTAATTCTAATCTTGGATCTTCTTCATGTTCTTCATGATGCTGTTTATATAGTAAATACTTTGACTTTATTTCAACTAGTTTAGAAGCCATTATTATAAATTCACTGGCAACTTCTAGATCCATCTCATTTAACATATCAATATAAGCTAAATATTGACTTGTAATTTCTGAAATGGATATATCTTTTATATCTATTTTTTGTTTTGAAATTAAATCACAAAGTAAATCTAAAGGTCCATCATAAACATTTAAATGTATATTATACTTCATTAAATTACCTCTTACATAAATATACTTACTGTAGCATAAAATGCCATCATTATAGGTGTTGTTACTATTGTATATACTTTTGTAAATAGGGCAATTAGTAATACAACGTAACCTATATTTTCATATTTATAAATAAATTCATTATATTTATATGGAAGTAATGATGATATAACTCCCCAGCCATCAAGTGGCGGTATAGGAAGTAAGTTAAATGCTCCAAAACCTATGTTAATCCACATAGCATTATCAAATATCAGTTGTATAGCATACATATTAGAGTATTTAACTATTAACGCACAAGCAATTGCACCAACTAAATTTCCTAATGCTCCAGATAAGGAAACTATTATATTGCCTATTCTATAGTTTTTAAAATTATTTGGATTAACTGGAACTGGTTTTGCCCATCCAAAATGGCATACTATTAACATTATTAGCCCTAAAGGATCCACATGTTTTGCAGGGTTTAATGTCATTCTCCCATTATACTTAGCAGTATCATCTCCAAGTAAGTGTGCTGAATATGCATGACCAAACTCATGAATAGATATGGCTATGGCTATTCCCACCAACGATGCTAATAAATCACTTAAGTTAAACATATTTATTCTCTCCTACTGTTTTTTGTAATAATATTATTATATCATTAATAGAACTATAATCAAAAGGTTTATGTTTTTATTAATGATAAAAGCTATGCAGCACATATAAATACGCACTGCATAGCTTTTTAGTATTATAATAAGTTGTCTACTACTCTTCTTAACATTTGTAAATAAGATGCCTTATTTATATCTTCATTATTTATTATTTTAGTTTCTCCTACAAGTTCTTTTCCTCTGTAAACTTTTACAACTCCTAAGTCTGTATTTTTCTTTATTGGAAGTTTTAGATCTTGTTTTATTTCTACTTTCTTTTGGAAATCTTTTTTATCACCTTTTTTTATTAAAACACTTAAATCATCTTTTGCTACTAAACCAACATTTTCTTTTTCACCTTTTTCAAATTTAACTGTTGCTACCTTGTCTTTGGCTCCACAAATTTTAACACTTTCATAGTTTGCAAATCCATAATTCAAAAGATTTGCAGCATCTTTAAATCTTATTGGAGAAGTTTCAGCACATAATGTAACAGCTATTAAATGTGTGTTATTTCTCAAAGCAGATGCTGATAAACAATATTTTGCTTGCTGAGTAAAGCCAGTTTTTACTCCCGTTGCTCCTGAATAGTGTTTTACTAATTTATTAGTATTGGATATTCCTATTTTAGCTTGTTTCTTTCCAACTACAACTTCATCCATCCATGTAGTTAGATATTTAGAAATCTTCTTATGACTAAGCAATTCTTTTGACATTAGTGCAATATCATAAGCTGAAGTATAGTGATTATCTACAGGAAGTCCATTTGTATTTACAAAGTTTGTATCATTCATTCCTAATTCTTTAGCTCTTTTATTCATAAGTTCTACAAACTCTTCCATACTTCCACCTATATATTCTGCCATAGCAACACAGGCATCATTGGCAGATGCAACTGCTATGGATTTTACAAGTGTATCTACCTTTTGTATTTCTCCTGGTTCTAGGAAAATCTGGCTACCTCCCATACTAGCAGCATTTTCACTTATTTGAACATCATCTTCTTCTTTGATTTTTCCATCTTCTAAAGCTTCACAAATTAAAAGTAATGTCATTATTTTTGTTACGCTGGCAGGTGGTAATTTTTCATGAGGATTTTTCTCATACAATACTTTGCCTGTAGATGCATCCATCAATACTGCTGATTTAGAAGCTATATCTAACTTAGCTTCTTTGGTATTGGCAAAAATAAAATTTCCTTGACTTATTACAATAACTAATGCAAGTAGAAAGCTAATAAACTTTTTCATATCGTCACCTCTTAATTGTATTTAATTTTATTAACCTTTATATTATTTCTCTTATATTATTTTTTACCAATACTTCTAATTTATAATTAGTATCTTTTACATATTATATTTCTTAATATTAATAATTGATAATTTCACTTTCTATATCAATTATTTCAGCATCACAATTTTCTTCAATAAAGTTTATAATTTTTTCCTTTGATTGATCACTATCTTTACTGTTTAAATCAAGCTTTACCATACCAATACTTATTCTTTGATGTAAATCTTGATTTTCAACTTCTCTTATACTAATATTAAACTTGTTTTGCAATTTAGCTACTATACTTTTAACAATCATTCTTTTTTCTTTTAAAGAGTGTGCATATGGTGCCCTTAAATCAACTTTAATAACTAGTATTTTCATTTAAATTCCTCTTTTCTATTTATAATCTTCTTTTATTGCCTGTGCTATTACTTTATTTATATCATCCATCATTTTATTAAATTTTTCTTCAGCTAGTATATAGTTATATATTTTTTCATTATATCTTATTTTATTCTGAATTTCTTCCATTTTTCTCATGGATTTTTTATCTATTTTTTTATTATTCATAGTGGCATATTGAAGACTGTATCCTGTTTTTTTATATTCACTTAATAATATTTCATTATCTTTATCCATTTTCATCACTTTCATGTTATATATAAAATCTTTATACTCTTTACTATCTTTTATTTCACTAGCCAACTTTGTAGCTGTATCATATACACTCATATTACCCTCCTAATTCATATTAAAATTTTTAGGTGTTATAATTATATATGCATTATGAATGGGTTTTTGTTTATAGTTATAAAAAAATACCTCAGTATTTTTTATTCAAATACTGAGGTATTTCTAATTATACTTCCATGATTATTGGTAATATCATTGGGTTTCTCTTAGTTTTTATATATAAATATTCCTTTAAGTTTTCTTTAATATTATTTTTTAAATATGCCCATTCTTTTATATTCTTTTCTTCACATTCAGTTAAAACATCTTTTATTACTTTCTTAGCTCCATCCATTAGATCCTCTGATTCTCTAACATAAACAAATCCTCTAGATATAATGTCTGGCCCAGCAAGCACTTTACCATCTTCTTTAGATATAGTAACAACTACTATCATAAGTCCATCTTCAGATAAATGTTTTCTATCTCTTAGAACTATGTTTCCTACATCTCCTACTCCAAGTCCATCGACAAGTACATTTCCTGTCGGTACTGTGGCAGTAATTTTTGCAGAGTTTCTATCTAATTCTAAAATTTGACCAGTTTGCATCACAAATACGTTTTGGTCTGGCATACCAAGCTCATTAGCTAATTCTGCATGACGTTTTAACATTCTATATTCTCCATGAACTGGCATAAAGAATTTTGGCTTAACCATTCTGTTTATAAGCTTTAAATCTTCCTGAGCAGCATGACCTGATACATGTATATCAGCTATATCGTTGTAAACAACCCTCGCTCCTCTTTCAAATAAAAGATTTATCACTTTTGAGATTAGCTTTTCATTTCCTGGTATTGGATGAGCTGAAATTATTACTAAATCTCCTTTTTTAATTTCCACTTTTTTGTGTTCGCTACTTGACATTCTAGCAAGAGCCGACATTGGTTCTCCCTGAGTTCCTGTAGTTATAATTACTAATTCTTTGTCATCATATTTAGATAGGTCATTTAAGTCGACTAATGTATCGTCTTCCATCTCTAAATAGCCAAGTTCTTTAGCAACACCTATTACATTAACCATTGATCTTCCTGAGACAGCAACTTTTCTATTAAATTTAACAGCCGTATTTATTATTTGTTGTAATCTATGAATATTTGACGCAAAAGTAGATACTATAATTCTACTACCATTCGCCTTTCTAAATAAATCATCAAGACCTGCTCCTACTGTTCTTTCAGACATAGTAAACCCTGGTTTTTCCACGTTTGTACTATCCGCTAACATTAAAAGAACTCCCGCACTTCCAAGCTCACATATTCTGTGAATATCCATAACATCTCCATCTATCGGTGTAAGATCAATCTTAAAGTCTCCTGTATGGAAAATAACCCCTTGCTCTGTGTGTACAGCCAGCGAACAAGACCCTGGTATACTATGGTTATTTTTTATAAATTCTACACTAATATTTTTAAGCTTAATTATTTGTTTAGGAGTAACAACATTTAATTTTACATTATTAAGTTTATGTTCTTTTAATTTAACCTCGATTAGTCCAATACTAAGTCTAGTTCCGTACACAGGTACATCGATTTTTTTAAGTATATATGGAAGAGCTCCAATATGATCTTCATGTCCATGTGTTATAAATATACCTTTTACCTTGTCCTTATTTTTTAGTAAATAAGTTATATCAGGTATAACTATATCAACACCTAACATTTCATCTTCTGGAAAACTTAACCCCGCATCTATTACAACAATCTCATCCTTATACTCTATTACGGTCATGTTTTTGCCTATCTCGTTAAGACCACCTAAAGCCATTACTTTAACTTTGTTGGTGTTTTTCTTAAACAATTGCATCATCTCCTCTGTCTATTCAATTTTCAATTTAATGTTGCATATAAAAATAATATTAAATCACGCACTTTTTACCAACTAAGTTTATTGTATCATAAATTTCCTTATATTTTAAGTATATTTAAAATACTTTTATCCATTATCTAGATAAAATACTTTTTTAATATACAAAATCAACAAAAGTAAAAAGATATAAGTTCTATTTAGAACTTATATCTTTGTTGCAGTCTTGACATAATCCATAAAATTTAACATCATGGTCTAATATTTTAAACTTATAAGCACTTTGTATTTCTTTTTCTACATTGTCCATTAAATCATCTTCAACTTCAATTATTTTTCCACATTTTTTACAAATTAAATGGTGGTGATTATGAGTCTCTGATTTATTTAAATTAATTTCGTACCTAATACATCCATCATCTAAGTTTAGTTTTGATATTACTCCAATTTCATCTAATAACTGCATTGTTCTATAAACTGTTGCAAGTCCTATTTCTGGACAATTCTCCCTGACTAAATCATAAATTTCTTCACTGCTTAAATGTCTATTTTCATTATCAAGAAGAATATTAATTATAGCTCTTCTTTGAGGAGTTATTTTTAGTCCTGATTCCTTTAATTTAATTTTTAAATTTTCCATTGTATTACACATAATACCACCCGTTTTCAATTGATAATCTTTTGTAATTATTGTAAATGATAAATTCACTCATGTCAATATTTAGAAAATTATTAATATATTTATTTTTTTATAACCATATTTATTATGCTTAGTTATAAATAAATTCATGTAATATTTTTAAGTTCCTGTCTTTTCCCCATTTAATTACATATTGTGAATTGTGTTTTAACCTTCCGTCTTCTCTATATTCGTTACTAGGGAATTCCAATTGTTTTATTTTATAATTAGTTAAATCCCTTGATATTATTGCTAGGTCTAAAATTTTATCTGGAGATACGCTAACATTTACATATTTAAGTAGTATTTTTATCAATTCTGGATATTTAAAAACTGATACTTTTGATAGTTTATAAGCTAAGCTTTCTAACACCCTTCGTTGTCTAGCATCCCTATAAAAACAGTTGTCTATTTTTCTAAGTCTACAATAAGCTAATGCTTGATATCCATTTAGTAAATGATTGCCACTACTAGTTATATATTCTATATTATTACCCTTATTTTCAATTTCTAATCCATAACATGCATCTATTACTTTATTTAGTCCATCAACTTCTCTGTCCTCAATATTAACTTCTACTCCTCCTAGTACATTTATAACATCTACAAAACTTTTAAAGTCTACAACAGCATAGTCTTTTAAATTAAGGTTAAAATTATAATTTATTGTTTTAAGTAATAAGTCGCAGCCTCCATATGCAAAAGAGTGGTTTACTTTGTCATATCCTTTTCCAGGTATATATACTAATGTATCCCTAGCTATAGATGTAAGTTTTAAGGCTTTGTTTTTATTATCTATAGTTAGAATAATCATAGTATCAGCTCTAGAAGTTTTATCTCCTATACCATCTTTTCCTATTAATAATATATTATAAATTTCTTTTTCTGTGTAAGAATCTATGTCTTTAGCAAAAACACTGTTATTTGATATTATTGGAAAAATTATTATAAGTATTATGCTTATTAGAATCTTTTTTTTCATTTTGTCATCTCCTTTGCTTTTTTCAATATTTTCCCCAGTGATTTTAAAATTAAACTCTATAATTAGATATATTATTTTTTAATTTTGAATAAAAAAAAACTACCTGTAAAGGTAGTCTTTTTTATTAGAATTCATCGTCGTTAAGTCCTTCTTCGTCCATTAATGTATTATAAACATCAACAACTATCTCATACTCTTTATCATCTTCTAAAGGAACTAACATTTCTCCTTCTTCATCTTGGTCTATTCTAAATACTAAGGCCTCATCACTATCTTCGTCATCAACAGGCATTAATATAGCATATTCCTTATCATTAGCTTCTAAAGTTAATATTACTTCAAATTCACTTTCTACTCCATTTTCATCAATTAAGCTTATTATATTATCTTGCATCTAGATCACCTCAATTTCTTTCTTCTTTTTTATATTATATATTATACTAAGATAATTTCAAATATATTATTAAAATATTATTAGAAATTTCTTTGTAAGTCTAAGTAACCTTGTAATATTATTACCGCTGCCAGCATATCTATTACTTTTTTTCTATTTTCTCTTCTAACATTACCTTCAATTAAAGATCTTTCTGCTGCCACTGTAGATAATCTTTCATCCCAAAATTCTATTGGTAAATTTGTTTCTTGCTTTATTAGTTCACAAAATTTTTGAACTTTTTCTCCTTGTTGTCCTACGGTACCATTCATGTTCTTAGGTAATCCTGATACTATTTTATTTACTTGTTTTTCTGAAATTATCTTTTTAATTTCTTCTATGTCTTTTTTCTTGCCAACTCTTTTAATAGTTGTTACACCTTGAGCAGTTAATCCCATTAAATCACTTACTGCAACTCCTATAGTTTTATCTCCTATATCAAGGCCCATTATTCTTCCATCAAGCATGTTTTATCTCCTTTATGTAGCCATCATCATCCGTCTTAATTTTCACATAAATATAATTAATATGGACATCTATTATTTTATCTTATTTTATTTTTCTCATACCTTATTTTATATTATATTTAAAAAATTAGCCAGAATTAAATCCTGGCTAATTTAATTTTCTATTCTATTTTATCATTAAAAATTATCATGTTAATACTTATAATTAATATTGGTATTAATATATATATAGAAGCTGTAGCAGCTGCTACTATTCCAGAATCATTAACTAGTAATGTTACTACGCATCCAACCATAGATGCAATAAATCCTTTAAATATCATTGGATATTTATTAGATATATTTTTCATATGTTTAGAAGGTCTAAATATAAATATACCAACTACTGCTATTCCAGTTAATAAGATGTTAACCCAAACAGTAGACCTTGCTAGTTTTAAATTCATTGAAATTTTTCTAGAGAAGGTTAATATTATGACACTTGGCCCCTTTTGAAGTATTTCCATTACAAATGCTCCTAAGTGAGATTCTGTTCCCATTAGTATATCTAACCCAGCAAATCCTAACACTAATAAAATCGCTGCAAAACCTACTATTATTATTTTCTTTAAGTCTAACTTAACACCATATATCAACATCATAAATATTAAAAATGCAACACATTCAGATATAGCTGCCCCAACATTGGCTCCCATAAATGGTGCTGCCGTTGTTATTAATAGTACAATAAATAATACTCCAACTAACCATTTGTGTATTCTTTCTTTATTTAATAAAACTGCTAGACCAAATATGGCGCTTCCTATAATAACACCTTGGTATTCATTACCTACCCCATAGTATCTAGCACCTACTATAGCATCATAACTCATCACACTATATTTCATAAAGAATGTTCCAATTATTGAGTCAAATACTACTAGTCCTACTGTTAGTAAAGCATAATATGACATTTGTTTTATATCACTATTTTTAAATAATAATCGCCCAGACAAATATATTAAAATACTAATTACTACAACACTTATTATTATACCAGTCTGAGTTTTAGCATTAAATATTGGTGCAGATAGTAATGCTAGAGGCATTATTAGCCCTAATTTAATAAATTCTTTCAAAACTGTAAATACTTTATCCTTATAAGATAATTTATTTTTAAATAGTAAAGCTAGCATTGCTATTACACCTGATGCAGATACAATCCCTACAAAAACATTAACTAAAGTAGATCTTACACTATTTATGGAAACTATCTTTTCATATTGGTTGGATAAATAATTTACATTATCATTTTTTTCAATATGGTCAAATGCTCTACCTATCATAATATTACTAGATAATCCAAATTCCTTTAGTATATCCACACCTAAATCTAAATTTGCAATTATACCATCCCTTCTTGTAGTAGCACTTGATAGCAATCCTTTTTTAGAATCACTAAACTTAATTACTGGAGATAAACGTCTTTTATTATTGTAATCCAACTTACTTTGAAATTCACTTACAATATATACTACATCATTTTCACCTACCATATTGAATACTTCGCTTAAGTAATTATTTATATTGGCATATACATTTTTTTTAGTATCTTTATAAGTTTTTTCATTTAGATTAGATTTATATTCATCTAATCTGTATGTATCACCTAATTCTATAAATAAGGCATCATTATCCTTATAATATGATTTAGTTTCTTTGATTAATTTTTCGTAGTCTGTTTTTATTCCATAAGGCATAGATAAATCTTTTATATTTATATTATCTACATTACCTGTATTAACTCTACCAAAATTATCCATACATATTAACCCAGCATTTCTTATTTTTACTATATTATTATTTTTTACTATGTCACTATTTCCTAAAAGCGCAATTTTCTTATCAGCATCTGATAGTGTTTGACCTAGCGCCCCTAGTGTAGAACCATAACTACCTTTTTCAATGTTAACGTTAATAGATGCATTAATATCCAAATTATTTATACCCTTGGGATTTTTTCCTATGGCAGACTTGTACATTAATCCATTGTCTTTATTTAAGTTTTCAAAAGAAATAGGACCATTGCTAATAACATTAGCTCTGCCTCCTGCACCTATACTAGCATATGACCTTGCATCGTCATTTCCTTGATCACCTCTAGTATTCATCAAACCAATGTATCCACTCTTGCTTAACTTTTCTTTTAAAGCAGGTATTCTTTGTAAATCATTTATATTAGATCTATTCATACTTATATAAATAACTTTACCTTCTCCTGTTGTTGTTGCAAAGGAATATTTAGGAATAAACCCTATACATATCATAACTACTGACAATAATGATATTATTTTTTTCATCATTATAACTGACCCACTTTCTATTTTGATAAATTACACTTGAGAGTTTCTTCTAACAATTCATCTCTTTCTTATTTTCTTGTTACTGTTGTAGTGTCTTTTTTATGAAATCCCTTAAACTAAAGATATTTAATCAACTACTTTTCATTTCATAAAAAACTATGTATATAAATATGTTTGTTCATTAATTATTAACAAAATTTTTGAACTCTTCTCTTTATAGTTATAAATTATCATTTAATAATTTTAATACAATTTTATTTACTTATTCTTATTAAAATACTTATATTTTTTTAAAAATTAGCCAGAATTAAATTCTGGCTAATTTAAATATCTATTCTATTTTATCATTAAAAATTATCATGTTAATGCTTATGATTAATATTGGAATTAATATATATATGGATGCTGTAGCAGCTGCTACTATTCCAGAATCATTAACTAACAATGTTATTAAGGATCCTACCATAGATGCAATAAATCCTTTAAATATCATTGGATATTTATTGGATATATTTTTCATATGTTTAGATGGTCTAAATATGAATATACCAATTACAGCGATTCCTACTAGTAATATATTTACCCACACAGATGATTTAGCTAGCTTTAAATTCATAGATATTTTTCTACCAAATGTATTAAATATAGCTTGTGGTCCCTCTTGTAATATTTGTTGAGTAAATACTCCTAAATGAGACTCCATACCTAACATTAAATCTAATCCTGCAAATATTAAAACCAATACAATTGCTGATAGTCCTAATATCATGATTTTTTTGAAGTCTAACTTAACATCAAATATTAGCATAATAAATAATAGATATGCTATACATTCAGATATGGCACCTCCAACATTTGCCCCCATTGAAGGAAATGCACTTGTAATCAGTATTACAACTGATAAAACTATGGTAAACCACTTTGGTATTTTTTTGTAATTAAGAAGTACAGATAGGGCAAATACTGCACTTGCTATTGTTACTCCTTCATACTCATTACCAACTCCATAATATCTAGCTCCGACTATTGCGTCATAACTCATTATGCAATTTTTCATAAGAGGTGTTCCTATAATTGAATCAAGAACTATTAAAGCTATTGTAAGAAATGCATAATATCCCATTTGTTTAATATCATTGTCTTTAAAGAGTAATCGTCCTGATAAATAAAGTAAAATTGTCATTGTTACAACACCACTTACTAATCCTAATTGACTCTTAAAATTAAATATGGGTGATAGTAACAAGGTTAAAGGCATTATCAATCCTAACTTAATTAACTCTTTTAATATTACGAATATTTTTTCTTTGTGAGGTAATTTATCCTTGCATAGTAAGGCTAACATTGCTATTACCCATGATGCAGAAACAATTCCCACAAAAGTATTTACAACAGTAGCTCTTATATTATTTATTGAGACTATTTTTTCATATTGTGAAGTTAGGTAATTTATATTATCATCTTTTTCAATATTGTTTAATGTTCTTCCTATCATAGCTTCATTTTTTAGGCCGAACTCACTTAAAATATCAACACCTAAATCTAAATTAGCTATTATTCCATCTCTTCTTGTTGTTGCACTTTCTAATAATCCTTTTTTATTATCAGAAAATTTAATAACAGGGGCTAGACGTCTTTTATTATTATAGTCTAGAGTACTCGGAGACTCACTTACAATATACACAACATCATTTTCACCTATCATATTAAATACTTCTTTTAAATATGTATTTATATAAAAGTAAATTTGCTTTCTTGTTTTGTTATATGTATTTTCATTTAAATTTAATTTGTACTCATCTAGTCTATATGTATCTCCAAGTTCTACAAACAAAGCATCACTGCTCTTATAATATGTTTTAGTGTCAGCAGTTAATTTGTCATAGTCTGTTCTTAATCCATAGGGCATATTTAAATCTTTTACAGTAATATTATCCACATTTCCAGAGTCTACACGACCTGAAGTGTCCATACATATTAATCCTGTATTTCTTATTTTTTTTAGTTGATTATTTTCTACAATATCACTATTACCTAATAGTGCTACCTTTTTGTTATTATCAGATAATGTTTGACCAAGTAGTCCTAATGTAGAACCATAACTTCCACTTTCAATATTGTTATTAATAGACTTATTGATCGCTAGGTTATTTATACCTTTTGGATTTTCTCCTGTAGATGCCTTGTATATTTTACTATTTTCATCATTTAGATTTTCAAAAGATATAGCTTCGTTATTAACTACATTTGCTCTACACCCAGCACCTATACTAGCATATGATCTTGCATCGTCATTTCCTTGATCACCTCTAGTATTCATTAAACCAATATATCCACTCTTGCTTAGTTTTTCTTTTAGAATAGGTATTCTTTGTAAGTCTTTTATATTAGCCCTATTCATGCTTATATAGATGACTTTACCTTCTTCTGCTGCAAAGGAATAATTTGGAATAACTCCAATACATATCATGATTAATAATAATAATGATATTATTTTTTTCCTCATTATAATTGACCCACTTTCTATTTTGATAGATAACTCTTAAGAATTTCTTCTAGTAACTCATCTCTTTCGTATTTTCTTATTGCTGTTCTAGCGTCTTTGTGGCCTGTTATATAACTAGAGTCACCAGATAGGATATATCCTATCATTTGATTGATAGGATCATATCCCTTTTCTTGTAAAGCTTGGTAAACATAATTTATTGTTTCTCCTACGCTCATACTTTTATTTTCTGTAACTCCTTCGAATTTTACTGTATAATCGAAATTATTATCCAAAATAATTCCCCCTTTCAGTTATTTAATTTGGCCTTTTATAACCTCACTTGCATAACTTAAAGCTTCGTCTACTTTTGATATATCAGTTGCTCCAGCTTGTGCCATGTTTGGTCTTCCGCCACCTTTACCATTAGCTATTTTTGCAACTTCTCTAACAATATTTCCTGAGTGTATACCTTTTTCTATTACATCATTTGTTGCAGTAACAACAAAGTTTACTTTATTATCTACTACATTTGAAAGAACTACTACACCACTTCCTACTTTATCTCTTAGAGAGTCTGCTGTTTCTTTTAATGAGTTCATGTCTATTCCTTCAAACTTAGCACACAGTAAACTTACTCCAGATACATCAACTTTTGAGTCTAATAAAGCATCAACTGATTGTAAATTTAATTTAGTTTTTGCATCTTGTAATTCTTTAGTTAAAGATTTATTTTCTTCTACTAAAGTATGTGCTCTTTGAACTAAATTATCTTCTTTTGTTTTTAAAGCTATACATATGTCATTTATTACTGTATCTCTGTTTGTTAAATATTCATAAACAGCTTTACCAGTTATAGCTTCAATTCTTCTAACACCAGCTGCTACTCCTCCTTCAGATAGTATTTTGAATAATCCAACTTGAGAAGTATTGTTAAGGTGAGTTCCTCCACAAAGCTCTACTGAATAATTGCCCATAGATACAACTCTTACCTCATTACCATACTTTTCGCCAAAGAGTGCCATAGCTCCTTTTTCTTTTGCATCTTTTATATTCATAATTTCGCAATTTATGTCTAATGCGTCTAAAATAGCAGTATTTACTTTTTCTTCTACTAGTTTTAACTCTTCTTTTGATATTGGTTCAAAATGAGTCACGTCAAATCTTAATCTTTCTGGAGTTACTAAAGAACCAGCTTGGTTAACATGATCACCTAAAACTTCTTTTAATGCTTCATGTAACAAATGTGTTGCAGTATGGTTTCTTGCACAATCCATTCTTATTTCCTTGTCAACTTTTGATTCTAATTTATCATTTACATTTATTTTACCTTTTTTAACAAATCCTATGTGCTTTATCGTGTTATTTGCACCCTTTTTAGTATCAACAACTTCAAATATAGCATCTTTATTTTCTAATGTACCTATATCTCCAGCTTGTCCTCCACCTTCTGCATAAAAAGCAGTTTCATTTAGTACTACTATAGCTTTTTCACCTTCACATATAGTATTTGTAACTTTATCGCCTTTAACTATAGCAGTAACATTACCACATACATTTAAGTTTTCATATCCATCAAATGTTGAAGCTATACTTTCATCTAATGTTGATAGTGGATCTTCTTTCCAACTTTCGTCTTCCATAGCACCTCTATCAGCTCTAGCTCTTTGTCTTTGTGCTTCCATTTCTTTTTGGAATCCGTCTTGATCTATTTCAAATCCTTGCTCTTCAAGAATTTCCTGAGTTAAGTCCATAGGGAATCCATAAGTATCGTATAATTTAAATGCCTTTTCTCCACTTAAAACTTTTTCATTACTTTCTTTTAATTCATCTATATAAGAATTTAATATCTCAACACCTTGGTCTAAAGTTTCGTTGAATTTTTCTTCTTCTATTTTAATTACTTTTTTAACGTAACTTTCTTTTTCTACTATTTCTGGATATGCTTCTCCACTTACTTTTTTAACTCTGTCAAATAATATATATAAGAAATCCTCTTTAATTCCTAATAATTTACCGTGACGAGCTGCTCTTCTAAGTAGTCTTCTAAGAACATATCCTCTTCCTTCATTAGAAGGTAATACACCATCAGCTATTAAGAAACTCATTGCTCTCATATGATCAGTTATTATTCTTATAGACACATCATTTTTAGAGTCTTGTCCATATTTAACATTAGCTAATTCTTCGATTCCTTCAATAATATATTTTATAGTATCTATTTCAAATATGTTGTCTACGTCTTGCATTATACAAGCCATTCTTTCAAGCCCCATACCAGTATCTATGTTTTTGTTAGCTAGTTCTGGATAAGTTCCATCTTCTTGTCTATCAAACTGAGTGAAAACTAAGTTCCAAAATTCTAAATATCTATCACAATCACATCCTGGCTTACAGTCTGGACTTTCACATCCAAATTTTTCACCTCTATCAAAGTATATTTCTGAACAAGGTCCACATGGTCCAAGCCCTATCTCCCAGAAGTTATCATCTTTTCCAAGTCTAACCATTCTTTCTCCTGGCACACCAATTTCTTTAACCCAGTAATCGTAAGCTTCATCATCATTTAGATATACAGTTACCCATAGTTTATCTTCTGGTATCTGTAGTTGCTTTGTTATAAATTCCCATGCCCATGTTATAGCTTCTGCTTTAAAGTAATCTCCAAATGAAAAGTTACCCATCATTTCAAAAAAAGTACCATGTCTAGCAGTTTTACCAACATTTTCTATATCACCTGTTCTTATACATTTTTGGCAAGTAGACATTCTTTTACTTGGTGGTACTTCCACTCCTGAGAAATAATTTTTAAGTGGTGCCATACCTGAGTTTATAAGTAATAAACTTTTATCATTGTTTGGTATTAAAGATGCACTTTTACCTACATAATGTCCTTTTGATTCAAAGAACTCTAAAAATCTTTTTCTAATTTCATTAGCTCCTAAGTTTTGCATTAGCTTTACCTCCTATAAATTTATATCTTTTACTTTACAAATAAAATTTCCTATTTTTTCTATTGTTTAAGTAATATAATATTTTACTCAAAATTAATAAATATATTTTTAATTTACTTTACTTAAAATAAATTAAAAAACCTCGCACCTATATAAAACTATATAGGGGCGAGGTATATTCGCGGTACCACCCTAATTATCATAATAAATATGATATCTTCGGAAAACCTTAGCTATAACGTAACTACCGTCAATCTATACTTAATTTCCAGATTGATACTCCAAGACTGCTTCAAATATTCTACTCTAGGAGTTCTCACCATTTCTCCTTCTCTGTGAAGACCTTAAATATTTTACTACTTCTTTTCACTGTATTTAAATTATTTGTAAAATTATATTTTCTTATAGTAATTCTACTAAATTTTCAATTTATAATCAAGTATATTATAAACTTTTATCTATAATTCCTCCTCCAACTACTTTATCTCCTTGATACATTACAACAGATTGACCTTTGGTAATAGCCCTTTGAGGCTGGTCAAATACTATTCTTATTGAGTCTTTTCCATTATTATATACTGTAGCTGGTGATGGTTTTGCAGAGTATCTAATTTTAGCTTCAACTCTAATTGGTTCTGTAATCTCATCCACCGCTATTAGGTTAACATCTTTCGCGATTAATTCATTATTAAATAAATCGTCATTTGACCCTAAGATTACTTCATTAGTTTGTGGGTTTATATCAAGAACAAACATAGGTTTACCAAAAGCAATTCCTAGCCCTTTTCTTTGTCCTATTGTGTAATAAATTATTCCTTTATGTCTTCCTAAAATATTACCTTTAGTATCTACAAAGTTTCCTTCTTTAATACGTTTATTTGAATGTCTTTTTACATAGTTTGCATAATCATTGTCTTTTACAAAACAAATTTCTTGGCTATCAGGTTTATTGTGAACGTCCATTCCCATTTCTTTCGCGATTTCTCTTACTCTATCTTTTTCATAGTCTCCAATTGGAAGCAATGTATGTTCTAGTTGTTCTTGTGTTAAATTATATAGTGCATAAGTTTGATCTTTTTTATCAGTTACTGATTTCACCAAATAATTTCTACCAGTTTCTTCGTCTTTTTCAATCTTAGCATAATGGCCAGTTGCTACATAATCACAACCTAGTGCCATGGCTCTTCTGTATAAATCATCAAATTTTATATGCTTATTACATGCTATACAAGGGTTTGGTGTTCTTCCTTGTAAATATTCATCAATAAAATAATCTATTACTTTTTCTTTAAATACATCTTTAAAATTCAATACATAAAATGGTATGCCTATTTTGTCTGCAACAGCCCTTGCATCTTCTACTGCTGCCAATGAACAACATCCACCATCATTTTCTATTAGATCATATTCTTCATCATCTTGCCATAATTTCATAGTAACGCCGATTACTTCGTATCCTTGTTTTTTTAGTAAGTATGCAGCAACAGAACTATCTACCCCACCACTCATACCTATCATTACTCTTTTGCTCATTTTCTAAATCACCTCATTGTCTATATTATATATACTTTAAAAGAATTTTAAAAGTATATTTTTAAATTCTCAAAACTTCTTGCTTCTTTGACAAAAAAAATCTTTGAGATAAGTTACCCCAAAGATTTTATTTATTTTATATTAGTCTTCTTCTATATCATGGTGATGATCATGGTCATCGTCTATAACCACACCATCTAATTCTGGTATGTTTATATTATTTTTTTGTGCGTAATCTATTAATGCTGCTTTTATAGCTTGTTCTGCTAAAACTGAACAGTGCATTTTAACTGGTGGTAAACCATCTAGCGCTTCAGCAACAGCCTTATTAGTAATTTCTAAAGCTTCATGTATATTTTTACCTTTTACCATTTCTGTAGCCATTGATGAAGAAGCTATAGCTGAACCACATCCAAATGTTTGGAATTTAACATCCTTTATTATTTCATCTTCTATATCAAGGAATATTTTCATAATATCCCCGCATTTAGCATTTCCAACTTCACCTATTCCACTTGCATCTTCTATTTGTCCAACATTTCTTGGGTTTAAGAAATGATCCATTACTTTATCACTATATTGCATAATCTTTTCCTCCTAATATTTTCCTATATATCTATTCTAATTTATTATTTATTTTGTTCTTTTAAATATGTTTGATATAATGGCGATAATCCTCTAAGTCTTTCTATTACTTTTGGAAGGTGTTCTAATATATAATCTATATCGTCTTCAGTAGTAAAATCTCCAACAGTAAGTCTTAAAGAACCATGTGCCCATTCATGAGTTAATCCTATTGCCATTAATACGTGAGATGGATCTAGAGATCCTGATGTACAAGCAGAACCACTTGAACCTGCTATTCCTACTTGATCTAATAACAGCAATATCCCTTCACCTTCTATAAATTCAAACGAGAAGTTTGCATTACCCGGTAATCTATCAGTTCTGTGTCCATTTAATCTTGTATGAGGTATTCTTTCTAGTACACCTTCTATAAGTTTTTCTCTAAGTCTTGTTAATTCTGATACATGGTGTTCCATATTTTCTTTAGCAATCTCTGCTGCTTTTCCATATCCTACTATTGAAGGTATATTTTCAGTTCCAGCTCTTTTTCTTTTTTCTTGAGCTCCACCATGTATAAGATTGTGTATTCTTACACCTTTTTTCATATATAAAGAACCAATACCTTTTGGTCCATATATTTTATGAGAAGACATACTCATTAAGTCAACATCTATATCTTTAACATCTACTGGTATATTACCAGCTGCTTGAACTGCATCTGTATGCATTAAAGCACCATGTTCATGAGCTATTTTAGTTATTTCTTTTATAGGTTGTATAGTTCCTATTTCATTATTTGCATACATTATACTTACAAGTATAGTAGTATCTTTTATTTCTCTTTTTAATTGTTCTAAATCTACTTTTCCATTTTCATCAACATCTAGATAAGTAACTTCAAATCCATGTACTTTTTGTAAATATTCACAAGTATGAAGTATGGCATGATGTTCTATTTTACTTGTTATTATATGATTTCCTTTATCTCTTCTTGCAAAAGCAGTTCCCTCTAAAGCCCAGTTGTCACTTTCACTACCACCATTTGTGAAATATATTTCACTTGGATCTGCATTAATAAGTGATGCTACTTGTTTTCTAGATTTATCTAAAGCCGTTTTTGCTTCTCTTCCAAATAAGTGGAAACTTGACGCATTCCCAAAGTAATCAGTTAAATATGGCATCATTTCGTCTAATACTTCTTTTTTTACTGGAGTAGTAGCTGAATAATCCATGTATAGTCTTCTTTTTTCCATCATAAATTCATCTCCTATTTTTTATTATTCATTAACTTTGTTATATCAAATTCTTTTATGTTATTTTTCTTATTGTAGTCATCAACCATATCTTGTAGTGTAATGGAATTTAATACGTCTTCAATTCCTTTTTTTAACTTTTCCCATACTAATTTGGTAGAACAATCATTTGAGTTTTCACAGACTCCTTCATCAATAATGCATTGAGATAGTGCTACAGGTCCCTCAAGTATAGCAAGTACATCACCTACAGTAACTTCATCAGGTGCTTTATTAAGAAGATATCCGCCTTGCGCTCCTCTTACACTAGTTATTAATTTTGACTTCTTCAATGTAGAAAATATTTGTTCTAAATACTGCTCTGGTATTTTTTGTTTACTTGCAATCATGTTTAAAGGCATAGGCCCTTCATTTACATGCAAAGATAATTCAAATATTGCCTTAAGTCCATATTTACCTTTAGTTGATAATTTCATTTTTTATCACCCTCTGTGTCTATTCCAATTCATAGTAAACTTGTATGAATTACTTTGATATCATTGTATTATTTCCTACTGTTTTTGTCAAGATTATTTCTGACTATTTTTATCAGAATTAATTGCTTAACATTTAATGATAATTTATTTATACCCACAAATATAAAAAGATAACTTGAAAATTCAAATTATCCTTTAACAATTTTTTCTATTTACGATATATACTCCAATACCCAATTTGTTCAAATCCCAGCATTTTATAAATAGCACCTGCTGCTTCATTATCACAAAATAAACAAGGTATTCTATTTTCTTCTAGCAACTCATTACAAATCTTTATTAGGCATCTGGTTGCATAACTTCTATTTCTATATTTAGGGTGAGTTCCTACCCCTATAATCATAGCATTGTGCCTATTTTCTGAAGTTGTTTTAGCCATTGAAACTACTTTTCCTTCTCTTTCTATACAGTAACCTCTTCCAGTTTTTAAACTAGATTTAATATTGTCTACTGTTGTATCTTCAAATTCATCTATTTCTTCATATAATTTTACTATTTTACTTAAATTCCCAAATCTAATTTTTCTAAGCTTAACATTATCTTCTATGTACGGAGGTAGCAGGTTTTTATTAATTAATTTAAAAATATTAACTTTTCTATATTTTCCTAAGCAAATCTTTGTTTCTAATTTTTCCAGTCCTTGTGATTTTCCACAGACCTCTTCACAATTACTGTCGTTTATAAATTCTGCGAAATCATCTACATCAAACTTATCATAAGCATAAAATATAATAAATTCAAAACATTTTAGTAAAATACCTTCAATTTCTCCTTCTTCATTTATTCCACCATAAATGCTAAAAAAATAACTATCATAGCCATATCTTTCAATATCACTTAATAAAAATATATTCACTTCTTTTTCTTTATGCAAATATTCAATAACTTTCTTATGATAAGTACTATTTAGTCTTTGAATCATTAACATTCCCCCTGATATATGATTATCATTTATTAAAAACTCCTCAATATTAATCATAAGTTTATTTAATCTCACTTGCAATTAAAAATTATACTTACTAATATATATAATTAAATAATTAATTTTTTATGATTTTTATTGGTAATCTTTTATAAGAATTTTAAATTATTTAAAACAAATAATAATCTTATAAATATGTAAAAGGATGTGTAAAAATGACTGACAAAAAAAGACCTAGCACAAAAAAAATGAAGGATTACGAAAATGAAAAATTAGAAATAGCTAGCGAATTAGGAACAATTAATATGAATGACGTACAAGTAAATGTTAAAATAGCTGCACAAAATGAAGCAAAATATAGCAGTAAAACTACTACAAAACAACATAATTTAAATAATCAAATGAAAACTACACCTCACGAAAAAGTATAATTAAATCTTACTTGCAAAATAAAAATCAAGTATACCCTTGGTATACTTGATTTTTATTTTGATTTATTTTTAATTAATTTCCAATAATTTTCGAAAGAACTTTCATTTTTATTGTTACCATGAACGTAATATTTTTTATCCTTTATTGCATCTGGTAAATACTGCTGCTCTACGTAATGATTTTCAAAATTATGAGGATATTTGTATTCAATACCTCTACCTAATTTTTTAGCTCCAGCGTAATGAGCATCTTTTAAATGATTTGGAATTTCTCCTGTTTCAATATTATCCAAATCATGTAAAGC
Organism: Terrisporobacter petrolearius; assembly: GCF_020748185.1. Taxonomy (GTDB): domain Bacteria; phylum Bacillota; class Clostridia; order Peptostreptococcales; family Peptostreptococcaceae; genus Terrisporobacter; species Terrisporobacter petrolearius. The sequence continues at coordinate 8,675 of NZ_JAHZMO010000017.1, read as the reverse complement.
CATATCAATTGCATTTATGACTGAATTTGACTTTGGACATTGGGCCAAATATATAGTTGCTTGTGCAAGAGGTATACGTGCTTCGGGGAAACCTAATTGAAGAGCAGCAGAAACACAAGCCTCCGTTATAGTTATAGCCTGAGGAACTGCCAATCCCACATCTTCACTTGCAACACATAATAATCTTCTTGTTATGGATTGAATATCTCCTGCTTTCACTAATCTTGCCAAATAATGAACTGCACCATCAGCATCAGAACCTCTTAATGATTTATGAAATGCTGACAATATGGAATATCCATCATCTCCACCTTTATCATAATTTAACATCTTTATAGAAGAGCAATTTATAACATCATCTAGGGTTACTTTTACTGAATTATTTAGAATATCTATTCCCACATTAAATGCTAATTCAAGTTTATTCAAAGCACTTCTCATATCACCATTACAAGTATCTGCAATATACTCCAAAGCCTTATCTTCTATGTTAATTCTTTCATATGAATACAAACCTTTCATTTTTTTTACAGCTCTATTTAGTCCTTTTACTATATCATTTTTTACAATAGGCTTAAATTCAAATATTGTACTTCTACTTAAAATAGCCTTATATACTACAAAATATGGATTATCAGCAGTACTAGCTATTAATGTTACTGATCCATCCTCTATTACTTCTAATAAAGATTGTTGCTGTTTACGGTTAAGAGCTTGTATCTCATCAAGCATTAAAAGTATACCATTGTATGAAAACAAATCTTGTTTATTTGCATCAATTACTTCTTTTATTTCTTTCACTCCACAATTTACAGCATTTAACTTTACATACTTTTTATTTGTACAGTTTGCTATAATATTTGCAAGTGTTGTTTTTCCTGTGCCTGGCGGACCATACAATATCATATTAGGGATGGTATTGTTATCTAATAATTTATTTATAATTTTTCCTTTTCCAATTATATGAGATTGTCCTACCATATCATCTAAACTTTTAGGACGTAATTTATCTGCCAAAGGTTGCACATCTTTCACTCCTTTTATATGTAAAAAAGGTATCTTATAAAGATACCTTTTTATATTAATAATTACTTCTTACTTTTTTAAGTTCTGGTATTAACTTATCATTAAGAATTTTTATATGAGTCCCCTTCATACCTAGAGATCTAGACTCAATTACACCTGCACTTTCAAATTTTCTAAGAGCATTTACAATTACTGATCTTGTTATTCCTACTCTATCTGCTATTCTACTTGCAACAAGTAAGCCTTCACTTCCTTCTAACTCTTTGAAGATATGTTCTACTGCTTCTAATTCTGAGTAAGACAATGTTCCTATGGCCATTTGAACTACTGCAGTTTTTCTCATTTCATCTTCCATTTCTTCACTTAGACCTCTTAGAATTTCCATACCTATTACTGTAGCACTATACTCAGATATGACTAAATCATCATCTGTAAATATATCATTATATCTTGATATTACTAGTGTACCAAGTCTTTGTCCACTTCCTAGTATAGGAACTATTGTATGATATTTTTCTAATCTTCCTTGTTCATCTGGAAATACTTCTAATACTTTCTCTCCTGTTAGGTTTTCCAGTGTTTCATCAATTCTTAAAACTCTATCTGTATAAGCTTTAGGGAAAATTTGTAACTTAGTTTCTTCATCTTCTATAACAGAACTATCTTGAATATCTGTTAAATGAAGACCTATAACTTTTCCTTTTGCACTTATCACATATATATTAGCATCTAATACTTCCCCTAATGTTTCTGCTAATATATCAAATGATACACTACTGCCTCCGTTTGTTTGAAGAGTTTTGTTGATTCTTCTTGTCTTTTGTAATACTTCACTTGCCATTTAATCATCTCCTTAACGAAGTTTAAAGAATTTAATATTCTCTAGTTCCCTAGTCATTTACTTATTTTACCTATTTCATTCTAACACAAAAATGTACACTAAACAATAAATTGTTTGTATTTTTGCCAATATTCTGTCATCTCAATGATTTTATTCCAAAATTCTTCCTTCAGCCTTACACTCTTTATTAGAACATATCTCTTTTGTTTCGCTTTTTGTTTGTTTTTCTATCATGTAAGAACCACATTCTTTACAAATTTCTCCTGTAGGTTTGTACCAACTTATAAAATCACATTCCGGATAATTGGAACATCCATAAAAGGCTTTACCTTTTTTAGATTTTCTAAGAATAATGTCTCCTTCTTTACACTTAGGACATTTTACTCCTACTTTATTAACCAATGGTTTTGTATTTTTACAATCCGGATAGTTTTTACATGCCATAAATTTGCCAAATCTACCGTATTTAATAACCATATTTGAACCACATAGTTCACATATTTCGTCGGTTTCTTCATCCATATTAATTTTTTCTATTTTTTCGTTAGCTTCTTCTATAGCTTCCTTTAAAGGCTCATAGAACTCACCAACAACACTTTTCCATCTTATGTCGCCTTCTTCTATTTCATCTAATTTACTCTCCATCTGAACAGTAAAGTCAACATCTATGAATTTTTGGAAGTTTATATTTAAAATATCAGTTACTATCATTCCTAACTCTGTTGGATGTAAACTAGTTCCTTGTTTTTCAACATAACCTCTATTTAGTACAGTTGTTATTGTAGGAGCGTAAGTACTTGGTCTACCTATACCAAGTTCTTCTAAAGTTTTAACTAAACTAGCCTCAGTGAATCTTGCCGGTGGCTGAGTAAAGTGCTGAGAAGGCATAAATTGATTAACTTCCAGCTCATCACTTTCTTTTATTGGAGGTAAAATTTTATCTTCTCTTTCTGTAAAATTATAAATCTTAGTATATCCATCAAATTTCATTACTGATCCTGTTGCTCTAAATAATGCATTACCTATTTTACAATCTACATTTATAACATCGAATACAGAGTCTTCCATCTGACTAGCTACAAATCTTCTCCAAATCAAGTTATAAAGCTTAAATTGATCTTTACTTAATGAACTTTTCACACTATTTGGTGTTCTAAGTACTGAGGTTGGCCTAATAGCTTCATGAGCATCTTGTACTTTTTTCTTATCTTTAGTCTCTTTTTTATCTGTATTAACTTTATAGTAGTTTTCTCCTAATTCTTCTAAGATATATGATTTTGACTTTTCCTTAGCTTCTTCGGATATTCTCTTTGAGTCTGTTCTTATGTATGATATAAGACCTACTGTTCCTTCTCCTTCAATATCCACACCTTCATATAACTCTTGAGCTATTATCATTGTCTTTTTAGTTGTAAAAGATAACTTGTTAGCTGCATCTTGTTGAAGCATACTAGTTGTAAATGGCTTTGGAGCAGATTTTCTTCTTGTTTTTGATTCAATTTTTTCTACTATTAATTTTCCATTTTTTAAATCATCTAAAATTTTATTTACTTCTTCTTCATTATTTAAATCTATTTTTTCATTATTAAATGATACGAATTTAAATAATACAATTTCTCCATCTTGAGTTTTTCCTTCAATTTCTAAATTCCAATATTCTCTAGGTACAAATTCGTTAATTTCTCTTTCTCTTTCACATATTAATTTTGTTGTTACTGATTGTACCCTACCTGCACTAAGTCCTTTTCTTACTTTTGCCCAAAGGATAGGACTTATTTGATATCCTAAAAGTCTATCTAATACTCTTCTCGCTTGTTGGGCATCTACAAGTTTTAAATCAATATTCCTAGGACTTTTTATAGCTTTTTTAATAGCATCTTTTGTTATCTCATTAAACTCTATTCTGCATTTATCATTTTCGTCAATACCAAGTATATATGATAAATGCCAAGAGATTGCCTCTCCTTCTCTATCAGGGTCAGTTGCCAGATATACTTTCTTAGCTTTTTTAGCTTCTTTTTTTAATTCTTTTATTAAATCACCTTTACCTCTGATATTAATATATCTTGGTTCAAAATCATTATCTATATCAACACCTAAAGTACTTTTAGGTAAATCTCTAACATGACCAACTGAAGCCTTTACAGTATAATGGCTTTTTCCTAAGAATTTTTCTATTGTTTTAGCTTTTGCAGGCGATTCCACAATTACCAATGTTTTCGCCATTTTTGCACCCCCACCCTTAAATTATTTTAGTTTATGCTAAACATTTTATTATTCATTTCAACAACTAAGTCTCTTAGTAATAATTCATTTATTATAGTATTAACATTTTTTATATCAATACCAGTAGTATCACAAATTTCATTAATTTGCAACATACCTTGCCTTTTTATAACCTGAATAATTTTTAATGCTTCATTACTTAAATCCTTAATATCATATTCTATACTATTTTTATTATTATTAAAACCACTATTATTATATTCATTTAAAATATCATCAATATTTTCTATTAGTTTTGCACCCTCTTTAATTATTTTGTGACAACCTTTGCTTAAATCTGAATTTATATAACCAGGAACTGCAAATATATTTTTACCTTGGTCTAACCCTAGATCAGCAGTAATTAAAGCACCACTTTTTTCTCCTGCTTCTACAACAATAACACCATCACTTATTCCACTAATAATTCTATTTCTACATGGAAAGTTGCCTCTAGTGGTAATATGACCTACATTATATTCAGATAAAATTAATCCTCCGTCTTCTAAAATTTCATTAGCAAGAGCTTCATTAGTTGATGGTCGAATATTATCTAAAGATGATGCTAGGACTGCTATAGTCTTGCTTTTTCCCTTTATACATCCTCTATGACAACAAGAATCTATTCCTAAGGCAAGTCCACTTATTATATTAATACCTACTTGAGATAATTCATAACTTATACGGTGTGCACAATTTACTCCATAGGGAGTAGGTTTTCTAGAACCAACCATTGCTATATTTAAGTTATTATTTATTATAGACAAATCTCCTTTATAAAATAATAATAAAGGTGGACTATAAATATTTCTAAGTTTTTCTGGATATTCATCATCTTCTATACAAATATACTGAATAGAGTTTTTGTATAGTTTTTCTTTAATTTCATCTAAATTGAAACGACTAATATATTTTACTAGATTTTCTTTAATATTTAAACTTATATTTTTCAAATTATATATATCTTTTTCACTAAGACTTATAATTTCCTCTACACTTCCCACTTCTCTAATTATTTTTCTAAGTGTTATAGTACTTAATCCTTTTATGGATTCTATATATAGGTAAATATCTTTTTTATTCATAATTTACTCCAATCTAGAATTAAAATATGTATAATAAGCCTTTCTAAACGAGTAAGACTCTAATACATGGCTTGAGTTTATATCCTCTTCTCCTTCTAAATCCGCTATTGTTCTTGCAATCTTAATTAATTTTGTATAACTTCTATTACTTAACTCATGCTTATTATAAATTTCATTTAAAATATTTTTTGTATTATTATCTAATTCACAGTATTTGTCTATCATAGATGTAGACATCTCGTTATTTGTACTTATTAATTCATTCTTAAATCTTTGTCTTTGTATTTCTCTTGCTTTTTCAACTCTAGCCCTTATTTGTGAAGATGTTTCTTCATGAGATTGTTCATTAAGTTTTTTAAAAGGTATTTGAGTTACTTCCACAAATATATCAAATCTATCTAAGAGTGGTCCTGATAATTTATTTCTATATCGAATAATATCAAAACTTTGACAACGGCATTGTGTTTTTGATAAATACAAACCACATGGACAAGGGTTCATAGCTCCAATAACTAGCATATTACAAGGATACTTCACATTTTGTCTTACTCTAGCTATATTCACATATTTATCTTCCATAGGTTGCCTTAAACACTCTAGTATTCTTCTATCAAATTCTGCTATTTCATCTAAAAACAATACTCCTCTATGAGATAAAGTAATCTCTCCTGGTTTTGAATTAAATCCTCCTCCTACTAAAGATTGCTTTGTTGTGCTGTGGTGAGGAGATCTGAATGGTCGCTCTCTAATAATTCCATATTCTTCATTAATTAATCCTGCAATGCTATAGATCTTGCTTATTTCAATCATTTCTTCTTTATCTAATTTAGGTAGTATGGTCCTAATGCGTTTTGCTATCATAGTTTTGCCTGATCCAGGAGGACCCACCATCATAAGATTATGATTTCCTGCAGCACATATTTCAGCGGCCCTTTTAGTAAAATAGTTACCTTTAACATCTTTAAAATCTTCTGTATAATTAAACTTTACATTATCTACTTCTAAGTCTTTATAGATAAAAGGTCTTCTTTTATTTTCATTAAAATAATTAATACACTCTTTTAATGTTTTAACAGGTATAATTTCTATTCCATCAATAAAATTACTTTCACTTAAGTTATCGTAGGGGATGAAAATTCTTTTGAAATTTTCTTTTTTTGCCCCAATAACTAAAGATAAAATTCCCTTTACTTTTCTCAAGTGTCCGTCTAAAGATAACTCTCCTACAAAAACACACTCATTTAAGTAAGAATCATCTTTATTTAAATACTTTCTTAATATACCAATTGAAATAGGTAAATCTAAAAATGAACCCTCTTTTTTAATATCTGCTGGTGATAAATTAACTACTATTCTTGAGTTTGGAAAATCATAACCACTATTGATTATGGCAGATTTTACTCTTTCTCTTGCTTCCCTTACTTCTGTACCAGGAAGTCCTACCACATTAAATGATGGAATTCCTCTACTTATATCCGTCTCTACCTTTACTAAAAAGCTGTCTATTCCTATCAAATTATTAGAATTTATTATACTTAACATATTTCCCCTTTCTTAAAAAGCATTTACAATATGATTTATTTTCTTTTCATTAAAATAAATTTCAATTACATCAAACCTAATAGATAGATTTTCTAAAGAATTGTCTAAAATATAATATTTAGCCACATTAGTTATTTTTCTTTTTTTCTTATAGTTAACTGACTCTGATGGATATCCATAGTTTAAGTTACTTCTACTTTTTACTTCAACAAAAACTAACTCTCCATTTAATTTTGCTATTATATCAACTTCGCCCATTTTCGTTCTGTAATTTTTTTCTATTATTTTTCCACCTTTTGAAATAATGTATTTAAATGCAATTTCTTCACCTAGTTTACCTTTTTCAATATTATTCATATTTTCACCTTACTATTTTTATTATGTGATTATTGTCAAGGTAATTGTCATATATACAAATTTTTTTATAATTGATAAATTATTCCAATAAATATATGATTATTAAGAAGGGGTTGGTGAAATTAATTATTAAAAAGGGGGATAATTAATGTCTAGAAAAAAATCTAGAAAGAAAAGAAAAAGTAATAACAAATTATTTTGGATTATAATAATTGTTATTTGTATTATGGGAGCTTTTTTCATATATAAAGGCGTAAAAAATGATACAAAAGAGAGCAATAAAGGCAATACTATTCCTATATTTAACGAAAACGTTGAGACTTATGAAGCTTCCATATTAGCTGCTGGAGATGTTATGGTCCATACTCCTCAGCTTCAGGCACAATATGATCATTCCACTGGGGTTTATAACTTTGATAATAACTTTAAGTATGTGAAAAAATATATCGAAGATGCTGATTATAGCTTAGCTAATTTGGAGACAACATTAGCTGGTAATGATGTATATCAATATAGCTCCTATCCTACGTTTAACTCACCTGACGAGTTAGCTGATGCACTAAAAAATGCTGGTTTTGATTTATTGTCAACAATAAATAATCATAGTTTTGATAAAAGCGATTTAGGGGTTAAAAGAACTTTATCAACCTTAAGAAAAAAAGGATTCGATACGGTTGGTACAAGAGAAAAGTCTTCTGACAATGAATACATAATAAAAGATATAAATAATATTAAAGTCGGTATTACATCCTATTCTTATGGAGAAGTAAAAAACAATAATAAGTATTTAAATGGTATCAAAATATCTGAAGAATGTGAGGATAAAATGAATGTTTTTGATTCCTCAGATGTAAATAAGGCATTTAAAACTATTTCTTCTACAACAGACAAAATGAAAGATTCAGATTTACAAGTGGTTATTATACATTGGGGTATAGAATATGCAAGAAAGGAAACAGATTTCCAAAAACAATTGGCTCAAAAGCTTTGTGATGATGGAGTTGATATTATAATAGGTTCTCATCCTCATGTAGTAGAACCAATAGAAACAATTACATCCACAGATGGGAAAAACGAAACACTTGTAATTTACTCCTTAGGAAATTATATCTCTAATCAAAGAAGAGAAACTGTAGGCTCATATAGTGAAGATGGGTTGATGGTTAATATTGATATAAGTAAAAAAAGTAATGAAAAAGAAGCTAAAGTAAATAAAGTCACTTGTATACCTACTTGGGTTAATAAGTATAATAAGGGTTACAAAAACGTATACGAAATTATTCCAATAGAAGATAAAAGTGATTTGAATTCAATTACCTCTTTAAATAAACATAATGTAAAACAATCATATAACAATACAGCTTCTTTAATAGATGATTCTGATATAGTTACTGTAGTAGACAGTCCTTTTAAGTAAACTATTGCTTATAAATAGGGAATGTAAAATAAAGTGTGTAAGTTGACAAGATTGTTGTCAGCTTATGCACTTTTTTGATTATAGAGTGTGATACCATTAAGGAAAGGAACTTAAAAAGATGAGGTATGATACTATGGTTAGA
>NZ_JAHZMO010000179.1 GCF_020748185.1 Terrisporobacter petrolearius | reverse complement strand
GTTAGCGTCAATTAAGGTATGGCTGTTTACCCACACCGTCCCTGCCTGTAAGCGATCGCTATATTCCAGAGCCTGGGAGAGATTTTGCGTCCAGACACTGGCAGTTAAGCCATATTCCGTGTCGTTTGCCAGTTGTAACGCCTCTTCTCCATCCGCTACTCGCACCAGGTTTACCACCGGACCAAACACCTCTTCACGAGTTAAGCGCAATTTAGCATCGGGATTTACCACCAGCGTTGGCGCAACATAACACCCCTCTCCGGCTGGTCCATTCGACCCGCGAATCAGCTCTGCTTGCTGTGCCTGCGCATCGTCGAGGAATGAACACACTTTGTCGCAGTGCGCACGAGAAACCAAAGGGTTAATCTGTGCAACAGGTGACATCCCCGGTCCCACTTGCAACGATTTTACCGCCTGCTCAAATCCACTAACCAGCGTGTCAAACAACGGCGCTT
>NZ_JAHZMO010000178.1 GCF_020748185.1 Terrisporobacter petrolearius | reverse complement strand
GATCGCGTTGCCGTGCGCGCCACATCCAAAGCAGTGGTAAAACTGTTTCTCACCGTTAACGGTGAATGACGGGGTTTTCTCGTTGTGGAATGGACAACACGCGTGGAAATTCTTGCCCTGCTTTTTCAGCTTCACACGGGCATCGATCAGATCGACGATGTCAGTGCGTGCCAGCAGATCATTAATGAATACGCGTGGGATTCGTCCAGCCATAGGCCCCGATTTTTAGCAATTCATAAACGAAAATAAGCCGCGCATTCCTTTCGGAAGCACGGCCTTACAACTACAACTCGGTCTGATCGGAGAGCAACGCTCTCGGGGAATTAGTACAGACGAGTGCGGCGTGCGTTTTCGCGAGCCAGTTTCTTCGCGTGACGTTTCACTGCAGAAGCTTTAGCGAGCTTACGTTCGGTAGTCGGTTTTTCATAGAACTCACGACGACGAACTTCCGCCAG
>NZ_JAHZMO010000177.1 GCF_020748185.1 Terrisporobacter petrolearius | reverse complement strand
GGCAACTTTAGCTTATTTAATTCCAGTTTATATAATAAATAAATTATTAGGGTTTGATTATCCTATAATATTTTATGTACTAAATACAATATTTATTATAATGTTTACAAGTGGCGCAAGAATAGCCTATAGAGCTATAAGAATAGTCATGAATAAGACATATTCTAGAGGCAAGATTTCAAATATCCTTATAATTGGTGCAGGAGATGCAGGAGAAATGGTTATACAGGAACTAAAAAGAAATCCAGAACTTAAGAAAGTAGCAGTGGCTATAATTGATGATGATAAAAATAAAATTGGAAGAATAATCCATAATGTAAAAATTGTAGGGACAACTTCAAATATAAAAGAGGTAGTTGAAAAGTACAATGTAGATGAGATAATCTTTTCAATAGCAAATATAGAGAAACGTAGAAAAAAAGAGATTATTGATATATGTAAAAACACTAACTGTAA
>NZ_JAHZMO010000176.1 GCF_020748185.1 Terrisporobacter petrolearius | reverse complement strand
CTCACAGCCGGCTTGGAAGGCCGGAACTCTACCATTGAGCTACACCCGCATGGTGACTCATAGGGGAATCGAACCCCTGTTACCGCCGTGAAAGGGCGGTGTCTTGACCGCTTGACCAATGAGCCATAATTTTAAAATGGTTGCGGAAACAGGACTTGAACCTGTGACCTTCGGGTTATGAGCCCGACGAGCTGCCAACTGCTCCATTCCGCGATATTATGGAGCTGGTGATAGGAATCGAACCTACAACCTGCTGATTACAAGTCAGCTGCTCTACCGTTGAGCCACACCAGCACCTTACGTGGCTATGTGCTACTCTCCCAGGAGGTCGCCCCCCAAGTACCATCGCCGCTCAAGAGCTTAACTTCTGTGTTCGGAATGGGAACAGGTGTATCCTCTTTGCTATAATAACCACATAATCTTTATATAAAGTATTAACTTTTGTTAGTACTTTCAA
>NZ_JAHZMO010000175.1 GCF_020748185.1 Terrisporobacter petrolearius | reverse complement strand
GAAGGTGATTGTGCATGAAAGTCCTTGTTGCTTATCAATTGCTACATTAACCGATGGCGGTACTTCATTGGCGCGAATAAATAACTGGCTTCCCTGACCGACAACGCCAATATTATGACCATGGATATCATTGACTTCATAACCAAACATTAATGGTTGCCCATCCGCTCTTAACGCTTTTATAAACCAGGGCTTGCGCTGATTGGTATCAAAATTAACCAGTACAACCGCGCCGCGATAAGGGGCGGCAATTTTCCGGTTGCCACGTAATTCTGCTTCGCTATCGCTTTGCGACACATCCAGCATCAGGTGATTTTCCCGATAAGGTGTCATTCCGTCGTATACCACCACTCCATTACGGTTTGTTGTGCGATATTTTTGCCCATTGACATAAGCATCTTTAATTCCTGGCGCATTCATCACAGCAAACGTTTCGGAAAGACGGTTCGCCAGATTAACG
>NZ_JAHZMO010000174.1 GCF_020748185.1 Terrisporobacter petrolearius | reverse complement strand
CATTCTTTGACCCGCGCGATAACCGTACTAACACCTTGCCGATGGTCTTTGCGGGTGCGCCGGATGTTGGGCTGCAACAAGCATCTGCCATTGTCGCCTCGTGGTTTGGTTCTCGTTCTGGCTGGCGTGGGCAGAACTTCCCGGTGCTCTATAACCAATTGCCGGATCGCAATGCCATTGTCTTTGCAACCAACGACAAACGGCCGGACTTCCTGCGCGATCATCCGGCGGTAAAAGCCCCGGTGATTGAGATGATTAACCATCCGCAGAATCCTTACGTCAAACTGCTGGTGGTGTTTGGTCGTGACGACAAAGACCTGTTGCAGGCAGCGAAAGGTATCGCTCAGGGTAACATTCTGTTCCGTGGTGAAAGCGTGGTAGTGAATGAAGTGAAACCGCTGCTACCGCGTAAGCCGTACGATGCGCCGAACTGGGTACGTACCGATCGTCCGGTCACATT
>NZ_JAHZMO010000173.1 GCF_020748185.1 Terrisporobacter petrolearius | reverse complement strand
ACAAATTTGAATAGATGTATTACATCGGCTATCTTTTATTGCACCAACGTCATTGATATATGTCGCCTGAAGTCAGTTCCGGGAATGAGTCTGATCTCAAGACTGGCCCAGTCCGGGCGTTGATTGGTGCTGAGGAGTATATCGCATCTCATCATAATGTCGTATCTCCTGTGGTGTTATACAAGATATCGTTGTTGGTAACCTGGGCGAGGAATTGAGTTCTATTAAACCGTCAACTAGGCCAGACTCTTACTGGATTACACTGCAGGCTCGCCTTACGAGGGAACGTGCCGCAGTGACGGGTTAATTATCTGAAAGAATTTGCGAGGCTGTATCGGTTACTCATTGGTTTGATAGTTTTACTCTCGGGAGAGTAATAGATATTTAATTCATTAACGGAAACCAGTCAGTTCCTTTCGATGCCTGAATTTGATCCCATAGTTTATCCGGAATGGTTAATTC
>NZ_JAHZMO010000172.1 GCF_020748185.1 Terrisporobacter petrolearius | reverse complement strand
TTTATTCATTGTGACTGTCTCCTGTCTACTACAGTTTAAATGACACACCAATGCGATAACTGTTTTCCGATAAATTATCTCTGCCGTTGTAAACACCCTGACGGTCAAGGTAGTCATATTCTATGTATGGCGTAATATCGGGCGTCATATGGTATTGTAGAACAAATGCATTTTCCGTCGCCCATTTCTTATGGTTTGCATAGCGATAATCGTTCTGTTTGCTGTATAGCGTCGTTTGCCATGCGAAGGTGAAATCACTATTAATCTGGTAAGTGACATATCCATCCCAACGATGAACGTTATCACGAGACATATCACCGGATAAGTCTTGTTGTCGGTAAGCTTTCCAGTCGTAACGATAGCGAATGCCAAAATTAAGATCTTTTGTCGCGTCCCAGGACAGTTTTACGTAGGGTCCGTAGCGTGTGCCGTTGCTGCTAAAATGCGTTAACATTCCCGGGC
>NZ_JAHZMO010000171.1 GCF_020748185.1 Terrisporobacter petrolearius | reverse complement strand
GGAGGACAATACCAAGTGGTAATTGGAAATAAAGTAACTGATTACTTTGAAACTATTATAAAAAAAGCAGTTTTACAAGGACAAAATACTGAAGAACAGGGAGAAAAAGTTTTAATAGTTTCTAAAATATTTGAATCAATTTCAGGTGCATTTTCTCCATTAATACCTGCACTAGCTGGAGCAGGAATGATTAAGGCACTGCTTACAATACTAACTACTATGAAATGGATGTCTGATGCAAGTAGCACTTATGCTATATTATCAGCAGCTGGAAATGCTGTATTTTACTTCTTACCAATATTCTTAGGTATTACTTTATTCTTCAGTTCTATATATTTATCTACATTATCTTTTTGATATAACTTAAAATTAGATTGAATTGATGAAAAAGTTTTAGCATCAGTTTTTATAATATCCGTAAATTGACAATGTAAACTTATTATATTTCTAGCGATTATTGCT
>NZ_JAHZMO010000170.1 GCF_020748185.1 Terrisporobacter petrolearius | reverse complement strand
GAAAATAACCAAACTGTCATCCCATCTTTATAATTCCCATCAAATTTAATTAGATATGCTAGATCTTTAGCTGTCATGATACTGCGCGTTGCGGATTCAATAGATGTGGGGGTACCATGCCCCCCGATTGTGAAAACGCCTGGTATATTAATCTCATCAGCTACAGAATGGATAAGATCACTTTCGGGGTATAAATTTATATCAACCAAACCTTGCGGATCTACATTTATGACCGGATTCAACGGATACTGATAAAAATTCCATCCCCCCTTCAGCCCAATCGGATCCTGAGTGATATACCGCCCCTGCAGCGGGTCATAATAGCGGTGGCGGTTGTAATACAGGCCGGACTCCTCATCATACTGCTGACCCGGCAGGCGAATGAGCTGCTGCAGATGATGCGGGTTCTCATCACTCAGCAGGTTGCCCCATTCATCATATTCTGCGCACCACGCTGTTGCCC
>NZ_JAHZMO010000016.1 GCF_020748185.1 Terrisporobacter petrolearius | reverse complement strand
ATTTACCTCATAACTACCTTCATATCTATCTGTTTCATTATTATATTTTAAATATATATACTTCGAATTACCTGATATTGGCATTCTATAAAACATAAAAGCATCCTCTATTCCTGTTTCATCTGTTGCCTTTATGCTTATTTTCACTACATCTCCTACTGTTACATCTGTCTTATCTACTTTTAATGTGCTCTCATCTATTTCTGGTGCATTTGTATCTACAGTAGTTCCACTAACACTAAAATCACCCTTTGATAAGTCTTTACTATCTCCATTTTGATACAGTTCATCGTTATAAATTTCCTTTGAATATCCATTTGAATCTTTCAAATAAAAGTATTCTATCTTCCATACTCCTGATTCACTTTTATCATTTACCTCATAACTACCTTCATATCTATCTGTTTCATTATTATATTTTAAATATATATACTTCGAATTACCTGATATTGGCATTCTATAAAACATAAAAGCATCCTCTATTCCTGTTTCATCTGTTGCCTTTATGCTTATTTTTACTACATCTCCTACTGTTACGTTCTTATTATCTACTTCTAATGTACTCTCATCTATCTCTGGTGCATTTGTTTCTACCGCTGCTAGCGATTGTATTATACTAAATTGAAAACACAGTATAAATGATAAAATGATTGCTGTTACCTTTTTTATGATGTTTCTCATTACTACTCCCCCCTATTTACCCAATAATTTTTATAATATAAAAATAAAATCAATGTTTTAATAATATTGACTTCATTCCAAATTATACCATAATATTTTTGTTTTAGTATAATTTGAGATGCATAATTGCAATTCTATCTCATTCTCTTTCCAAAACAAAAAAGCATGTATCTCCCAACAAGAAAATACACGCTTTCAATCATCACTATTTATTTTTTATCAAACATCCTACACAGCCTTTTTCTTATCTTCCAATCTACCTTTGTTAGATTTATTATAAGACTTTTGTGATATATATCTTATAACAAGCCCCATTGCTATAAGGATTAATGGTCCACCATAAGTTTTAATTATTAGTAAAATTGCTTCCCTTCCACTAGATCCAACTACATAGTCAAGTCCTGCTCCCAAGAATCCTGTACAAGATAGTACTAAAGCTATCCCTGACATAGTGTATGCAAGTGCATCTGATTTAAAGAATTTAAAATCAATATCTTTGTTATTTTTTCTAAATGACATATATGCAAACATCAGGATTATATATGGTATAACAACTGTTAAAGCTGATAAGTCTGTTAACAATTTGAAAAATGCATCTATAGACTTTAGGCCAAACAGTGGTATGGCTATTAGTACTATTAATATTACACATTGAGTCCATAGTGCATTTACTAATGTTCCATCTTCTCTTTTCTTAACTAAGAAATCTGGGAATGTTCCTTTTGGAACTTCTCCAAACATAGCTCTTATTGGAGACTCCATCCATATTATATAAGCTGCTATTGATGTTACTAAGAATATTGCTGCATATATTTGAACTACTATTTTTCCATTTATTCCAAAGTTATTTGCTACTATACTGTAAACCACATAACCTGCATCTTTTATACCTGCACTTTCCAAAACATCTGGTGATGCTATTAATTGTACAGCCACAGAACCAAGTATATATGATAATGCTATAAGTATAGTTGCTATAACCATTGCTTTTGGAAATGTCTTTTTAGGATTTTGTGTTTGTTTTATATAAGTTCCTGCAACTTCTGAACCTGATACTGCAAATAGTAACCAAGAAAAAGTTGCGAAATAACTTACGTTAAATTTTGGAACAACTGTTTCCACACTAAATTCAGTTGCAGAAGGTGTTCCGTTAAAATACCCAACTACAGCCATTACTACAAATATTACTGTTGCTGCTAGGGTAAATTTTCCTCCAAAATCAGCCAACTTAGAGAATTTGCTAACTCCGATTGTTGCTATATATGTCATAGCTATACATATAAATATTGATAGTATTGGCAACAAATAAGCATTGGAATCAGTAAATACATTTCTTCCAAGTAAAGCCCATGATGCTGCTACAGGTATTCTGGAAAATACCATTTGTAGATAGAAAAGTATTCCTATAAAATAAGACCATGTACTTATAAATGCCCATTTTTCACCTATTGCTTGTTCTACCCAAGTATAAATTCCCCCATCTTTGTCTTTGTTAAAAGATGCCATTTCAGCTATAACTCCACAAAGTGGTAAAAAGTATAGTACAGATACTATCACCCATGAAGGTATAGCAGTTGCCCCTAAATATACCGCATTACTTGCTATATTAGTAAAATTAAAAGTAGGAACAAATATAAGCATTACTAATGCCCATAATTTAATTTTTTTGTTTTCTCCCATGATGTCTCTCCTCTTTAATAAATATTTCCCATATAAAAAATTTGCTTGGCTTGAATGACGTATTAGTGAAACACTTCATATGGCCAAGGAGATGTATTTTCTATCCTCTGTCAACAACCTTGTCATAGTTTGTAAGTTGGTTATTATATATTATTTATAGATTCATAAAATTCCCTTCGCTTAAGCCACTGCGTGGCCGATATGAAATTTCAGGCAACGACCTTGCTCAAAAGTTTATAAACAACGTAAGTCCAACTATTAAAAAAAGCCTTGAGCTTCACACTCAAGGCTACGTAAATACAAAAATACACTAATATGAATATAGTATATTTAGGTATATATTCTCCCTTAAATGATAGCTCACCACAAAATAATTTGTGACAGTGATACAGATATTCTCTGCATCCCCAGCCGTACAACCTTTTAGCTTCAATTATACAACTTCGGCGATACTTCCTTTCTTAGTAAATCCTCCTGCTTTTAATCATTACTAGTACTATTAACTACCGCGCCTCTATCTTTTTTATACTTCATTTAAATTTATGTTATGATTATACATTTTTAAATTAATTTTGTAAATAGATTTTAGTTATTTTAAATTTTTTTAACAAATATCCTTGCTTTTACAAATCACATCTATAAACAGAACAATTTTTTGATATAATAAATTTGTATACAGTATGAAAGAGGTTATTTATTACCCCTGGAAGAAACACCATATACATAGCTTAGAAAAATGAATTAATAGAAGATTAAATTCTATACAGTAAAAAATAATCATAAAGAAATTCTTGTATTAAAATAAGAAAGGCAATAACCAGTGTATGATACACCAGTTATTGCCTTTTTATACTCATCCAACCAAAATCATTGAAATCGCTAACTTTCAAGAATCACTATGTATTTTTATTTATAATACCTTTCATTGAACTTCTCACATCTATTTATAGTAACTGTGGCAAGACTTTGGTACATAAAAAGTTTATCCTTACTTAGACCTTTTTCCTTTGCAATTTTTTCGTCTACCCACCTAATTTGTTCTCTTTTCAACTTTTTAAATGAATTTTTATCCAAATTTGTTTTTAAATCTTTATATAAATTATTTAACATTTCATCGCTTAGTTCGTAAACTGCTTTTGCACTTTCAACATCCTTCATGTCATAAGATCTTAGAATTTTTATTAACTCTCCTTGGTATTTAAAAGTACCATTTTCCTTAGCTGCTAGATCTTTCGCCTTATCAGCTTTATTTTTATAATCACTTTTAATATTTTTAACTGTTTTACTTTCTTCTTTAGGCTGATTTTTTACTGCTTCCTTTTTTTCTTTCTTCTCTTTCTTCTCTTTTTTCTCTTTCTTTTCTTTCTTTTCTTTCTTCTCTTTTTTTTCTTCTTTTTCTGCTTTGCTAGGGTTTTGCTTAAAGTCTTCACACTTTTTCTTTAATTCTTTTGCAGCGCTTTTTATTACGTCATTTTTACTATTTATTTGTTCTATAGATGTGCAAAGCTGTATTGCAATATCATAGTGCTTTTTTTGTTTAGAATCAATTGCTTCTATTAAATTATTTGTTTGATTATAAAGTGCATATGCTTCTGCTTCATTACTTTTTTCATCCTTTGCTAAGCTAAACAATTTTTTAGCTTTATCATAATTTTCATTTGTAGCCGCTATTATTCCATCTCCTAAATGTTGATCATAGGATGAAGTATCCTCTTTTTTGATACATCCTACAACAAATAAACATAATATAGTTAATACCATTATTATTATTTTTTTCATCTACTCAGTCCCTTCTTGCTTTACAAATATTTCTATTATACCTATTAATTATATTAAATACTTTGTTGAATATCTATACATTTTTTGGAATTAATATATTATTTATAATAATCAAATACCAAAATGCAAAGGGGGTAACATTTTTGTGTACCCCTTTCAAACCATTGCTATTACTAACTTTACCCTCATATTCATTCAAGTTTATCAGCAGCGTAAATGGGGCTTAATTCCTAACATGTAAAAAAGTCTAAGAGAAAATTAAATCTCTCAGACTTCTTTATTGTATAGTATTTAAATGTTTATAAGGCGTCATCCATTCTATCATATTCCTCATCTTTTCTATGTGGTATTAAGCTTCCTATAATACCTCCTACGATTGCAGGAATAATCCAGTTAAATCCTAAACCACTAAGTGGTAATTTATTTATAAATGCAATTTCAAAGCCCATGCTATTTGCTACTGTAAGAATACTTACAAGTAGTGCCACATATGTTGCTCCTTTAAATGCATTATCATTTTTAATTTTATGACCAAATAAAGTCATCATTACTAAAACTATTGTTGCAGGGTAAATAATTGATAATATTGGTGCTGAGAATTTTATTATAGTACTTACACCAAAGTTAGATACTATTGCACTAAATATACATACAACAATAACTATAGTTTCATATTTTAGAGCACCTTTAGTTATTTTAGTAAAGTATTGGGCTGTTGCTGATACAAGTCCTATAGCTGTTGTTAAACATGCTAGTCCAACAATTACTGCTAGTACTACTTTTCCTGGTTTTCCTAATAATTGCTCTGTTATACCAACTATTAGAGAAGTCTGGTTTATGTCTGCTGGGTTAACTCCTGCATATTGATGTGCAACAGTTGAACCTAAATATGTTAGACCTCCATATACTATAACTAAAGCTACTGCTGCTACAAGTCCAGCTTTCATAGTTAATTTTATCTTTTGTGATTCTTCAGTATATCCCTTTTGAGAAAGAGAAATAATTACAACTGCAGATAATGCTATTGCTCCCAGTGGATCCATTGTTTGATATCCCTGAGATATCCCTTCTGCGAATATATTGCTTATTACTGGTGCTTCGTTTAAATCACCAAGTGGTGATACTACACCCATTATTATTAAAAATATTAATGCTATTAACAAAGCTGGCGTTAAATATTGTCCTATGATGTCTACAACTTTAGATGGTTTGATTGTAAGTATAAGTGTTAAACCAAAGAATATAACTGAGAATATAATTGGGTTGAATCCACTAAAAATTGGTTGCATTCCCATTTCAAATGTTGTTGCACCTGTTCTAGGTATTGCTAAAAGTGGTCCTAAGCAAATCATTATTGCTGTTGCTAAAATAAGAGATAAGGTTTTTCCAGATCGTCCCAGTACGGCATTTATATCTCCTTGGCATTTAGCTGCTGCCAATATTGCAAGTAATGCTAATCCAACGTCTGCAATAATAAAACCTGTAAATCCAGTCATCCATCCACTACCACTTACTACACCAAGGTATGGCGGGAAGATTAAATTACCTGCTCCAAAAAACATTGCAAATAGTGCAAATCCAACTACGATGATGTCTTTGTTCTGCCTTTTCATGTTAAAGCCCCCTTAAAAAAGTTCATTTATTTAATTAAAAAAATTATACAGTTATTTGTTTGAAACGTCTATAATTTCTGAATTTTTTAACATATTTTTATCATTAGGAGCGATATTTAACATTAATTTAACCATTATTATAAAAAGCATAATACTATTTATTACCAATGAAGGGTGCATTTTTATTAAAGCGCCCCTTCAAATCATTCATATTACTTATTTCTACATACCAACCACTATTTTTGTAGAAATTTCATCCAAGTTTTTGTTTACAACGTCGTGTAAGTACATTTCGCCACCAAGTTTTTCATTAAGTTCTATCATTTCTTTGCATCTTTCATGGAAATCATGTAAACTACATTCTTTTTTACTACTCATTACAATATGTACAACACACTCTGGAAACTTTGTCCTCATTTCTTTTATAAATTCCATTCTTTCTTCACTATATAATTCCATATCTTCATAGAAGTAAATGATTTTTTTACCACAAGCTTTGAACACACTATTTATGTCCTTTTCATCAAAACCTATTATGGTTTTTTCTTCATCTTCTAAATTCCCTAAAAAATATTGCAGAGTTTTTTCAGCAGTATCAAAATTTCCCTCGCCCATACAACATAGTCTATAATCGTTTTCTAGGTAAGAAAATTTTTCCCCTATTCTTATCTCTTTTAACATATTTTTAATCTCCTTATAATTTATAGTGCTAATGTTATTATATCACTTCTAAAAAATGCCGCAAATTTTTGTATAAATCATAGCGTAATATAAATTTATTTAGTATTGTAGTTGTCTATACTATCTAGCCATACATCATAGTCGGATACACTAAAGAGCATATCTAAGTTTTCTTTGGCAAATAACTCTTTTATAAGGTTCTTTTTCCTCTCATTATTACATGTTCTTATGTTAAATAGCATATGAGGTTTTCCTCTATTTAAACCACTGTAATGAACTGAAATCCATAAGTCTTTTAGTTCTATACCATTGCTAGTAAGGTACTCTATAATAGTACGTCTATAAATATTTAAAAATTCTATTTCTTTTTCATTGTTTGTTTCTGGCACTAGTTCAAATCCAAAAGATTTATTAGTTGAATTTACATTATCTTCAACTCTGCCCTTTGTATTTTGCGGTTGTGGGTTTTCTACATACTTTGTACCAAAAGAGAATATACCAAACAAAGCAACTACAATTATAATTCCAATTATCATCTCTTTGCTCATTTTATTATCCTCCTGTAATCAAAACTTCTGATTTTCTCTTTAATTTTGCTGTATTTATTTATTTTGCTAGATTTATAAACAATTATTCTCCCAAAATATTTTATACAATGTTTTAAAATTTAAAACTAGCAAACTAAAAGGAGCTATTGCTAATCCCCATTTGCAATAGCACCTTTCATTTGCCGTTCATGTACTTCCCCTTGGTTCAACTTGACCCCTAAATTTCATATTTTTTTAGCTAAAAATGAATCTGACTTGTAATCCCCATACATCATTAATAATTCATCAATGGCCTTTTGTAATCCCCATAATTAGTTACTACTAGTACTTTAAATATATTATTGTACAAATATTAGAAACCCCCATAACTAATATGTACATTATTAATATATTTTTTTAAAACTTATTAGTAACTATAAAAAAATAATAATCAATTTTTTATAGTTTTTCCATAATTTTGTACCCAGAAACAATATTTTGCACCCAAATACCATTTTGTGGTAAAATTTATATGAAGTTTTCTAATTATTATGGGGGTAATATGAGAATAGCTATTATAGACGATTTAACAAAAGATAGAACTGATGTGAAAAACATAGTAAATGAGTTCTTTTCATCCAGGTTTACAAGAGAAAATAATATGGGTTTAAAAATTCATGAGTTTGAAAATGGGGAAGATTTCTTATCAGTTTTTAAACCGAATTATTATGACATTATAATTTTAGACATATACATGAAAAATATTACAGGAATGGAAATTGCCAGAAGGATTTTCAATATGGATAAATCTTGTAATATAATTTTTTTGACTACAAGTAGTGACCATGTATTTGATAGTTTTGAAGTTAAAGCAGTGTTCTACATTATAAAACCTATTACACTTAACAAGGAAAAACTATTTACTGCTCTTGATTATTGTTTGGAAAATTTAAAATTGGACACATCTTCTTTAGACGTAATCATTAACAAAAAAACAGTAAATTTACTTTTTTCTAATATTATGTTTGTAGATTGTGAGCGCAGAATCAGTAAATTTCATATGATCAATACTACTCTTGTTTCCAACAAAAGTTTAAGTACTTACTCAGAGATCTTACTTAGTGATAAAAGGTTTATTGAATGTTTCAGGGGTATAGTTGTAAATATGGATTATATAGATAGGATAGAAAATGATGATTTTGTGTTAACAAATGGAGAAATCCTCCCAATTAGCAAACGTAGAAAATCTACTATTAAAGATCTTTATTTTGAATATTTTTTAAAGAAAAGAGGCGTCTAGCATATGAATGCTTTCATAGGTGCTATATCAATATCTATGTGCCAGATTCCAGGAATTATTATAAGATACTTGCCATTTCATAGTGATATAGATACAAAAAAAAGAAAATTGCTCTTTGCCACCTATTTAATATATTTTATAATAGAAACTGTTTTACTTTTTCTAATAATTAATAAATATGATATGAGCATATTCACTTTTAAAAAAGCTATTATACGCGGAGCTATTATATTTGTACTTATAAATTGTGTAATAATTAAATCAAGATTTTTTCAGCATATGTTTGTTGCAGCTATGCAATCAATTTATTCTTTATTTTTGCATACTATAATAGCTTTTATTCAATCTCACTTTTTTTCAGGTGAATCAATTTACTATCAATTATTGTTACAATCCATACTATATATATTACTATTTACAATTGCTATTTGTCCTCTTATTAAAGTTTTAAAAGGTACTTTTATGATTTATATGAAAGAGGAAAACTCACATTATTGGAATATATTATGGGTTGTACCATTTTGTCTTTTTTTTAGCGATGCAATGATAACTATGAACAATCAATGGATAAATAGCGTTAATCAACTGCTATCACGTTTACTAATAGTTATTGCTTGTTTTGCCGTGTTTAAATGCACTAGTATTGATTTTTCAGAAAAGAAAAATAAAGCTGACATTCTTCACAATAATCAGCTCCTTAAGCTTCAGGTTTCTGACTTAAATAATCGCTTACAGGATATTGAAAAAAATAAGGAAAGTTTAAACATACTTAGACACGATATGAGACACAGGCTCTACTTAATAAAAACCATGTTAGATGAAGGTAATTACGACGAAATTAAAAATATTATTGATAATATTGATAACAATCTAAGGGAAACTAAAATCATTTCATTTTGTAAAAACCCTATTATTGATGCTTCTTTATCTGCTTATATTGAAAAGGCAATTGAAAAAGACATTAAGGTAATTACAAAAATAGATATTCCTTGTGAATTAAATATTGATACTACAGACCTGGCCGTTGTTATTTTAAACCTTATGGAAAATGCTCTTCATGCAAGTTTAAAACAAAAATCTAGAGAAGATAAGATTATTGAAATAAGCTCAAAATACTCAAATAAAACTTTAGCATTTAGAATAAGAAACAGGTATGATGGAAAAGTGACTTTTGGCAAAGATAATCTTCCTGTAACATCTTCTTTGGGCCATGGTGTAGGTATGCGCTCTGTAAACGCCTTTACGAAAAAGTATAATTCTAGCTTATCTTGTACCTATGAAAATGGCTGGTTTTCTACTATTTTATTTATAAATAACTGCTAAACAAAAATTCACTTCCCTTAAACCACTAGGTGGGCGCCACACTTCATATCGCCAACGAGATGCCTTTGAGCTACGTGTTGGCGAATCCTTTTGCTGCCGCTTTGAGCCACTGGGTGGGCCCTATGAAATTTTAGGCAACCACCTTGCTCAAAAACACATTATGTATATTTATAGGATTTTTTGACTTATTTTTTAATTATCATTCATTTCTTTCATAATTTTGAATATTTATTTTTTATTCACTCATGCAATTGTGCTATAATTTAATATATACTAATCTAATTATTAACAATACATATTTCCAAAATATATTAAATACATTTCACAATACCAATACTCATGGGGGGATCTATATATGAAGTTACAAGAAAGATATTCCATAGGTGAAGTGGAGAAAATTTGTAATATTCCTATAAAAACTTTACGTTACTATGATTCCATAAAATTAGTAATACCTTCTTTTAGGGATTCAGAAAGTAATTATAGATATTATAGTAAAGAACAAATGGTTACAATTTGTATCGTTCGCAAACTTAGAATGCTAGGATTTGGACTAAAGGAAATTCATAATATTATAAATGATAATAAAGCCCATATTTTAGAAGAAAGTGTTGATTCGAAATTAGTCGAAATTTCCGGGGAAATAAAAAAACTACAACAAAAGTATACAGAGGGCTGTACCTTTTCTCAAAGATTGAAAAAGGGCGTTGATTTTCTATCTTTGTACTCAAAAGACGAGGTTGAATCAAAAGGTATAACTATTGAGGAAATTCCTCCGTCTTACTTATTTTATACTAGAAAAGTTATGAAAAATTATTCAAACAAGGATGTTTCCTTAGAAAGATGGGTTGAGCTTATAAATTTATCTAATAAAATAAATATAGAAAATAAAGGTTCAATCCTTGTTACTTATTATTCAAATCCTTTAGAACAGTTTTTATACAAAGATATTGAGATTGAATTTGGTATGTATTTGGACGCTCCTATTGAATCTTGCAATTGTAAGAAGTTTGGTGGATTTACAGCAGCAACTACTGTTCATGTGGGAGATTATTCAAATATAATAAATACACATATAAAAATGATTCAGTATCTTAATAAAAATGGATACAATATTAATGGTAATATTTCTGAAGAGTTTATTATATCTCCTTTTGATGTAAACAACCCAAATGAACATGTGACAAAGATAATAATTCCTATAGAAAAGGTATAGCTCAAAAAAATCACTTCGTTCATATCGCCAACGAGATGCCTTTGAGCAACGTGTTGGCGAATCATTTTGCTACCGCTTTAAGCCACTGTGTGGGCGCTATGAAATTTCAGGCAACCCCGTTGCTCAAAAAGAGAAGTATATCATTTTGTTAAATGAATACTTCTCTTTTATTTAATCTATTATAAATAGTATAAGGGAAATCTATATTACACCTTCTTCTTTTAATGCTTTTACTTCTTCTTCACTTAGGCCAAATACTTCTGCGTTGTGTTGGCCAAGAAGAGGGGCTGGTGTGTCTACACTACCTGGAGTTTCGGAAAGTTTCATTACGCATCCTTGGAAATATTGATCTCCTGCAGTTGGATGTTCACAGTGTACCATCATCTCACGTGCTTGAATATGTGGATGTTCAATAGCTTCCTTAACATTTAAGATAGGTCCACATGGTATTCCTGCTTTGTCCATAATGTCTTCCATTTCTTTTTTAGTATAATCCTTACACCACTGACCAATTAAATTTTGTAAATCTGGAACGTAATTTTTACAACGTAAATCATTTGTTGTAAATCTTTCATCTTCCAATAACTCTTCATGATTTATTATTTTACAGAATTTTTCGAAAAGTCTGTCGTTACCAACTCCTACAGCAACAAATCCATCCTTACATTCAAATACATCAAATGGTGCTATTGAAGGATCTATATTTCCATTACGCTCTGGTATAATTCCTCCCACTGTATAGTTAACAAGGGCATTTTCAAGTAAACTAAATATTGTATCTATCATTGCTACGTCCACAAGTTGTCCCTGGCCAGTTTTTTCTTTATTATAAAGTGCCATTAATAAACCAACTGTTAAATAAATTCCAGCAACGTGGTCTGCAATAGATGGTCCAACTTTTACTGGATTAGTTTCTTTGTAACCAGTAAGGTTTATCATTCCACCCATGGCTTGTGCCACTATGTCATAACAAGCTCTATGAGATATAGGACTGTTTTGCCCAAATCCTGAACCTGATGCATATATTATAGAAGGATTTACTTTTTTTACAGATTCATAATCTATTCCAAGTCTTTTTGTAACTCCTCCTTTGTAGTTTTCTACAACTACGTCTGCATCTTTAACTAAGTCATAAAACATTTTTTTACCTTTTTCTGATTTAAGGTTAAGAGTAACACCTTTTTTATTACGATTTACATAGCAGTAAAAACCACTTTCTCCACTTTTTTCATCTATTGGACCCCATTCACGACATTGATCCCCATTAACAGGTTCTATTTTTATAACATCTGCACCATAGTCAGCTAAAATCATTGTACAAAACGGTCCATTTAATGCGGATGTAAGGTCTACAACTTTTAATCCTTCCAGTGCTTTTTTCATGATTATTACTCTCCTTTACCTCATATTTTAAAAAGTTTCATAAACAAATTGTCCTACTGTAGATAGTACTGGCTCTGGAAGTACATCTATAGAACTTGGGAATGGTGGGTCTTTAGGTACTTCTATAACTTTAAAAGCTCTTACTTCAATTAGTGCTTTGTTTCCTTCTATTTTTTTAGCTCTTGCTATATATTCCATATAGTCTCCTGCTTGAGATGGTGTATATAAACGTATTTTTTTAACTTCTACACAATGACCTGTATTTCCAAACACCTTAGCCATTAGTCTTACTGCTGTATCGTTCATAAGAGTAATATTTCTTGCTCCATTTATTAATCCACCAAGATAAAAAACATCTCTATTTGACATTCTATAACGAAATGTTACTGTCTGTTGTTCATTCATATCCTAACTCCCCTTTTCATATTATTTTTATTTAAATTTAGAACTTATATTTCAGCTTCTGCTTCCTCTGGAAAATCATCAAGTGGGAACCATGGATCTGTAACTAATCCTTCTGGTTGTTCTCCACGTTGTAAGTGTTTTTTAACTACTAAACGTACATATCCTTCTGTACAAAGTACTGGCTCATCAAACCAGATCATCTCACCTTTTTTACAATCTGTTTTTCCTTCACGAAATGCTGGTGTAGCAAGTTTATAAACTTCTATTTTACAGTCACGAGAAGAATTTCCAATTTTCACTAATGTCGCTTTGTAATCTACCATATCTCCCACATAAACATCTTTGTAACATTTTACATCGTGATATCCTAAGCAAAGTGACTCATCACCATCACATAAAATCATTTCCTCTGTTTCAACGTCACCTATAAAATCAAACTGACGTCCAATTGATATTAACCCATCTGGATTAGCTGCATCTGCAGTTGTCATGTTATAACTTAAATAAGATACTTTTCTCATAATAACTCCTCCAAATAATTTTTTTAACTAGCAACATCTTCTATCTTTGCTTTCTTGCATATAATTATTAAACTTCCAATAATAACAACTGCCATCGTCCATGGAAACCATGCAAGCTTCTCTGATGATAGAGGAAGTGCCTCATAGAACTTGTTTAAAAAACCTAAATTTATATTTAATTTAATTCCATAAGCGTAAATTGTATCAATAGCACCAAATATTAATGCTGTTATCATTGCATAAGAACATACTTTTAATTTTCTTTCGTCTTGGTTGTTTGGTACAAGAGCATAATATATTACAAGTACTATTGCTGCTGGGTATATTCCATCAAGTATTGGTCCTAAAAATGCAAGGATTGATGAAAGTCCCATACAACCAAATATTGTACTAAGTACTAATATTGAAATAGATGCCTTCTTGTAATCAACTTTTCCCTGTGTTGTGTCTACGAAAAATTCTGCACATCCAGAAGTCATTCCTATTGCAGTAGTAAGAGCTGCAAAGAACAGTGCTATTGAGAATAATATTCCACCAGCCTTTCCAAGTAACTGTGTGGAAACTTCAGTATAAAGAGCTGTATAAGTTAAATCTATCTGGCCTCCTGTTGAAGCACCTATTAGCATATGACATAGATGTGTAATAGTTAAAAGTGTAATACCTATTATGCCTACTCTAATAATATTTTTGCTCATACGCTTTTCTGAAACTCCCTTTTCTTTTAGTGAGTTTAATATAACCACACCAAATATTAGGGCACAAAGTATTTCCGCTGTTGCATATCCATTAGTAAAACCATAGGAGAAGGCTGAACCTTCATAAGTTTTTGCTACTGGTGTTGATATTGGATCTATAAGTCCTTTTCCTACAACTATAATTACTATAATAAGAAGTAGTGGAAATAAAATTTGAGAAATACGATCCATTGTTTTTCCTGGACTAATTAAAAACACATAAGTTACTATATAAAACAGTATTGTAAATATAATAAGAGGTAACTTAGCTTGTGGATTTAGTCCAAAGGCTTGAACTACTGAGTCCCATGCTGCTGCACTCATACGAGGTATAGCGTATAGGGGACCTAGTATAACAATTGTTAGTACAGTATAAAATTTTCCTAACTTTTTACCTAAAACACGATTTGCAATTTTACTATAACTACCATTTCCTCGTGATAATGCAATATACGCAAGTAGTGTAAGTAACAATGATGTAATAAATGCTCCAGCAAATGCTATTAATACAGAAGAACCACTTTCTCTTCCCCAGTTCATTGGCCAAACCATACTGGATGCTCCAAAGTGCATAGAAAACAATGCTCCGCCCATCATAAATAAAGCTGGTAGTTTCAAATCTCCATTTTTGTTTAAATTATTCATTATATCCTCCATAAATCTAATATTCAAATATTAAAGCTACAAAGGTATTTAATATGGATTTGCAATTAGATAACTAGTGTCACATATCTACCCTCATACATCTATTGCTTACTTATTTATTTATTGTTTTTAACTTCTTTTATGTTTTCTATCATCATTGGAACAATTTTAAATAAATCTCCACTTATACCAAAGTCAGCACAGTCAAATATTGGTGCTTTTTCATCTTTGTTTATTGCGATAATCAATTCTGAGTCTTGCATACCTGCTTTGTGTTGAATAGCACCTGATATACCTAAAGCTACATATACTTTTGGGTGAACTGTTTTTCCTGTTTGCCCTACTTGGTGATCTGCTGATAACCAGCCAGAATCTACAACAGCACGGCTACCTCCTACAACTCCTCCACCAAAAGCATCTGCAAGTTCCTTAGCAAGTTGTATTCCTTTTTCAATATCCTTGCTAATTCCACGTCCTACAGAAACAATCACCTCTGCTCCTATAAGGTCCACTATTTGTTTAGCTTCTTTTACAACTTCCAAAACCTTTGTTTGTAAGTCATCTTCACAAAGGCTAACTGGATATGTTTCCACTTCACAAGCTTTTGCTTTTTCTTCACTAAACTCACCTTTTTTCATAACACCTGGTCTAACTGTTGACATACAAGGTCTAAATCTAGGACATATTATTGTAGCCATTAAGTGACCACCAAAGGCAGGTCTTGTCATTTTTAAGTTTGTATCTTCCATTTTGAATTTTGTCTTTGACAAATCTAGTGTGGAAGATGTTTTTATAAAATCAACATAATTATTCATTTCTATATCTAAGTGTGTACAGTCTGCTGTAAGCCCTGTGTGTAGTCTAGCTGCACATCTTGGTGCCAAATCTCTTCCTATATTAGATGCACCGATCAGTACAACTTCTGGTTTTTTGTCCATTACCACATCACAAAATACCTTTGTATATGCATCTGTAGTATATTCTTTAAGATTTTCATCATCACAAATAATTACTTTGTCTGCTCCATAACCGCCAAGTTCTTTTCCAAGATGAGCTATATTATGTCCAAGGATTACTCCTATAAGTTTTGAACCTCTTTCATCAGCTAGCTTACGTCCTTCACTTATTAACTCAAAATTCGTGTTCATCATCTGTCCATGACGTTGTTCACAAAATACCCAAATATCTTTAAATTCTTCTATACAAGAACTATTGAACTTCATATTTGATTGTCTCCTTTCACAATTAAATAACATGTAGTTTTTCTAATTTACTAGTTAACTGGGCTACTGTTTCTCTACTATCACCTTCAAGCATTATTCCCACTCCCTTTTGTGGTGGTGTAAATGACTTAAATATATTAGTAGGTGAACCTTTTAGACCTATAGTATCAATATCAATTAATGGTTCCTCTTTTAATGCTTCAAAATCTAAAACAGTAAGTGGTTTTTTGTAACATTCCATAATTCCGTTTATAGTCATATAACGAGGCAATATATTGTCTTCTTTAACACATGTTATAAGACAAGGAGTCTTAACTTCTACCATCATATATCCATCTTCAAGCATACGTTTTATAGTTAATTTTTTTTCTTCTTTTTTTATTGTTGCTGCATAAGTAACTTGTGGAATATTTAGTTTTTCTGCAATTTGTGGGCCTACTTGTGCCGTATCTCCATCTATTGCTTGACGTCCACAAAAGATTATATCCTCATCACTTATGCCTAAGTGAGTAATTGCTGCTGCAATAATTTGTGATGTGGCAAAAGTATCAGAACCACCAAATTCACGAGAAGATATAAGTACTCCGTCATCTGCACCCATGGCAAGTATTTCTCTAAGCATTTTTTCTGCTTGAGGAGGTCCCATTGTTATTGCTGTTACCTGACATCCTAATTTATCTTTTATTTTAAGTGCTTGTTCTATAGCTATCATGTCATCTGGATTTATAATAGTAGACATGGAACCACGGTTAAGTGTTCCATCTGGGTTAACTGCTACTTTTCCAGATGTATCTGGTACTTGTTTAACACAAACATAAATTCTCATTGTTTTATACACTCCTTCTTCCTTATTTCATAACTGCTCTTGCTATAACTACCTTGTGAATTTCAGAAGTACCTTCATAAATTTCAGTAATTTTAGCATCACGATACATTCTTTCAAGTGGATAGTCTTTCATATAACCATATCCACCATGAATTTGGAGTGCCAAATTCGTTACAAAACGTGCATTTTCTGCAGCATTTAATTTACACATAGCCGCCTCTGTTGTGTGAGGTTTATCCGCATCTTTTAGATATGCTGCAAAGTATACAAGTGCCTTGGCTGCTTCTGTTTTAGTAGCCATGTCAGCTATATACCACTGAATTCCTTGTAAAGCTCCTATAGGTTTTCCAAATTGCACACGTTCTTTTGTATATTTAACTGATAATTCTAAAGCTCCCTCAGCCACACCTACTCCTTGTGCACCTGTTCCTATACGAGCACCATCAAGAGCTTGCATTGCTATTTTAAATCCTTGACCTTCTTTTCCTAGAAGGTTAGACGCTGGAACTCTACAATCTTCAAATATTAACTCAGCAGTTTCAGAACCACTTAGTCCCATTTTTGACTCTACTTTACCAATACTAAATCCTGGAGTACCTTTTTCAACTATTATTGCTGACATTCCCTTAAGTCCCTTTTCTGGCTGAGTAAGAGCAAATATTAGTAATATATCTGCACGGCTACCACCAGAGATAAAACACTTAGTACCGTTTAAAACATACTCATTTGTCCCAGGATCAAGTATTGCTGTAGTCTTTGCAGCACCTGCATCTGAACCTGCATTTGGTTCTGTCAGAGCAAAGGCTCCCAAAGATCCACCCTTAGTAAGTCTTGGTAGGAATTTTTGTTTTTGCTCTTCATTTCCAAATTTATAAATGGCATGAGGTGCAATTAAATGGATAGATAGTATTGCTGCAGAAGACATACATTTCTTTGCAAATTCAGAAACTGCTAATACCTCTTCCAAGGCACCGCCACCTGATCCACCATACTCTTTTGGAACACCTATACCCGTAAATCCTATATCAGCCATTTTCTTGAAATTATCAACTGGAAAAGTATGATCAATATCAACATCAGCTGCAACTGGCTCTAACACATCTTGTGCAAACTGTCCAGCTAGCCTTTTTATCATTTCCTGTTCTCTAGTTAATGAAAAATCCATATGTTATTTCATCCTTTCTTTTATCTATTCTCTATATACATTCTTGGCTTTGCTTTGCCTTGCCTCAAATTACTATCTTAATTAAGTTATATCTTATATAGCAACTGTACTGTCAACGAAGTAAAAGCACCTAATTTCAACATGTTTGTACTATTTATAAAAAACTCTCCCCCTACTGTACCTCTTATATGGATGAAAGTTTTACATATTTTACTTATAAAAATAAGGCAATTTCATATTTTGTACCAAAAAAAAACATGATTCTTTGGTAGAGTTTTTTTGAAAAAAGCCCTTAATTTTATATAAATCCTTCATGAAATCTTTTATAAAAAAGCAGATTAAATCTTATTGAAACGCCTATTCATTTTTATAAAGAGTTTAAGCACTATAGTTCTTCCACTAAAATAGAAAATAAAGATAGTAGATTGAAACAAGATTTCTCAATTAAACTTACAATAGTGTCTATTTTTCCCATAACAAAACAGCCTCCTATAATGATTAAGCATTATCATTATAGGAGGCTGTTGAATTTTATTATTTATAGAGTTTTTTACACACTGTATTGCTATAGAAAATTGAAATTACTATAAAGCACAATTTAAATTCTCGTTATAATAATTATAACTCCTACTTTTTATCATAATATAATATTTAATAAATTTATCTAATAATTAGATTTAGTTTAATGAAGGGGTATTTAGCTTAATCTAATAGGTCTTATTCTATCACTACAAACTGTTGTAATAGTCATTCTTAGATGAAAGCTCTATTAATTTATATTATAAATAGTGATCTAACCCATTGTCCAATATTGTTGCATACGAAATCCTGGACCAATTTGAGTATTACTATTTAGACCTGATAATATTTTATTATTACAGTAGTACTTAAATACTTGTTTTTTACCTCCTACAGGTACAACATTGCATGTAAGTGATGATCTGGTATTACTTCCAACACTTGATACATAAGACCCACTACTAGTCGATTTTGATACTGTATAACCAGTTCCTTTAGTAAAATTTGATATTGATATAGTAGATTTTATTGATTTATTTTTATCACTAGAAGCGCTAACTGTTAATTTTATTTTGATATTACCTGAAAACACTTTTTTACCACCTTTAGATACTGATATTGGATAAGTCTTAGTTACAGGATATTCATATCTTACATTAAAAGTAACCGCATTACTGACACCAATGTTTAATCTAGAATTTACTGCTTGAGCTTGTAGCACCTCAACGGCTTCTTCTCCAGTTAAACCTTTTACTTCTGTAGTAGGCACTCCTATAACCGTCGTATATTCCCCATCTTCTATAACTGTTTCCCCATTAGAAGTAGCACCATAATTTATATCATCTTCTTCATTAGCATAGGCATTTACTAATGAATTTGATATTGACAAACACCCTATAATGCTAAGTATCATAAATGTAGATATTATTTTCTTTATTTTTTTCATGCTTACTATTTTTCCCCCTTTGTTAGTATTAGTTTAATTGTCCCATTTGAATTGACAATTTCGCCTTTTTTTAAATCAACTTCTTTTCCCACCATATCATTTATGTTTGTAAATACTGCATCTGGATTATCTTTATCTCCAATTACTGTAGTATAGTTATCATCATCAGATGTTTGTTCTTTAGCTTCCACCTTATAAGTCCCCTCTGGTATGTCAGTTCCAACTTCAAAAGTCTTTCCTTGCTCCAATACATAAACTTTTTCTTTAGAACAACCCAAAGTAGTGAATAGCACTACTAAAATCATAACTGCTAATAAATTAAACTTTTTCATAACTTTCTATCCCCCCCTCTACTTTTCAAATTATAATATTTTTATATAATATTATAATTTAATAATAGCACAAGGATGTATCATTCGTAATATATATTTTTATATAAAAAATATATATTACGAATGATACATCTCCACATTACATCCAAAAGGTAGACTTGCAATAGATTATATATGATCAAAGTTCATATTATAAACTATAGAAAGTTCAATAATAATCCCATTTATTTTGTTAAATACACCTTGTGTTGCCAATCCTATTAATAAAATTGTGAGCATTGAAAGATCAATTAACATTTCTTAGGCCTCTAGAAATAAAATTTCATTTCCCTAATCATCTAAGGTCGGCTATATTTTAGTGCCTATTAACATAGGAAATGTTTCTATACAACCACCTACCAAATATCACTTAATCCACATAGAATATAAATAATATAATATTATCTTAAAAAAGGCGCTGTTATTAATACTAAACTTTCTTTCATTATTCATATTTAGCGAGAATGTGTATCACAAGTACCAAACTTCAACTAAAATTCACAACCTATAACAATTAGGACCTTTATTATAAATAATTGTAATATTCCTTTAGTTATTGAAAAAGTTTTTTTTATTTAGTTCACCATATAGGACACATACCACAACTATATCCAGATGAACATCTAACCCTACGCATCTTTCTATTATTGCTTCCATACTTCTTTCCATAATGAAATTTAAAGCGAAATTATAACAACTGCCATTAAAAATATCCTACCCATGCTTTTAGCAAAACGCCTTGTTCTTATCAATTACTATCCCTAATTTCCTTGGTCAAATAAAAAATTCGCTTCGCTTAAGCCACTGCGTGGGCGCTATGAAATTTCAGGCAACGACCTTGCTCAAAAATACATTTTTTACATTCCCTAAATGACTTGATATAACTTGATTCCAGAGTTTATCAACAGCGTAAATTTAACTATAATTTCCTTAAATGTAAAAAAAGAGTCATACCAAGCAGTTAAACTACTTGATGCGACTCTTTTAATTTATTTGAGTATTACATAACTATTTCTTTTTCTTTTCCATCTCTAAACATTATTTCGCCTTTGCCTATTGCTCCAACTGGACATACTAGACTACATAAGTGACATCCAACACACTTATCTTTGTTTAAAGATATTTCTCTAGTTTCTTCGTTGTATGTATATGCTTGATGTCCTCCATCAAAACAAGATACATAACATCTTCCACATCCTAAACATTTATCTTCATCTATTTCTGGATAAATAACAAATGTACGATCTATATCTTCAGCAGGTATTATGTTGCTATTTGCCATACCTACTAAGTCTTGTAATTTGTCTATTCCTCTTTCTTCCATAAAGTATGATAATCCACTTATCATATCTTCAACTATTCTGTATCCATATTGCATTACAGCAGTTGTAACTTGTAAGTTACTTGCTCCTAATAATATGAACTCTAATGCGTCTTTCCAAGTTTCTATTCCACCTATACCACTTATTGGAACATTTTTCAATTTATCATTTGTTCTCATTTGTTGTATAAATCTTAATGCTATAGGTTTAACAGCTTTTCCTGAATAACCAGATATAGAAGATTTACCATTAACTATTGGTAATCCTATCATTTTATCAAAATCTATACCAGTTATTGATTTTATAGTATTTATAGCAGATATACCTGCTGCTCCACCTTCCATAGATGCTATTGCTGGTATGTTCATATCACCTATATTTGGTGTCATTTTTGCTAGTATTGGTAATTTAGATCCTCTAGCTACTGCTTCACAGTATCTTTTAACTAATTCTGGGTTTTGACCAACATCAGATCCCATTGCATGACTAGTCATTTGAGGACATGAGAAGTTACATTCTATCATATCTGCTCCAGCTTCTGTAACTAATCTAGCTAATTCTTCCCATTCTTTTTCGTTTTCACCCATTATAGATGCAACGATAACTTTTGTAGGATAATTAGTTTTTAACATTTTTAAAGCTTCTAAACTTTCTTCTAGTGGATGTTCAGAAATTTGTTCCATATTTTTAAATCCAACAAACTCAGTACTTTCTTTTCTTAAAGCGTCAAATCTTGGAGAACAATCTGTTGGTATGAAGAAACCAAGAGTTTTAAATACAACTCCACCCCATCCAGTTTCTAAAGCCTTAGCACACATTTCATAACAGTTATCTACAGGTGAAGAAGATAGAAAAAATGGATTTTCACACTTAACACCACAAAATTCAATTGATAAATCTTTTTTAAACATTATTTGCCCACCTTTCTTTATTTAGGGATATTAATTATATTTTTTATTAGCATTTTTGCGAACATGTGTTATTTACATATTCAATAACTTTATTAGCTGCTTCTTTACCACTCTTTATTGCATAAACAACAGTTTTATCACTAGAAACCACGTCTCCAGCTGCAAATATTCCTTTTGAAGCATCTACTAAGTCTTCTATATTTCTTTCACTTTCTTGACTTATTGCTAATATATACTGATCACATTTCATTGTAATTGTTGTATCATTACCTAAACTTTCAAAAGTGGCTTTTTCAACTTTTGAATTTCCTTCTATACTAACTGGTTTGAATTTTACAAACATATTTACACCAGCTTCTTTTGTTTCAACTTTTTCATCTATGTATGCTGGCATTTCATTTTCAGTTCTTCTGTATAATATATTTACGTTTTCTGCTCCTCTTAATTTTGCAGTTCTAGCAACGTCCATGGCAACGTCTCCACCACCAATTACTATAACGTTTTTACCTGCATATAAGTTTTGTGGATCTTCTTTAACTCTTCTTAAATAGTCAACACCTATTTCCACATTTTCTAAATTCATTCCATCTATATTTAATGTTTTACCTTTGTGAAGTCCACATGCCCATATAACAGCATCAAAACCTTCACTTAGTAAATCATTTGGATTTTCTACTTTAGTATTGTTTTTAAATTCAACACCTAATTCTTTTACTTGATTTATTTCATGGTCAACTAATTCTTGTGATAATCTATCACTTGGTATTCCATATGATAAGTAACCACCTAATTTTTCATCTCTTTCGTAAACAGTTACATTACATCCTTCTTTTACCAATTCCAATGCTGCTGCAAGACCAGCTGGTCCAGATCCAACTACAGCAACTTTCTTGTCACCTTGTTTTCTTTCTCTTAACAACGGAACATTTAATGTTTTATCTAATTCCATTAAATATTCTTGAAGCATTTTTATTTTTATTGGTGTTTTTAGGTCAACTCTGCTACAAGCTCCTTCACAATATGCCTTTGATGGACATACCTTAGAACAAACTCCACCTAAAACATTGTTAGCTTTTATTGTTTCAATAGCCCCTTTTGGATTTTCAAATCTTAATGATCTTATAAATTTTGCTGGATCTGTTCCAGCTGGACAAGCTTTAGAACATGGTGCATCATGACATAGTAGACATCTAGAAGCCTCTTCACGTATTACTAATTCAAAATTCTTATCTGTTTTTTTATTTTGATCCATTTTTATTTTCCTTTCTAAACTATTTTTATTTTAAGCCACAATAAGGCTTTGTTGCATTCGTACATATACCTATACCTAACATATACCTATTTGCCTTACCCTTAACCCAATTGTTAATACTTCTTTTTGTTGTACTCCTTTCTTTAAGAACAAGGACTTTAATGTAAACGTTTACATTACGTTTATACTTAAGTTATAATTCCATTTTTTGTTAATGTCAACAAGAAAATGATTTTTTTGTTATTTTTTTGTTAAAGTTTTTTTGGGCCTAAATTAAAAAGGTGCCATATAATCCCTTATACAGCACCCTTTTAATATATTAATTTTCATCATAAATTTGTAATTTATTTGTAGGACAAATATGAACGCAAAGGCCACAACCTATGCATTTAAGTTTATCAATTTTTATTTTATTATTAACAGCTTCTATTGCATTTTCCAAACAATATTCAATACATAAATTACAATCTTCCTTGCAAGATTTGTCATCACATTTACATGTCATAGGTTGCAAAGATAATTCATCTAAAGGTTTTATCTGCTCTAAAGCCTTTCCACGTATTTCATCTATTGAGCTGATTTTTTTATCTGTACACCATTTTTCCAAATCATTTTCTATTTTTCCAATTATACTATCTCCATTTAACATAAGAGCTGTACCAATTTGTACTGCTGATGCGCCCAGCATCATATACTCTATTACATTTTCATAGTTTTCTACTCCTCCTACACCACAAATAGGAATATCAACTGATTGAGCAATAGATGCTACACTTGCCAAAGCAATTGGTCTAATAGGTGCTCCAGAATATCCACCATAGGTTGGTAGTAGGGGAACTCCTTTTTCAATATTTACACCTAAAATACATCTTATAGTATTTATGGCACTTATTCCACTTGCTCCAGCATTTTTTGCTGCTTTTGATACTTCACTTATATTATTTACATGTTGAGATAACTTTACCATAACTGGTATTTTAACATTTTCCACCACATGTTTTACTATGTCGTAAACAAAATTTTGATCAGAACAAGGAACTTCTACTCCTTCGCCTAAAGGACTTGATAAAGATATCTCAATGGCATCTGCACCATACTTTTCTAGTTTTTTTGCTAAATATGTAACTTCTGATGGTGAGTGACCTGAAATACTTGTAATAACAACTCCCCCATCACTTTTGGCTATCTTTAACTCTTCTTTCCATCTTTCCAATTGAAAACGACTATAAAATCTTATATTTTGCAATCCTTGACCATTGTATGCTACTTGTTCACTTATCTTCGAATATGGATCACTTACTATGGTTTCTGTAATTACAGCTCCTGCCCCAGCTTTTAAATTATTTCTTAATTTTTTCCCATCCCCATTCCAAGGGCCAGCTGAAACAATAATTGGATTTTTTAGTTTTAATCCCATGAAGTTCGTCTCTAACATAATTAAAATATCTCCCCTATTCTATTACCATATCCACATGATTTGCGTATTTTAATCTTTGTTTCTAGCATTATCTCTTGAGTAAAACTATCTTCAGACTCTTGGTTATTAATAATATCTATTAATAATCTAGCTCCCAAAACACCTTGCTTATGTAGAGGATTTATTACTGTTGTTAATTTTGATTCAATCATTCTAGAAAGCTGAATATTATCAAACCCTATAACAGCTATATCCTCTGGTACTTTTATATCGTTATCTCTTAACGCTGCCATTGATGCAAAAGCAAAAATATCATTTGCAGCAAAAATTGCTCTTGGAGGATTTTTTAGCTTAAGCAACTTCTTAGTTAGTAAATACCCTTCATCTAGAGATATTTGAGAATGTAGAATATAATTATTTTCAATATTAATATTACTATTCTTCAAAGCTCTCTTAAAACCCTCTAATCTTAGAGCGTTTTCTCTCTTTTCTTTTGGACCGTTTATTATAGCTATTTTATCATATCCAATGTCAATCAAATGCTTTGTAGCTTTGTAACTTGCTTTTTCATAATCAATTTTTACTGTATCAATCTCTTTACAAGCATTACTTTCCCCTATAGACACTATTGGAATTCCTTTGGATTTAATTGAAAGTAACTTCTTACGGCTTATTGAACTTGAAATAATTATTAGCCCATCAGTATTTCTTTTGATTAAGCTGTCTATACTCTCTTCTTCTTTTTGACAATTATAGGAACCATCACAAATAACTGTGATATAGCCACTTTCTGACATAATATCCTCAATACCTTTTATAATTTCCATGTAACTTGGATTTAATATGTCAGGAACAATTATTCCAATTGTTTCTGCTTTACCTATGTTCATACCTCTAGCAAACCAATTGGGTGTATAGTGACATTCATCTATAACAGCCTGAACTTTCTCCCTCGTTGCTTTTGCAACTGTTTCTGGATGATTTTGCACCCTGGATACAGTTGCTACTGATACACCAGCTTTTTTTGCAATTTCACGTATATCCATAATTTACCTTCCCCAACTATTTTATAATCTTTGATTCATTTTTATTTTAACTAAGTTTTCTTATTACTGCAACGATTTCAAATTGAGATTATTGTTATATAATTATCGTATTCCATTTTTGAATAGTTAAAAATTTATTCTTTTAGTTGACTTTCTAACTTAATAGCCTTATATATTTATTATAGAAAGCGTGTAAACGTTTACATTTTTTCTTATATCAATTTAATTATATGGAGGGAAGTTTGTATGTTTAGATGTAGTACTGAAAGAATGGAAGATAAAATAAAAACATTTTCAAAGTTTGGAGATGCTGGACATGGCGGAATAACAAGATATTCATTATCTCCTGAAGCTCTTCAAGCTAGAAATGAGTTTGTTAAAAGAATGGAAGCAATTGGTGCAGTTATAGAAACAGATGATATGGCCAACATGTACGCTACATTACCTGGTACAGATCCTAATGCAAAAAGAATTGTAATGGGTTCTCACTGTGACTCTGTAAAAAATGGTGGTAACTATGATGGTATTTTAGGAGTAATGGGCGCTATGGAAGTGTTAGAAACTGTTGCTGCTGAAAAAATTTCTCACAAACATCCACTTACTGCTATGATATGGACAAATGAAGAAGGTTCTCTATATCCACCAGCAATGATGTGTTCTGGTATAGTATGTCATGATGTACTTCCTGGTGAAATTGCTAAAAACTTTGAATATGATAATATGATGAATTCTAAAAGCGTGTTAGATAAAACAACTACTTTTGGTTCTCAATTAGCTAACTTCAAATACAAAGGTAAAAAAGAAAATCGTTTAAATGTTGATAAATATAAATGTATGTTTGAACTTCACATAGAACAAGGTCCTATCTTAGAAGATGCTGGCAATGATGTTGGTGTTGTTACTTGTGTTCTTGGAATGTTTAACTGCCGTATAAAATTCCATGGTCAATCTGATCATGCTGGTACAACTCCAATGCACAAGCGTCAAGACGCTTTATATGCTGCATCTCAAGCTCTTTGCTATCTACATGAAGAAATCGATAAATTAGGAAATAAAGAATTAGTTTATACAACTGGTGAAATAGTATGTCACCCATGTGTACATACAGTAATACCTGATTTTGTTGAATTCTCTATAGACGTTCGTCACGAAGATCAAGAATTATTAGCAAAAGTATATGAAATAGTTAAAAGTTTAGAAAGTAAAGAATGGGCTAGATGTAAATGTGAAGTTCAATTAGCTTGGAATAGAGACACTGTTTACTTCGATAAAGAACTAGTAAACTTTGTAAAAAAATCTGCTGAAGAATTAAATATACCTCACCAATACATTAACTCAGGTGCTGGACATGATGCTCAGTTCGTAAATTACTTAATGCCAACAACTATGATATTTGTTGTTTCAAAAGATGGACATTCTCACTGTGAACAAGAATACTCTACTCCAGAGCAATGTGCTAACGGAGCTACTGTTTTATTAAACGCTGTATTAAAAGCTGATTTAGAAGACTAATAATTAAACATTCATAATTTAAAATAATTTAAAAATTTGAGGAGGAAATTATGAGTAAATTTGATAAAGTAATAAAAAATGGTACAATAGTAACTGCTTCTGATACATATAAAGGTGATATAGGAATAAAGGACGGAATAATAGTTGAAATAAGCCAAAACTTAGAATGTGATAATGTAATAGATGCTGCTGGTAAATTAATAATACCTGGTGGTATAGATGCACATACTCACTTAGATATGCCTTTTGGTGGAACTTTTTCAAGTGACGACTTCGAATCTGGTTCTAAAGCTGCTGCTATAGGTGGTACTACTTCTTTTATAGACTACTCTATACAACCTGCTGGTGGAACATTAGCCGATGCAGTTAGCATTTGGAAAGAAAAAGGTTCTAAATCATGTGTAGACTACGGTCTTCATGTTGCTATAACAAAAGCTGACGAAAATGCTTTAGCTGAAATACCTACAATGGTTAAAGAAGGTATAACTAGTTTCAAAGTATTTATGGTTTATGATGCTATGAGAGTAAATGATGCTGCATTTATGAATATATTAGAAAAATCAAAAGAACACGGAGCTTTAGTTGGTGTTCACTGTGAAAACTATCATGTTATAAATCACAGAACTAAACAACTTTTAGAAGCTGGTAAAACTGAACCTAAATATCATGCTGTTTCTAGACCAGCAACATGTGAAGGCGAAGCTGCTAATAGAGCTATTACTCTTGCTAAATTAACAAATGCTCCTCTTTATATAGTTCACAATAGTTGTGAAGAATCAATTTCTAGAATAAAAGAAGCTCGTGAAGCTGGACTTCCAATAATGGGAGAAACTTGTCCTCAATACGTTATGTTATCAGAAGATAACTACGATGAGCCAGGATTCAATGGTGCTAAATATGTAATGTCACCTCCTCTACGTAGTAACAAAAACTGGGATTACATATGGCAACAATTAAAAGATGGCGTAATACAAACAGTTGCAACTGATCACTGCCCATTCTTTATGAAACAAAAAGAATTAGGAAAAGATGATTTTACTAAAATACCAAATGGTGGACCTGGTATAGAAACTAGAATGTCTATAATGCTTTCTGAAGGGCCAAAACATGGTTTATCTTTAAATAAAGTTGTTGAGGTTACTTCTACAAACGTGGCAAAAATATTTGGTATGTATCCTAAAAAAGGTACAATAGCTGTAGGAAGCGACGCAGACTTAGTATTATATGATGAAAACAAAGAAGTTACTTTAACAAAAGATGTACTTCATGAAAATGTTGACTATACTGCTTTTGAAGGTATAAAAGTTAATGGATATCCTGTTATGACATTATCTAGAGGTGATGTTATAGCTAAAGATGGTGAATATATAGGTGAAAACAACCGTGGTGAATTTATCAAACGTGGCAAATCCATAGTGTTATAGGTGAATGCTATGAAAAAAATGAGCTATATATGTGCACTTGGAATAGTAACTGGCGTCCTTTGTGGTATCTGGGCTTGGGGTTCTGGTTCTCTAGGACTGTTTACCTGGGCTGGTTTCGCTGGATGTACTACATACTTTGCCAGTGGTCATCATGGAGTTGAAGGATTGAGAAAAACTATCTTAC
Organism: Terrisporobacter petrolearius; assembly: GCF_020748185.1. GTDB lineage: Bacteria > Bacillota > Clostridia > Peptostreptococcales > Peptostreptococcaceae > Terrisporobacter > Terrisporobacter petrolearius. The sequence goes on along the minus strand of NZ_JAHZMO010000016.1, from coordinate 39,181 downwards.
CAAACATGGCTGGTGTTCTTTGTGGTATGACAATTATATTCTTATCTGGTTTAGTTCCAGTACTTGGTACTACAGGTGTTTGGTGTGCTATAGTTACATTTGTAATGTGTATCATAGGTAAATCAAAATGGTTTGATTTTATCCCTGGTACTTTTATGGGATGTTTTTCAACATTTGCTGCTGCCGGTAATTGGATGTTATTAATTCCTTCTTTATTACTTGGTGCTCTACTTGGTATATGTTGTGATAAGGGTGGAGACTGGTTCTATAAAGTTGTAACAAATAATAACCCTAATGATAGTGATGTACAAGCTGAATAAAAGTATTTACTTCATTATATATATATAAAAGGCCATATTGAGATTTTACTCAATATGGCTTTTTATGTTACATCTTAAGTTGACCTTCTCTAACTTCTTTTTTCTTCTCTTCAAATAACTTATCAAACTGATCTACTGCTTCTTTATGGTCACTAGGGTTTACATTTCTAAGTACTAAATTAAATCTAAGTTTATTCTAACATATAACTTCTAAATATTTTTTTCAACTTTATTTTTAATTTCCCAACTATTATTTAAATAGAAAGGGAGCTCACAAATAAAATTCGCAAGGCTCATGTCATAGGCGATATATCCTTTCAAAAAAATCTTAAGGAGGTAATAATATGGCAGTTGTTTCAACACCCAATGCGTCATCTATAAAGGTTAAATTTGATCATGGTACAGATTTAAATGGAGACAGAATAGTAAAAACTAAGACTTTTTCCAGTATAAAGTCAGGTGCTTCAAATGAGGATATTATGGCTGTAGTAAATGCTCTAGCAGCTATGCAACAACACACTTTAGCTGGTACAAACAGAGTGGATAACTCTTCTTTATCAGAGTAGTAAAATTCCCTTTGCTTAAACCACTGTGTAGGCGCTACATTTCATAGGGCCAACGAGTTACTTAAAAAATTTAGGAGGTTAAAATATGAATGAGAAAAAACTTGTAATGACGTTTAAAAATACTTTAGGAAATAGCTTTTCTGTTGCTGTTGAAGATCCAAGGGAGGACCTTGGTGAACAGGAAATAATAGATGCTATGAACTTAATAAAGAATAAAAATATCTTCCAGCCAAAAGGTTATGACATAGTGACTTGTGTATCTGCTAAAGTGGTTGATTCTACAACTACTGAGTACGATTTGGAAGTATAGACTGAGGTGATATATATGGATAATATTCAATCTATCATTGCAAATCTTGGTTTTCCCATTGCAATTTCCCTGTATTTGTTGGTGAGAATTGAAGGAAAGATGCAAGGTTTGACAGATAGTATAAACGAGCTATCCAAAAATATTATTAAACTTAGTAAATAAAACAAAGTGTGAATTTCCCTCTATGGAAAATTCACACTTTTTATATTGTTAAATAATGCAAATTGTGCCTTTGTAGCAAGTGCACAATCAGCAGTATATTAGTTTTCTATTGTTAAACAACTTAATAAAATTCTTTAACTTCACTATCAAAATATCTATTTAGATCATATGGTGAATATATTCCTTTATCAGTAACAATACCACTAATTAAGCTAGGTGGTGTTATGTCAAAGGAAGGATAAATTCCCTTAACTTCTTCTAAAGTGTTTTTAATTCCTCTATAACTTAATACTTGCTCTGGATCTCTTTCTTCAATTATAATGTCCGTACCTTTTTCTTTATCAATATCTGGTATTCCAGTAACAAAATAAGGTATAGAAAAATGTTTTGCTAACAGTGCAATTTGATAAGTTCCTATTTTATTTGCAATATGGCCATCTTTAGCTATTGTATCTGCTGCTGATGTAAATAAATCTATATTTTTATGCTCCATTGCATAAGCTACCATATTGTCTGTTATTACAGTTGTATCAAATCCCATTTGTGAACAACAACTAGATGTAAGTCTAGCTCCTTGTAAATAAGGTCTTGTTTCTGCACAGTATACTTTTATATCATTATTTCTTTTTTTAGCTGCACGTAACATCATTCCTATAATTGTCTCCCCAAAACATTGAGTAAGTATTGTTCCATTTTTAGGAAACATATCAGCCAAATATTCTCCTACTATTTCCATAGTAGAATATCTTCTATTTAATGAATCTATGGTTCTGTTAAATACAGCATCCACAGGGTCTTGTCCACTATCTAGGGCTTTTTTCCATTCTTTAAAACATCCATCTGTTATAAGTCCCATACGATTGGCCGTAGTTGGTCTTGCATGAGAAATAGTGTAAGATGCTTTTTCCATATACTCCAATTGATCTTTTTCTTTTTTGTCCTTTGCTTCAAAGGCTGCTAGGGCCATTCCCATTCCTGCTGCTGTATATGGTCCTGCACTTTGAGTAACCATATCTTTAATAGCTTTTGCAACTTCTTCGTGTGTTGTACACTCAACAAATTCTACTTGTGTTGGGTAAATACGTCTATCTAATATTCTAACTTTTCCATCTTCATACCATGCCACATTTTCATACTGAAGCATGAAAGCTAAATCTTGATCCATTCTCTTCATAATAATAAACCTCATTTTAAGTAACAGAGTAGTAATTATAACTACTACTCTGTAAATTTTTTATATTTTGATTAAGATAATAGTAACTTAAACTCTTTTACTACATCCTTTCCTTCTGAAAATTTATCTCTATTATTAATCAAACTAATACCCATTTTTATTAGGCTTCTCTCCATTGGCAACCTTTTACTAATATCTTCTACAGATGTTACTTCTATTACCTTAGAGTCACCAACTACTCTGCGTATTATTTCTGTTCCAGCATAGCCAAAAGAGTCTGACAACACTTTCTTTGTGTAATCTTCTTTAAAATCCTTATTATATAAATTAAAAGTAACTAATTCATCATATTTTACTGAAAATTTACTTATAAATAAGTTTATAGTGTCTTCAATAGTAGATGAGATCCAGCTAAGGAAATCTTCATTATCCCTATCAGTATAATATTTATTGGCCCAAGCAAAGAATAGATTACCTATTACATTTCCAACATCGTATCCCATAGGTCCATAAAATGCAAATTCTGGGTCAATAACTTTTAGCCCTTCTTCGTTTATAAATATAGAACCTGAGTGTAGGTCACCGTGTACTAAAGCTTGAGTTTGATTCATAAATTTGTCACGAAGAATAGCCACTTCTTTTTTTAATTTATCGTCATTATACAAAAACTCTTTTACAAATTCTTTGTTTTCATCTAAAATTATATTTCTACCTTTATAATCATAATATGGTTCAGTAAAAACTAAGTCCTCACTGATATCACATAGTTCAATATTAGTAAACAATTTTACATATTCTTTTTTTCTTGCTCTATCAAGAACTAAATCCGTAGTAGGCAATAAAGTATTTACTAAAAATGTTGAGATACCATCTGCCAAACAATCAAACGTTTTCCCTTTCATCAATTCAGTTCTAAGATTTTTATAATCAGATATATCTTCCATTGAAAGAGCACACATATTCTCATCATAATGAAATACTTGTGGTACAAATTCCTTTGCAAGTTTACCTTCAATCATAAGAATTTCCGCTTCTATCTTATTTCTATATACATCAAGTGGTCTTCCCGATGATCTTAAAAATTTATCTGCTTGTTTAATTATAATAGATTTTCCTGTTGATTCTTCCCATACTTTGAACACATAATTAATATTTCCATCTCCAATTTCTATACATTCTAGTTCAGATTCTGGTTGAAAATATTCTAATTTATCCTTTGCGTACTCTTTTGCAGTATTAGTATCCATTAAAAAGTGTTCTAAATATTTTTCCATGTTACGCCCCCCAATATATAAAATAGATAATTTAAATTATAATTTTTATTCTTCAAGTTGATTAACTACTAATTTGGGCTTTGTTTTTTGATGACATATTAGGCCAACCTATTAAAATAAACACTATTCCAAATACTATCATTAGCATAGAATACCAGCAATAAGGTAAAATTGAACCTGGTGATATGCCTGCTAATGCACCCGCTGTTAGTAATTGCCCTGCATAAGGTAGTAACCCTTGGAAACCAGATGAGAATAAATCAAGTATACTTGCTGTTCTAGCTCTTGAAATATTATATTCATCAGCTATATCTCTAGCTATAGGTCCTGCTGCTATAATTGATACAGTATTATTAGTTGTTGATATATCTATTAAACTTACTAATGCTGCTATTGATAACTCTGCACCACGAGCAGTTTTTGTTTTTCTAGTTAACTTATAAAGTAACCAATCTATACCACCAAGATGATCCATTAGAGCAACTAAACCACCTACTAATAAAGCTATCAAGGCCATATCTTCCATCCAAGTCATACCTTCATGAATTACTGCCAACGATCCTATTAATGTAAAATCACCATGCATAACTCCTATTATCACTCCAACAAGCACTCCTGTACTCATTACTGTTATAACATTTATTCCTAGTAATGATAAAACTATAACTATAACATATGGAATCATATTTATAAAACTATAATCTCCAGCAGCGTCAGTTGATGCACTACCCATTGGTTGTAGAGATAATAAAACTAAAGTAATAATAACTGCTGGTAAAACCATTAATATATTTGCTTTAAATTTGTCTCTCATTGGTATATCTTGAGTACGTGTAGCTGCTATTGTAGTATCAGAAATAAATGATAAGTTATCACCAAATAGCGCACCTCCTACAACTACTCCACACACTAAAGCCATATTAAATCCTGTTGCCTTAGAAAGAGATACAGCAATTGGCATTAAAGCTGATACTGTTCCCATTGAAGTACCCATAGAGAAACTTAATATACACCCTATCAAAAACAATCCCGGCAATACCATATTAGAAGGTAATATGCTTAGCCCAAAATTAGTAACAGAATCACTAGCATGCATTGCACCTGCAATTCCATAAAAAGCTCCTGCTAATAAAAATATAATTACCATAAGTACTAATGTACTATCTCCTGCCCCTTTACAAAACAACGTAACCTTTTCTTCAAATGTAAGCTTTTCTTCTCCTTTTTTGTTTAAAACAAAAGCTACACCTATTGCAATTGATATGCCTATCATTAAAGGCATATTATCGAAACTTCCTGTTCCTATACCAATAGCAAAATATAAAACTAAAAATACAACCAGTGGAACTAATCCTAAAAAACTACCCTTTGATTTCTTATTATTTTCCATTTTTTCCTCCTAAAATAATTTATTGGATTTTTATAATCTATAAAATAATTTTGGAGTATGAAACTTATATGAATCCTTTTATAATTTTTGAATAAGTACGATTAGATTAAATTCTTTGTTAATGATTTATATATAATTGAATTGTGTTTATGTATGAAAATAAATATAGATCTATTATTAGAATACAGATTCATCTAAAGCTTCATACTTATTATTTTTAGTCTAAAATAACTGGAACTCCTGATGTTTTTGCATAGTAATAAATTTTTGCTGCATCTTCCACATATTCTGCTGCTACGAAAGCATCTTCCATAGTTTTACCAACTGCAATAACTCCATGGTTTGCTAATAAACAAGCTGTACGGTCTTTCAAATAAGGTAATATAACTTGAGCTAACTCTTCAGAACCAGCTGGTCTAAAAGGAGCCACCTTTACATCTCCCCCTAAGAAAGGTTTCATTTCTATTAATATTAAAGGTATATCTTGATGGTTAACTGCAAATCCTGTAGCTACTGATGAGTGCGTATGAACAATTGCATTTACTTGTGGGTATTTTTTATATACCTCTATATGCATTTTCCACTCTGATGATGGTTTTTGACCTTCTACTTTTGAATTTCCTTCTCCGTCAATTTCTACAATATCTTCTTCAGTCATAATATCGTAAGACAATCCACTTGCAGTTATTAAATAACTGTCGTCCCCTTTATCAACATTTCTTATACTTATATTTCCACTTGTTCCTGCTACTAATTTTTCATTATATAATTTTTTTGCTGCGTCTAATACTAGCTTTCTCGAGTTCATTTATGTCTCCCCCTCCTCTATTTACCATAAATATATCACAGAAATAATCACAAAACAACATTTTCTCAACAAAAAAAACGTTTTTTCTTTTGTTTTTTGACTGTTTAATTTGATTATTGTTGTTTTTTGTGACTTATTGTTAATTTCATATTGCATTCTAAAATCAATTCCTCTACAATTGAATCATACAAATATTGAATACCAAGGAGTTAATTATGTTAAAAATTGATAGACATAATGTTATAGAGAGAGAACTACATAAAAAAAGAAGCGTACTAATCTCTGATTTAAGCAAGCTACTAGAATGTAGCGAAGAAACTATAAGAAGAGATTTAAGAGAAATGGAAAAGACAAATAAATTATGTAGAATTCATGGAGGAGCATATCTACCAGAAAAATACGACAAGGGTGTTCCAATACAATTAAGAGAAACTTTTTATATTGAAGAAAAAGAACAGATGGCTCAAAGAGTCTTAAACTATATTAAAGATAACGATGTTATAATGCTTGATTCAAGTACCACATGCTTAAAACTGGCAGAAGCACTGATTACTTCTCAACTTAATGTAACACTTATCACTAATTCACTTAGAATTTGTAATTTATGTGAAAGTTACCAGTCAAATATTAATCTAATATGTTTAGGTGGCAAATTTCACTCAAGTACAAGCTCTTTTGTGGGGTATCATACTTTAGATAATCTAAGTGTTTATTATGCAGATAAGTGCTTTATAAGTTGTCCATTTGTAGACACTAAATATGGTCTATCAGATAATAACTTTGATAGTGCCAAAATTAGAGAATTAATGATTAAGAATTCAAAAGAACATTTTTTATTAATGGACCATACGAAAATTGGCAATAAATCTGATATATTATTTGCAAATCTTAAAGATATAGATGTTTTAATAACTGATTATAAATTATCTAAAGAATGGAATGAAACTTGCAAAAAATTAAATTGTAAAATAGATTATGCTTTAACAAATAAGGAGGTTTTAAATAATGATTAATTTCCAGTACTATAATCCATCAAAAGTTATATTTGGTAAAGGTTCACACCAAAATATAAAACAGCTTTTAAAAGATTATAATGTAACTTCTCTGTTCTTAATTTATGGTGGAAGAACTGTAAAAAGATTAGGAATATGGGATACAGTTAGTAGGGCATGTGAGGAATTAGGAATTAAATTTACTGAAAGAGGTGGTGTAGTTCCTAACCCTAAAATAGAACATGTTAGAGAACTTATAGAAGTAGGTAAAGAAAATAATGTGGATTTCGTTCTTGCTGCAGGTGGTGGTAGCTCTATGGATACAGCTAAGGCCGTATCTGTAGGTATACCTTATGAGGGAGATGTATGGAACTTTTTCGAAGGCAAAGATTCAATTTCATCAGCTCTTCCAATTGGAGTTATCTCAACAATACCTGCAAGTGGTTCAGAAACATCTAACTGCTCTATTATTTCAAATGGGCTTTATAAGCTAGGTATTGAAAGCGATTTCATAATTCCAAAATTCGCAATTATGAATCCTGAGTTTACATTATCTCTACCACAATATCAAACTGCTTGTGGAATAGCAGATATATTCTCTCATTTATTAGAACGTTACTTTACTGATACTAAATATGTAGATACAACAGACTATTTAATTGAAGGAGCTTGTAAAGCACTTATTCTAAATGCACAAAGACTAATGAAAAACCCTAATGATATAAATGCACGCTCAGAAATTCAGTGGTTAGCTTCTATAGCTCATAATAATTTGCTAGACACTGGACGAGTACCTGATTGGGGATCACATAGAATAGAACATGAACTAAGTGCTCAGTATGAGCTAACTCATGGTGAAGGTATGGCTATAGTTTTAGTAGCGTGGACAAAATATATGGCTTATAACAAACCTTCAAAACTTGCACAGTTGGCTAATCGCTTATTTAATATAGATTACAGTAATTACTCTGAAGAGGAAATGGCACTTAAATTATCTCATCACTTAGAGGGCTTCTTCATATCACTAAATTTAAATACTAAATTATCACAAAAAGGCATAACAGATGAACATTTTGAATTAATGGCAATGCGTGCTACTAATAATAATCAATCCACAGTTGGCAACTACATACCTTTAGACGCATCCAAATTTGTAGATATTTTAAAACTAGCTTTATAATTATTAATTTTATTAATAAAAACAATATATACTTAGGAGGACTTTACAATGAAAGTTAAAGGATTTGCAACAAAAGCTATACATGCAGGACATCACAAAAACGCAGCAGGTGCATTAGGACTACCAATTTACCAAACTTCAACATTTGTCTTTGACAGTGCAGAACAAGGAAGAAAAAGATTTGAGGGAGAAGAAGAAGGATATATATATTCTAGATTAGGCAACCCTACTAATACATCATTAGAAGAAAAAATTGCTGAACTTGAAGGTGGAAAAGCTTGTATCTCAACTGCATCTGGTATGGGTGCCATATCTTCAACATTATGGACAGCATTAAAAGCTGGAGACCATGTGGTAGCTAGTGATACTCTTTATGGTTGTACTCAAGCATTATTATCTAGAGGTTTAACTAAATTTGCAATCGAAGTTGACTTTGTTGATTTCACTGATTTAGAAAAAGTAAAAAATTCTATGAAACCTAATACAAGAGTTGTATACTTTGAAACACCTGCTAACCCAACACTTAGATTATACGATATTGAAAAAATATGTGAAATTGCTCATAGCCAAGAAAATGTGTTAGTTATGGTTGATAATACTTTCTGTACACCTTATATCCAAAGACCTTTGTCACTTGGAGCTGATGTTGTCCTACACTCTGCTACTAAATTCTTAAACGGACATGGTGATGTTATAGCTGGTTTTGTAGTTGGATATAGCGAATTTATAAATGAAGTTAGATTTGAAGGTATAAAAGATTTTACTGGTGCTGTTCTAAGCCCAAATGATGCCTTTTTAATAAATAGAGGACTTAAAACATTGGCAGTTAGGATGGAACAACATTGTTCAAATGCTATGAAAGTAGCTAAATTCTTAGAAAAACATCCAGCAATAGAGAAGATAAACTACCCTGGATTAGAAAGTTTCCCTCAATTTGAGCTAGCAAAAAAACAAATGTCTTTACCTGGCGCTATGATATCTTTTGAAGTAAAAGGTGGTGTTGAAGCAGGGGAAAAACTAATGAATACATTGAACCTTTGTACATTAGCTGTAAGTTTAGGAGATGCAGAAACATTAATTGAGCATCCAGCTTCTATGACACACTCAGCTTGTACTCCTGAAGAACGTGCAAATGCAAATATAACTGATGGATTAGTAAGACTTGCTGTTGGACTTGAAAATGTGGAAGATATAATAGATGATTTAAAAAGTGCCTTAGATTTACTTATTAAGTAAACTATCTGCATACTAGTGTAATCCCTATATATAAAAAGAGAGTATATATTTTCTTATTGAAGATATATACTTTCTTTTATTTTTTTAACATATTATAATTTTTCCACTTATAATATGTTTATTTTAAGATATATTACATCTTTCCATGGAATGTTCTATTAATTACATCCATTTGTTGTTCTCTACTTAATTTAATAAAGTTTACTGCATATCCAGATACTCTTATTGTAAGTTGAGGATATTCTTCTGGATGGTCCATAGCATGAAGTAATGTTTCTCTAACAAGTACGTTTACATTTAAGTGATGAGCTGATTGTGAGAAATATCCATCCATTAAGTTGCTTAAATTTCTTATTCTTTCTTCTCCTGATTTACCTAAAGCATCTGGAATAATAGAGAAAGTATTTGATATTCCATCTATAGAATGATTATATGGTAACTTGGCAACAGATGCTAAGGATGCCAATGAACCACTTTTATCTCTACCATGCATTGGGTTTGCTCCTGGTGCAAATGGTTCTCCTGCTTTTCTACCATCTGGAGTTGAGCCTGTTTTCTTACCATAAACCACATTTGAAGTTATAGTAAGAACAGATTGAGTATGAATAGCATCTCTATAAGTTTTATTTTTTCTTATTTTGTTCATCATGTTTTCAACTAAATATACAGCTATGCTATCTACTCTGTCGTCGTTGTTACCATAGGTAGGGAACTCTCCTTCTATTTGGAAATCAACAGCTATACCTTGTTCATTTCTTATAGGTTTAACTTTTGCATACTTAATAGCTGATAAACTATCTGCACAAACTGATAGCCCAGCTATACCACAAGCCATAGTTCTAATTATATCTCTTTCATGTAGAGCCATTTGTAAACGTTCATAGCAATATTTATCATGCATAAAATGTATTACATTTAATGTATTTACATAAAGTTTTGCTAACCAATCAGTATAATGTTCAAATTTTTCCATTACTTCATCATAATTCAAATATTCGCTATCTATTTTCCCAAAATCCGGTGATACTTGTATTCCTAGTTTTTCGTCTATACCACCATTTATAGCATAAAGTAATGTTTTTGCTAAATTTACTCTAGCTCCAAAGAACTGCATTTGTTTACCAACATTCATAGCTGACACGCAGCATGCTATGGCGTAATCATCTCCATAGTAATCTCTCATCAAGTCGTCATTTTCGTATTGTACTGAACTTGTGTCTATGGAAACTTTTGAACAAAAATCTTTAAATCCTTGTGGTAATTTAGTTGACCATAAAACTGTTAAATTTGGCTCTGGTGATGGTCCTAGTGTATAGAGTGTATTTAACATTCTAAAAGAAGTTTTAGTTACTAAAGTTCTTCCGTCACTACCCATACCACCAATACTTTCTGTTACCCAAGTTGGGTCCCCTGAGAATAGCTCATTGTAGTCAGGAGTTCTTAGGAATTTAACTAATCTTAACTTCATAACAAAGTGATCTATCATTTCTTGTGCTTGCTCTTCTGTAATTAAGCCTGCTTTTATATCTCTTTCAATATAAATATCTAAAAAAGTTGAAGTTTTACCTAAAGACATGGCAGCACCATTTTGGTCTTTTATAGCTCCCAAAAATCCAAAATATAGCCATTGAATAGCTTCTTTTGCATTAGTTGCAGGTTTTGAAATATCAAATCCATAAGACTGTGCCATTTCTTTTAATTGTTCCAGAGCTCTTATTTGTTCTGATAATTCTTCTCTTAATCTAATTACATCCTCTGTCATTTCTTCATTATCTAGCTCATCTTTTTCAACTATTTTCACTTCTACTAATCGATCTATACCATATAGTGCAACTCTTCTATAATCTCCTATTATTCTACCTCTACCATAAGCATCTGGAAGACCAGTTATAATTCCAGCCTTTCTTGCTAATCTCATCTCTTTTGTATATGCATCAAATACTCCTTGATTATGAGTTTTTCTATATTTTGTAAATATTTCTTTTATTTCATCATCTAACTCAAAGCCATAAGCTTTACAAGCAGACTCTACCATTCTTATACCACCAAAAGGCATTACTGCTCTTTTAAATGGTTCATCTGTTTGAAAACCTACTATAGTTTCTAAATCTTTATTTAAATATCCTGCTTTATAAGCATTTATACCAGATACAGTATGAGTATCTACATCTAATACTCCGCCATTTTCTCTTTCCTTTTTATTTAATTCCAATACTTGTTCCCATAATTTTTTAGTATTTTCAGTAGCACTTGCTAGGAATTTACCGTCCCCTTCATATGGGCAGTAATTACCTTGTATAAAATCCCTAACATCAATTTTGTCTTGCCAAATTCCATCATTAAAATCTTTCCAAGCATTCACTTTCATTTTGAGTTATCCTTTCACATTTATGTCATAAATAATTTTTTTATCTAATAATAAATATCCCCAAATTTGCATTTTATTATTTAATGATAAAAATTCGCTTCGCTCATATCGCCAACGAGATGCCTTCGCTATCGCTTCAGACAACTCCGTTGCTCAAAATTCACTTTTTTACTTCTTTTTTAAATGAATTGATATAACTTAATTTCAGAATTTATCAATAACGTAAATTCAACTATAATTTCCTATTATGTAAAAAATAGGTGTTTCACTATTTCAGCGAAACACCCTTATATAATTACATAAACATATTTAATATCATTAACTCTACAAATCCTACAGCCCATACTATTGTACTTGCTACAGAATAACCTCTTAATTGTTCCTTAACTTCAGTAACTCCTAAAGTTCTGTTAACAACCCAGAAATATGAATCATTAAAGTGAGAGAATACTAATGAACCCATACAAGCTGATAATACTGCAAGGTCTGGTGATAATCCAAGTGTTGCCATCATTGGAGCTGTTACAGATGCTGCTGTTGTCATGGCAACTGTACCACTTCCTTGTATTAGTCTTACTATTGATGATATGGCAAATGGTATTATTACTGCTGGTAGTGCTGTATTTGCTATAAGTCCTGCTATGTAGTCTCCTGCGCCAGAATCTCTTATTATCATTCCTAAGGCTCCACCTGCACCAGTAACTAACATTATTACTCCTGCTGATTTTATACCTTTTTCCATAGTATTTGTAATTTCTTTTTTGTCTTGGCCTTTACCTAAACCATATATTGCTATTATTAAGCCTAAACCAACAGCTATAACTGGAGCTCCTAAAAAGTTTATTACTTCTATATATCCACCTTCTAACCCCATTTGTGTAGTAACTGTTTTTAATAATATTAATATTATAGGTGCAAATATTGGCATAAATGACATAAATGCTGATGGTAATACTTCTTCACTGTCTATTAAAGTTGCTGCTACTTGGTCATGAGCCATTGCTCCTAAATCTTCACTACTTAAATAACTTTCACCATCTTCACCTGGTACTTTATATTGTTTTTGTCCTATATACTTAGCATAAAGAAGTCCAATAAGTGTCATTGGTATGGCACAAACAATTCCAAGTAATAATGTTGTCCCTACATTTGCACCGTATATTCCAGCAACTCCAACTGGTCCTGGAGTAGGTGGTACTAATGTATGTGTAATAACTAAACCTAGTGCTAGTGATAAACCTAAAGATATAACTGATTTTTTTGTGTTTCTTGATATTGATTTTGCCAGTGGTGATAAGATTACAAATCCTGAATCACAAAAAATTGGTATTGATACTAAAAACCCTGTAATAGCTAAAGCTAGTTCTTCTCTACCTTTACCTAGTTTTTCAACAAATATTTGAGCCATCTTTTTTGCTGCTCCTGATACCTCAAATATTTCACCCATCATAACACCAAATCCAATAATAATACCTATACTACCAAGTGTATTCCCAAATCCAGTTGTTATACTGTTTACTACATCTCCAGCTGGCATTCCTCCAACTAATCCTGTTATTGATGCACTTATTATCATTGCTAAGAATGGATGCACCTTTGTTTTTAACATCATAAATATTAATAATGTTATTCCAAGGCCTAGACCTATTAATATTTGCGGTCCTGATACAACTAATTCGTTATTCATTATGATTCCCCCAAGTTAATAAATTTTTAATTTTAAATTTTATATAAATTATATTTAATAAACTTTAATAACAATGTATCTAAACTTCGCACACCCATTAGCGTATGCGTTGATTTAGATACATTGTTTTATATAAATAAATTGTTGTTTACTTTTTATTAAAATTTGGAGCATAATCTCCTGCCAGTCTTACGGCTTCTACTAAACTTATTTCGTTTGCTATGTTTTTCCAAGCTATATCAAATGCCGTTCCATGGTCAACTGATGTTCTAAGGAAAGGCATATTGTTTGTTATTGATATTGTTCTATGGAAATCTACAGTTTTTGTAGCTATATGACCTTGGTCATGATATAGAGAAAGCACTGCATCAAACTTTCCTTGAAGCCCAAAGAAGAATACTGAGTCTGCTCCTATTGGACCTACCACGTCTATTCCTTCTTTTCTTGCTCTTTCAATTGCTGGTTCTATTTCTCTTTCTTCATCTCCAAATAATCCATGCTCTCCACAGTGAGGATTTAACCCTGCCACTGCCATTTTAGGATTCTCTATCCCAAGTTGTCTTAGTGCTTCTTTTGATCTTATTATAAATTCATACATATTTTCATCAGTAACTAAGTCGCAAGCTTTTTTAAGGGATACGTGTCTGCTTAAGAAGAATACCCTTAAATCTCTTACTTGGAACATAGTTAAAGGATTGTATGTTTTTGTTAAGTCTTCCAATACCTCTGTGTGACCTATGTAAGGCACATTACCAGCTTTAAAAGACTCTTTATTCAGTGGTGTAGTTGCTATTGCTTTAACTTTTCCCTCCATTGCATAATCTATTGATTTGGCTAAATATTCAAAAGCAGCCTTTCCACACATTCCACTAACCTTACCTGGTTCAAATTTGTTCATATCTATATTATCTATATTTACTAAATTTAATGTTTTGTTGTTGTAGTCTCCATCTTCTGGATTTTCAATAGTATTTATTTTCATATCCACTTCACAAACATCTATAGCTTTTTCTAATATTTCCTTATTTCCAAATACAACTATGTTTGCATAAGTATTTGTTTCCTCCTTAGCTATGGATTTAACCACAATCTCCGGTCCTATTCCTGCTGGATCTCCTAAAGGTACTCCTATATATTCTTTATTCATAACTATTCCTCCAAATTTAATGTCATAATTTATACTATTTAAGCAACGGATATATCTGAAGTGGTAACGAAGATATATCGTTGGCGCTATGAGCCTAGCGAATTTTAAGCAACGGGAATTGCTGAGCTTGCGAAGCAATTACGTTGGCGACATGAGCCTAGCTAATTTTAAGCAACGGATATATCTGAAGTGGTAACGAAGATATATCGTTGGCGCCATGAGCGTAGCAAATTTTCACTATTTCATATAATATTGTGTTGATATTTTTGTTGCTAAGTAATCTATACAAATGGATAAGGTTTTCTTATCTCCTATAAGACCACCCTTTGTTATTGCTGGCATATTAGAGTATTTACCTCCAATAAATCTGCCATACACTGCTAGTGGTATTATTTCATCTTTTATGTCTATACCTTCAACACCTAGCCTTTTCATGACTTCCATAGTTACATCACCGCCACTAGTATATAGAGCTCCTATGGATGAATTTGATAATTCTAAAGCCAGCTCTGTTATTTTAGCTAGGCCTTTGTTTATCTTAACTGATATGGACTCTTCATCTATACCAAGTTTCTTGGACAGTTCACTTAAATTTAAAACCTCATCTTCCCTTGTTGTTGTAGTTATTCCAACAATATTAGATGTACTAAACTTTAATTTTTCTTCTATTATGTGTAATACTCTTTCAATCTCTTTATCTATTTTTTCATCATCTATAAGCTTCAATGGATTTACTTTCACAAGAGCTGGTGATTTTGTTGCAACTAGATTTTCTATTTGGCCTATGGTAGTTTTACTTACACTTCCTATGGCAAAGAAAACTTTCTTACCTTGTTCTACTTGAGATGATCCATATTTAGCATTCATTAAACATTTAGTAAATGGTCCTGGGTCAACTGGAATAATATTTAATTTTGTCAGCTCAGATGCTTTTGCTATTGTTTCTATTTCATCATTAGTTACTGCATCTACAACAATTATTCTATTTCCTTCATCTACTAATAAATTTATTTTTCTACTTAAAAATTCTTCTCCTCTTAACACATCACTAATTTGTATGTCAGCCACCTTAAACTTACTTTGGCTTTGTATTATTTCTTTTACACTTGAATTAGTAACTGGACATTTTGGATCCTTTGCTACCAAAGTATTTTGAAGTGGCACTGAGTTTACTAATAAAAATCCACCTATGGAAATTCTTCCTGAATCAGGATAAGATGCCACAACTACAGCTATGGATTTTTCATCTTGATCTAAGATGGCATCTATTTCTGAGCCTATATTTCCTCTTAAAGTTGAGTCTATTCTTTTTGTATATATGGGCTTTAAATGCTTTACTCTTTCTACTTCCTTACTAACTCTTTCATAAGCTTCTTCTTTTGTAACGCCTCTACTATCAGTGCTTATAGCTACTACGTCACAAAGGCTCATATTTTCATCATTTAAAAGTGTAGAATCTATAAATGTAGAACATTTAAAGCCTTCTTTTGCTAATAAAACACCTGTTGCATTTGCGCCTGTAAGATCATCGGCTATTACATATAATTTCATATGTCTCCCCCATCTTCTAAACTAGTTTTATGTTTACACCTTTATCTTTCATTTTCTTTAGTATTTCCTCTTCTAATCCTTCATTAGCAATAACTATTTCAAAATCTTTTAAATTTCTAATTTTATTAAAACTTCTTTTGTTGAATTTTGAATTATCAGTTACAAGCACTCTATGCATAGATACGTCTATCATAGTTTGTTTTACCTTTGCTTTGTTTGGAACAAAAGTTGCTAGTTCTAAGTTTTGATTTATGGCGCTTGCTCCCACAAAACATATATCTGCATTTATATTGTTTAAAAAATCTATTGTATAAGTATCTAAACAGCTTCCTGTGTTTCTTTGAATTCTTCCACCGGTACAATAAACTTCTAAATTTTCATACTTCATTAAATAAGCTGCAATTAATATGTCTGTTGTGATTATTTTCAAATTATTTTTCTTTACTAATAATTTTGCAATTTCCATACAAGTTGTACCTGAATCTAAAATAACTATGGAATTATCGTTGACAAGTTTTACTGCTTCTTTTGCAATTCTCACCTTTTCTTCCATATAACATTTTTCTTTTTCTTCATAGTCAACTTCTTTTACCATGGAACTATCTATTACAGCTCCACCAAACACCCTAGTAATAAGACCGTCTTTTTCCATCTTATCTAAATCTCTTCTTATAGTCATAGTTGCCACTTGGCAAATATGAGCTAGTTCATTTACTGTAGCATTTTTATTTTTCACTATGTAATCATAAATTTTTTTATGTCTATCTAACTGGAACATTTTCATACCTTCTTTTCATGTTTATTTTGAAGTTCGTTTATGTTCATCTATGTTTATATTATTCCACAAACTTTCATAATCCGCAATATGTTTTGTTTATTTATGTTTGTTTATTTAATAACTAACAAATTCAAACATATTTGAACATATTTTATTATACATTAATTTAAGAAGCTAAGTCAGACTCTTAATAATTAACAATAATAAATCCCAGGATACAAAGTACCCTGGGATTTATTATTATATTACTTTTATATAATTATGTTTTCTAAAAAATCCTTTAATCTTTCACTTTCATGAGTATAAAATTCATTTGGCTTCCCATCAAAATATATTTTCCCCTTATCTAAAAAAACTACTCTAGTTGAAATGTCTAAGGCCATTTTTATTTCATGAGTCACAATAACCATTGTATATCCTTCTTCTACCAATTGTTTTATAGTTTTAAAAACTTCAAAAGATAGTTGAGGATCTAGAGATGATGTAGGCTCATCAAAAAGTATTATCTCTGGTTCCATTGAAAGGGCTCTTGCTATAGCTACTCTTTGTTTTTGTCCTCCAGACAATTCATTTGGATAATAATTTGCTTTATCACCTAGTTTAACTTTTTCCAATAAAGACTCAGCCATTTTTTTTGCCTTATCTTTTTTTATTCCCCTCACATTAACTAAAGGATTTACTATATTATTTATAACAGTATAGTGGGGAAACAAGTTAAAGTTTTGAAATACCATTCCAACCCTACCTGCAACAGAGTTGTGACTATTTACTTTTTCACCCCTTATATAAATGTTTCCACCTTGTATTTTTTCAAGTCCGTTAATACATCTTACTAAAGTACTTTTACCAGAACCACTGGCTCCTACCAAAGATATAATCTCACCTTTTTTTATATCTAAAGATATTCCTTTTATTACATCTAATTTGTCATAACTTTTATGTACATTTTCTAATTTGATTATTGACTCCATCTTGTGCTTCTCCCTTCTATAAACTTAGCTAGAAGTGAAATTGAGTAAGTCATTACAAGATATATTAATGCAATTACTAAATATACTTCAAAAGGTCTTAATGTTCTAGCATAAATCTGATTTCCTACCCTAGTTATTTCAGCAATTGAAATTATAGATACTAAAGAAGTTTCCTTTATTATGCTGGCAAAAGAATTCATTAATGATGGCAAAGCTACTCTAAATGATTGAGGTAATATTATTTGAATATAAGTTTTTACCTTTGAGTATCCTAGGGAATATGCGGCTTCATATTGTCCTTTATCTATGGATAAAATTGCACCTCTAATTATTTCAGACATATATGATGCTGAATTTAGTGATAATCCAATAATTGCACATGTCATAGGATCAAGTGTAATATTAAAATATGGTAATCCATAGTAAATTAGAAATAGCTGCACCAATAAAGGTGTGCCTCTAAATACTTCAACGTAAACACCTAACATAAATTTAATTATTTTTGGTGTTTTGTATGCTCTTAAAAAGCCTATCATAATTGATAGCAATAAACTTATAAAAAATGTCCATACTCCCAATTGCAAAGTTATTTTTCCTGCATCTACAAATTGATGCATATATGGCATTAAAAATTGAAAATCTAAATTATTCATTTTATTTTATATCTAACCATTTCTTTACAAGCTCATCATACTTACCATTTTCTTTAATTGCTGATATGGCATCATTTATTTTATTTGTTAATTCATCTTCACCTTTATTCATTACTACAACTAAATCACATTTTTGAATTGGGTCATTAATAATTTTAAGAGCGTCATTATCTTTTATTTGAGATGCTGCAAAAGCAATCCCTGCTGCTACTGCATCAATTCTACCATTTTGTAAGTCTAACACAGCTTCTTGGGTTCTGTTATACTTTCTTATGTCTTTAAGCTTTGTAGTCTTGTTTAACTCTTCTATTGCTACCTCGCAACTGCTTGTTGCTTGAAGGCCTACAGTTTTACCTTTTAAATCTTCCTTACTTTTTATATCATTATTATCTTCTTGAACAATTATAATATCACTAAGTTCGTAATAAGGATTACTCATATTAACGTTTTGTGACGCTGATGTTGCTTCTTGTGGAGACATGGCAGATATTATTGCATCATGATCACCCTTTTGTAATCCTGCTACTAGTCCTTCCCATGGTGTATCTTTAATTGTTACTTTTACCCCTAGTTCTTCTCCTAAAGCTTTTGCAAAGTCAGCATCAAAACCTTCCACATCCCCAGCTTCATTTCTTGTTGAAAAAGGTGGATACTCTGGACACATACCTACTACTAATTCGCCTTTTTCTTGTATTGTATCCCAAGCTGTACTTTTACTTTCTTTAGATTCGGCTTTTTCATCTTCTTTCGGAGCAGAACACCCTACAGCTCCTATACATAGTATTGTTGACAATACTAATATCAATGATTTTTTTAATTTTTTCATAACATAACTCCCTCTTAATATGTAATATTTATATTTTAAACACAATCACTTTATATGACTTATGTTCAATTAACCAGATATTATCATTTTTAAACTTTCCATACTTTTAATTGGATCTTCTTCATTTATTCCTACAAACTTTAACCCCAAATTGTACTTTTCATTTTCTTTCATCAAAGTATCCATAAATACACCTTGACCTTCTCTTGTTTCATATCCATCAAAATCTAAATTTTCTCCACCTGCATTACCATAACAAGTTAAATTCACTCCACAAGTTGGACTTCCATCTATGCCAATAACATACTTGACTTCATAGCCATTTGTTATGTAATTTCTAACACTTTTAATTACATCTTTTGCTAGTTTTGTACAATGTTCTTCATAAAAAGGATTATTATATTGATTTATGGACTGCCCCCATCTTTTTATTCCCATGCATGTAAGTTCAGGGCACTGCAATTGCATGATTCCATAATCATTGTCATAAAGATGATCGATAACTTCTCTTACACAAGCTTTTGATGTAGCAAGACCTTCTACCTTTGAATTTATATTCAATATACAATGACTAACTAAGACAATTTTTTTCGACCTTTTCATCATAACACCCCCTTTTCAATACTCCTATTTAAAATCCTATTTTATTATACAATAACAACAATTTTTTTAGTGTTATTTGGCAATTTTTCATTATTGTATGTTTTTATATAACATTGGTTATATAGATTATTTTTATATTAGTACTTTGAAATTCACTACCCACTATAAAAATTTATTTATATTCAATGTAATAAGATATTAAGCTAATTAATTAATAAGTCTTATTACACTAGAGAGAAGTATTATTGAAATATTTACTAATTTAACATAAACTTATAAATAAAAATAATTAATTATGAGGTGGTCTTATTAATAACTTAGCGAATGCTATTACATGTCTACGAATTCTATGTTCACTTTTTATCCTATTTACAAATCCATTCACTTTATTGTTTTGGGTGTTATATATGTGTTGTGGTATTAGTGATATTTTAGATGGAGTTATAGCCAGATCAATGAAAATAGAAAGTGAAATAGGTGCAAAGCTGGATAGTATTGCAGATCTTACTTTTATCATTACAATGATATTTGTTTTTCTTCCCATATTACATCTTCCTAGATGGATTTGGTTATGGATAATTATCATCGCAGTTATTCGTATGTTGTCATACTTATTTGGTTTTATTAAATACCATACTTTTGCTTCTCTGCACACTTATACAAATAAAATAACTGGTTTATTACTTTTTACAACACCAGTTTTATATATTTTGTTTGGAGTTAATGTTACAGGAGTAATATTATGTGTCAGTGCATTATTGTCCGCCTTAGAAGAATTATTAATTACAATAAAATCAAAAGAACTTGATAGAAATATAAAAAGTATTTTTAGTATAAAACTCTAAGTAGTAATGAAAATAGCTTAAAGAAATAGTTATTTTTTTACATAAAACAGCACCTATAATAGGTGCTGTTTTTATATGAGTATATTATTTCTCCGTACATATAGTTAAAACATCTGAAAAATCTCCAAAGCATACTTGACCGTTTAATTCTTTAAATGCTCTTACTTTATAGTAGTATTTTTTTCTGTTTTTTAAATTTTTATCTTTGTAACAACTTTTTCCATTGTCTGTAAGTGTGGCTATTCTTGTAAAATTACCACTTTCATTAGTTGCTCTATAAACTTCATATCCAGAAGATTTATATACAGTCTGCCAGTTAAGTTCCACAAAAGAGTTAGATACACAATTGGCATGTAGTCCTTTTACAACCGGTGGACAAGTTGTAGTGTCTAGTATGTCTGATGAGTCTCCTAAGCATATTTTGTCTCCTGCTCTTTTCAACGCTCTAACCTTGTAATAATAATTTGTTCCACTATCCAACTCTTTATCTATATAACATGTAGTTTTGCCATCTACTTCATCAATTTTTCTGTAAAATCCATTTTTCATAGTTGTTCTGTAAATTCTATATCCACTGGCACCTTTTACTTTGCACCATTGTAATTTTATACAATCAGATTTTTTCATAGTCACTCTTAATTCTGTTACTTTATCAGGTTTATAATCTGTAGTAATATTTTGTTTTTCTATGTTTGTTTGGGCAAATGAATGAGCTAAGCTTCCCATGTTACTCATTATTAGTCCTAAAGTTAAAAGTGTTACTGTAATATTTTTAAGTTTTTTTGTCATTACTTTTCCTCCTATTTTAATTTTTACGTAACAAGGTTATTTTTATTTATAATTTACCCTCTATTCACTAAAAAATTCTATTTGAATAATCTAATATAATATATCCTTTCCTACACAACTTAATATTAGTTTTTTACAAAGTTTTAAAATCATGAAAAAGCTGATTTAAATAGATTATTCTTCTATCTAAATCAGCTTTCTGATTTTATTATTCTTTTTTATTTTATTATTCTATTTAATTTTCAATTCTTCTAGCATCTAGATCTCTTTTTATTCTTGGGTATAATTTATCTATTCCCATAAATAAGAACCATATTATACAAACTATAACTGTTATAACTAAAGGTAGGTATAAGAATAATGATTTTATAGCTGTTATTGCTGATGCTGATTGTACTAAAGCTGTTCCATCATAATTTCCTAGTGCTAATATCCATCCTAAAGCTGCAGTTCCAAGACCTGTTCCAAATTTCATACCAAAACTTGTAACACTATAAGTTAATCCTTCTTCTCTAACTCCATCTTTCCACTCACTATATTCAACAACATCTCCTACTACTGCAAATAGACAAGAATATAATGCTGCATGTCCAATTCCTTGAAGTACTAATCCTAAATATATTCCTGGAAGATAAGTTGGACCTGTTATCTGTACAATAAGGCCTATTCCATATAATACAAATCCTGAGAATAATACTTTTATCTTACCAAATTTTTTAGTGAATTTAGGCATAATCATCATAGCTAATATAGTAGGTATATAGTTATACATTGTCATTGAACTATTTATCATTTCATTTCCAAGTATATATTTAGCATAATATATTCTTGAACCACTTGTTAAACCTAATGATATATATATAATCGCAAAAGCTAATGTTATTAATATAAAATATTTATTTTTACATAGAACTTTAAATGTTTTTAAAGGATGAGTTTTTTCCTTAGCTTTCGTATCTTTTTGAACAATTGGCTTATATCTTTCTTTTGTTCCTGCAAATGTTGTTACGAATGCTGCAAGAGCGATTACAGCATATATTATACTTAATGTAGTCCAAGCTTTTTGGTCTCCACCAAAATAACTTACTAATGGTATTGTAATAACATTTATCACTAATTGTGCTATCATTGTCAAAGTAAAACGCATAGAGTTCATTATATTTCTATCTTCTTGATCAACTGTTACTAATGATAACATTGTATTATATGCTAAATTATTTGCTGTATAACATACTGCCGCCATAAATATATAAACTACAAGTAAATATATCATCTTATTTGTATCACTCATATTAGGAATAGAGAATATCATAACTAAACTGATCGCTAAAGGTGGTGCACTCCATAATACCCAAGGTCTAGCCTTTCCCCATTTTGTATTTGTTTTATCTATAAGCACACCCATAAATAAATCTGAAACACCATCGAACACTCTGGCTATTAACATTACTGTTCCAAGTATTCCTGCTGATAAACCTGCCACATCTGTACAATAAATCAATAAAAATGATGCTACAGTAGTCCAAACTAGGTTTGCCCCCACATCTCCTACTCCATAACATAATTTTTCTCTTACAGATACTTTTTCATTATCTAAATCCTTTCCCATGTTGTTATATGATACATTCTCCCTCAAATTTATGTCCATTTTTGCTCCTCCAAATTCTGCTTTTTCACTTTTATAAAACTTCTTTAACTACTTTTACAATATTATCTGCACATAATCCAAACTGTTCAAGTAAATCTTTAGCTGGACCTGAATGACCAAACTCATCATTTACACCTATTTTTCTAACAATTACAGGGTTTATTTGAGATAAATATCCACTTACTGCATCACCTAATCCCCCTATGATTGAATGTTCTTCACATGTTATTATTTTTTTACATTCTTTAGCTGTATCTAAAAGAAGTTCTTTATCTAAAGGTTTTATTGTAGGTAAATTTATTACACGTGCATTTATGCCTTGTGATTTCAAAATTTGTCCTGCTTCTATTGCTTCACTTACCATAAGTCCTGTAGCTATGATTGCCACATCTTTTCCTTCTTGTAATATTTCACCCTTACCTATTTTAAACTCAAAATTCTCTTCATCATGAAATACTGGTACTGCCATTCTACCAAATCTTATATATACTGGTCCTTCATGTTCATAAGCTGCTTTTACACAAGCTTTAGCTTCCACGTCATCTGAAGGAGATAATACTACCATACCTGGAATACTTCTCATTAAGGCAAAGTCTTCACAACATTGATGACTTGCACCATCTTCTCCTACAGATATTCCACCGTGAGTTGCTCCTATTTTTACGTTTAAATGAGGATATGCTATTGTATTTCTAACTTGTTCAAAAGCTCTTCCTGCTGCAAACATTGCAAATGTACTTACAAAAGGAACAAGTCCCATTGTAGACATACCTGCTGCTACACAAACCATATTTGCTTCTGCTATTCCACAGTCAAAGTGACGATTTTCAAATTCTTTTTTAAATATGCCTGTTTTAGTAGCTGCTGCAAGATCTGCGTCTAAAACTACAAGATTTTCATTTGTTTTTCCTAACTGGGCTAGGGCATTTCCGTAGCTATCACGAGTAGCTATTTTTTTAATTTCTTTTACTGGTGTAGTCATCTATCTAGCCTCCCATCTTGCATATTCTTCATTTAATTCATTCATAGCTATATCATATTCTTCATTATTAGGTGCTTTTCCGTGCCATGATGCTTGATTTTCCATAAATGATATACCTTTACCTTTTGTAGTTTTCATAACTATTGCAAAAGGCTTATCCTTAGTATTTCTAGCTAAGTTAAAAGCTTCTTCCAATTCATTAAAATCATGTCCGTCTATTGCTTTTACTTCACATCCAAAAGCTTCTAACTTCTCAACTATAGGATATGGACTCATTACATCATCTACTTTTCCGTCTATTTGAAGTCCATTATTATCAACTATTACACAAAGATTATCTAGTTTATAGTGAGATGCAAACATAAGAGCTTCCCAAACTTGTCCTTCTTGTAATTCTCCGTCTCCTAGAAGAGTATATACTCTGCTATTAATATTTTTGTATTTGGCTCCTTTTGCCATTCCAACTGCTGTGGAAATTCCTTGTCCTAAACTACCTGTACTCATATCAACTCCTGGTACAGTATTCATATTAGGATGACCTTGCAAATAACTATCAATTTTTCTCAATGTTTTCAAATCTTCCACTGGGAAGAAACCTCTGTTAGCAAGGGTAGAATAAAGTCCTGGTGCAGTATGTCCTTTGGATAATACAAATCTATCTCTATTTACCTCTTTAGGATTTTTAGGATCTATATTCATTTCTTTAAAATATAAATAAGTAAATAAATCAGCTGATGAAAGGCTTCCTCCTGGATGACCTGATTTTGCATTAAATGTACTTTCTATTATTCCCCTACGCACTTTAACTGCATTTAATCTTAATTCTCTTTCTTCATTACTTATCATATTTATTCACCAAATACTTTCTTATAGTCCGCTTTAAACTTTTCTATTCCTTGCTCAGTAAGAGGATGTTTTACCATTTGTTCTATTACTGAATATGGAATTGTTGCTATATCTGCTCCTGCTAAAGCACAATCATTTACATGTATTGGGTTACGTACAGATGCTGCTATTATCTTCGCATGAATATCATCATATTTAGAGAACATATCTGCTATTGATTTTATTAAATTTATACCTGGCTCAGATATATCATCTAATCTTCCTAAAAATGGTGATACATAAGTAGCTCCTGCTCTTGCTGCAAGTAAAGCTTGGTTTGCTGTAAATATTAAAGTTAAATTAGTTTTGATTCCTTCACTACTTAGTACTTTACATGCTTTTAAACCTTCTATTGTCATAGGTATTTTTACAACCATGTTTGGGTGAATTTTTGCTATTTCACGACCTTCTTTAATCATACCTTCTGCATCTTCTGTTGTTGCCTTTACTTCTCCACTTATTGGTCCATCTACTATACTTGCTATTTCAGCAATTACTTCTTCAAATACTCTTCCTTCTTTAGCTATTAACGATGGGTTTGTTGTTACACCACATATAACCCCTGTATCATTTGCTTTCTTTATATCCTCTACGTTTGCTGTATCTACAAAAAATCTCATAAAATTTTCCCCCTATTTTAATTAATAATATTTATATTTAACAATTTTTATAATTAACAAAATGGATTTTCAGTTTTATAACGAGTACCTTTTGGTTGGTTATAATCTATTTCTTCAACACAAACACCTAAGTATTTGAATACTTCATATAATGTTTTTCCAAAGTGTCCAAATGCTACTGCACCATGATGTGGGTAATTCTTTTCTATTAATACATGACGATAGAATCTTCCCATTTCAGGTATTGCAAATACTCCTATAGCTCCAAATGACTTAGTTGCTACTGGTAATACTTCTCCTTGTGCAATATAAGCACGAAGTTTTGCATCAGAAGTACTTTGTAAACGGAAGAAAGTTATATCTCCTGGAACTATATCTCCTTCTAATGTACCTTGAGTAACTTCTTCTGGTAAAGAACGAGCCATTATTTTTTGGTATTTCATTTCACAGAAAGATAATTTATTTGATGCAGTATTTCCACAATGGAATCCCATAAATGTATCTTTTAATGTATACTCATATTTAGGTTTTATATCTTCCATATACATATCATTTGGTACTGTATTATTTATATCAAGTAAAGTAACTGTATCATTACTTACAACTGTTCCTATAAACTCACTAAGTGCTCCATATATATCAACTTCACAAGAAACTGGAATTCCTTTAGCTGTTAAACGGCTATTAACATAACATGGTACAAATCCAAATTGAGTTTGGAATGCTGGCCAACATTTACCTGCTATAGCTACAAAATCACGAGATCCTTTATGTGCTTCTACCCAATCAAGTAGAGTAAGTTCATATTGAGCTAGTTTGTCTAATATTTCAGGTTTTTTATTTCCCTCTCCAAGCTCAGCTTCCATCTCTTTTACTATAGTTGGTATACGATCATCATTTGCATGATTTTTAAAAGCTTCAAATAAATCAAGTTCTGAGTTTTCTTCTATTTCAACGCCCAGATTGTAAAGTTGTTTTATTGGAGCATTACAAGCAAGGAAATCTTGAGGACGTGGACCAAAAGAAATTATTTTTAAATTTTCTAATCCATAAACAGATTTAGCTATTGGTTCAAATTCATGTATCATATGTGCACATTCACTTGCAGTTCCTACTGGATATTCTGGTATATATGCTTTTATATTACGAAGTTTTAAGTTGTAGCTTGCATTTAACATTCCACAGTAAGCATCTCCTCTATCATCTAAAAGCTTATCTCCACTTTCTTCTGATGCTGCTATAAACATAACTGGTCCACCAAATTCTTTAGCTAATAAAGTTTCTGACGTTTCAGGTCCAAAGTTTCCAAGATAAACAACTAATGCATTACAATCAGCTTCTTTTACTTCTTTAAGTGCTTTTCTCATATGTATTTCATTTTCTACACATGTTGGACATTCATATATTTCACCATATTTTTGTGTATACTCTTTTACTACTGCCCTACGTCTATTTTCAGAAAGTGACATTGGAAAACAATCACGACTTACTGCAACTATTCCTATTTTAATTTTTGGCATATTATTCATAACAAAACTCCCCTTTTCTTTTTATAATGTTATATTTTCTCCATGTATTCCATTTACTGCATTTTCTATATTTGCTTCTTCATGAGCTATTAACCATTTATTTCTGGCAAATAATAAAGCGTTTTCATCTTCCCTACAGATTTTAAAATCTATGTCTGTGTTTGTTCCTTTTGGTAAAACTACTACACATTTGAACATTTTATTATCTACTCCACAAGGTGCATAGTGTAGAGTAGTTGCATAAACCTCAATTGCAGTTCCCTTTGGCACTAGGAAAGCCTTTACTTTTGAACTATCATAAGTAAAATCTTCTGTAATATCTTGTTGTGATCCAAGAAGTAATATTAAATCTGTTGCTGCAATATTTATCTCACTATCTCTGTGATATTCTAATGCATTTAATTTATTATTATAACCATTGCAATATCCTATTTGAATTGGCATACCACCATATAGCTCATTTTGTAATATCTTCATATCATTTGTGTTTTCCAATTCTGATATGGATGGATAATAAACAACGTTTTCACCACATTCAGACTCTTCCATTAAATTTAATATTTCATCAAATTTATAATTTTTAAGTACTTTTCCATACTTCTTGAAAGAAGCATCATTTATGCTACAAATCTTCATATTCCACCTCTATTATAATAATTCTTTATATAAATTTTTAACAGTAGGATATATTCCTTTGAACTTTTTATAAGCATTATCATAAAGTGCTACAAGCTCAGGATCAGGCTTAACAGTGTTTACAACCTTTACAATTTTGTCTGTTGCATCTTTTACACTTTCAAACTCCTTACAACCTACTGCTGCTAAAATTGCAGCTCCTAAGGCAGGACCTTCTTCCACCTCAATTTTTTCAACATTTACATTTAATACATTTGCTATTATTTCAACCCAAATCTTACTTTTAGCTCCTCCGCCACAAATCTTCGTACTATTTATGTCAATTCCTAAAGATTTAGCTACTTCAAAACTATCTCTTAGAGCAAATGCTACTCCTTCAAGAACAGCTTGTGACATTTGTTCACGAGTTGTGTCCATGCTCATACCAATAAAACATCCTCTAGCATCTGGATCATTATGTGGTGATCTTTCTCCCATAAGATATGGTAAAAAGAATACTTTGTTTTTACCAAGTTCTTTTATATTATTTAATTCATTATTATATTCTTTAGTTTGTAATATTTCTTCTATCCACCATTTATTACATGAACCTGCACTAAGCATGCATCCCATTAAATGATATTTTCCATCTGCATGTGCAAAAGAATGAAGTGCATTGTTATCATCTACTCCAAATTTTTCACTTGCAATAAATACTGTTCCAGAAGTTCCAAGGGATATATTACACACTCCATTTCCTACTGTACCAGTACCTATAGCAGCTACTGCGTTATCGCCCCCACCTGCTATAATTTTTACATCTTCCTTAAGGCCAAGTTCTTTAGCAACCTCTTTTGTAAGATTACCTACTACCTCATAACTTTCAAATATTTTAGGTAATTGATTCTCTTTTACTTCACAAATTTTCATCATTTCAGCTGACCAACATTTGTTTTCAACATCAAATAATAACATTCCCGATGCATCAGAAACATCAGTACAAAACGTATTACTAAGCTTATAAGCAAGATAATCCTTTGGTAACATTATTTTTTCTATCTTATCAAAATTTTCTGGCTCATTATTTCTCATCCACAGAATTTTTGGTGCTGTAAATCCTGCAAAAGCAATATTAGCCGTATAATGTGATAAGGTTTTTTTGCCTATAACATTATTCAGGTATTCTGTTTCTTTTCCTGTTCTTCCGTCATTCCAAAGAATAGCTGGACGAATAATATGATCATTTTTATCTAATACTACTAGTCCGTGCATCTGGCCACCAAAGCTTATTCCTGCAACTTGACTTTTATCAAATGGTTCCACTAATTCTTTAATACCTTCTATAGACTGATCGTACCAATGTTGCGGATTTTGCTCTGACCATCCATTCTTAGGGAAAAATAATGGATAATCCTTTGATACAATGTTTTTTATTGCTCCACTTTCATCCATTAACAGTAACTTTACTGATGATGTCCCTAAATCGATACCTATATATAACATGTTCATCCCCCTTTGAGTTATGTGTTCGAGCACACTTTTATTGTATATGCATATTTTATAAAAATCAACAGTTATTTTATTTTTTATGTGCCTAAGCACATTTGACTTTTTTAAATTCATATGATATTCTAACTATATATAAATCATTACTAAGAGGAGTTTAAAATGGCTACTATAAAAGAAATCGCTAAATTGGCAGGCGTATCTAGAGGTACTGTCGATCGTGTACTAAATAATCGTGGAATGGTTAATCCTGATACAGCTAACAAAGTAAAAGAAATAGCAAATGCACTTAATTATAAACCAAATAAAGCTGGTCTTATTTTGAGTGCCCAAAAAAAGAAATTAAAATTAGGTGTAATTTTATTTGGAGCTAATAATCCATTTTTTGATGATGTTATAAAAGGTATTAATGAAAAAAGTAAAGAACTTGAAAGTTATAATTGTACAATAAAAATAAAATCTATTCCTTTATGTATAGATGAACAATTAAAATCAATAGATGAATTTGTAAATGAAGGTATTAATGGTATTGCTCTTACACCATATAATGATAAAAAAATTGTATCAAAAATTAATGAACTTTATGATATGGGAATTCCTGTAGTAACTCTAAATACAGATATAGAAGGATCTAAGAGACTTGCTTATGTTGGCAGCAATTATTATGATTCAGGTAAAACTGCTGCTGGTTTGATTAATATAATAACTAAGGGAGATGTTAATCTAGGAATTGTAAGTGGTTCCAAAAATGTTATGTGTCATAGTGAGCGTATATCAGGACTTAAAGATTGCATTAAAAAAAATTATCCTCATATTAAAGTAATTGACACAGTTTACAACGATGATGATGATATTAAAAGTTATGAACTTACTTCTAGGTTACTTGAAAATAAAGATATTAATGCATTATTTTTTGTTGCTGGTGGTGTATATGGAGGTTGTAGTGCAGTTATTTCCTCAAAAAAAGAAAATAATATAACAAGTATTTCTTTTGATAATGTGCCTACAACAAAAAAAATGATTGAAAATGGATTGATTAAAGCTACTATATGTCAACAACCAGAACTTCAAGGTTCAAAACCTTTAGACATACTTTTTTCATATTTATCTACTGGTGAACAGCCTAAAAAAGAACATAATTACTTACGTTTAGATATTCGTATAAAAGAAAATATGTAATATTAAATATTAACTATTACATATTAGCTATTACATATTAAATAAGCATATTCATAAGTATATTCAATTGAATATACTTATTTTAATATAAAAATTTATTTTTAATCCAAATAATTACACTCATCTAAAATTACTACTTTTCTGTTATTTTTTTAGCAACATAATAAAGTCCACATGCAGGATAATATATATAAACAAAAAAATAGGAGGCAAAATGAAAGTCAACGACAATATATATATGCTAAAAATACCAACAAAAATACATCCTGATAAATTTACTTATCCTGTAGTAATTTTAAATAAAGGAAAAATGCTTTTAGTTGATAGTGCATATCCTGGAGAGTTTGAAACTATCAGAACTGCCTTTTATAATGAAGGACTGGATATTAGATATTTAAGCCATATGCTTTTAACACATAAAGGCTTTGACAACTTAGGTTGCACAAAAGATATTGTAAATACTATACCCGATGTAATAGTTATGGCTCCTTCACTTGATAATAAATTTTTAGTTCATATAAAATTAAATGATAACGACACAACTCCTCATTTTGACAATATTAAAGTAATATCTACCCCTGGTCATACTCCAGGCCATGTTAGTTTATATATAAAAGATGAAGAACTTTTAATTGCAGGGAATTTGCTCGATATACAGCTCAATTTGTTAGGACTTACTGACAAAGGTTTGAATTTTGATAATGAAACTTATCTTGATTCTGTAAAAAAAGTTTCAAAACTACCTATAAGTAAAGTTATTTCTTATCATGGTGGCATGTTGGAAGGAACAATAAATGCTGGGATTAAAGCTTTGATTAGTTAACTTTGTCAAAAATTTCAATATACTAAAAAGAGTAGAGAATCTCTTCTCTACTCTTCAAATTTACACTATATTTTTATCAACTTCTATCAATCTATTCTCTTCACTATTTTCTTCCAAATTAATAACTCTATCACAAACAATATTCACCAAATCCTTATCGTGACTGATAACAATAAGTCCAATACTGTTTTTCTTGCAATAATCAATAACCACATTCCAAATTTGAGCCTGTGTTATAGCATCTAACATGGTAGTCATCTCATCAGCTATAAGAAACTTAGTTTCAGGACTAAGAGCTCTAAGAACGCAGAACCTTTGCAACTCCCCACCAGAAAGTTCACTTGGCCATCTATTTAACCATTCTTTCTTAATTCCCATAGCTTCTATCATTTCATCACTTGGTACATAAGCTTCATTTATAATTTTTTTCATTTTCCATTTTGGATTTACTGATTTTTCTGGATGTTGGAAAATTAGTTGGACAGGGTTGAAAGCATTTTTCTTTTTCTCACAACCTTCTAGTATTACATTTCCTTTGTCTGGTTTAATATATCCAGCCAAAATCTTAGCAAAAGTAGTTTTACCAAATCCACTACGTGCTACTATTCCAACCACTTCATTATTTTTTACAGATAAATTTATATCTTTTAATATATATTTATCTCCTCTATATTTAAAGTTAATATTTTCAGCTTTAAGTAGCATATAAACATCTCACCTTTCCATCTCTTATTTCTTTCATTTCAGGTTTTATGTTTTCACAATCAGGTGTTCTTATTTCACATCTATCATAAAATAAACATCCTACAGGTAGCTCACTGGCCAGTGGTTGACTACCTTTTATTGGTGTAAAACTGTTGTTAGGCAGTGCATTAAACAGTGCCTTTGTATATGGATGCCTTAAGTTTTCTCCACCGTTTTTGAAGTCTTGCGCTTTTGCAATTTCCAAAGTAGTTCCTCCATAGAAAATTGCCACCCTATCTGCAATTTTTAAAGCAGCAGATATATCATGGGTGATTACAAGTAATGCACAGCCACTGTCAGCCAAATCTCTAAAATCTTTTAAGACTTCATTTAAAGATTTTTCATCTAAGCCTGGCGTTGGTTCGTCTGCGATTATTACTTCACAGTCACTAACTAAAGCGCTTGATAAAAGAACCTTTCTTGCCATTCCACCTGATAGTTGGAAAGGATAATATTTTTCTACCTTTTCTTCTAAGTTATATTTTTTAAATACATTTCTAAGTATACTATTACTTTTCTTTTTATCTTTTATGGAAATCTTAACTTGTTTTCCCACTTCCATTAGTGGATCTAAATAATTTACTGATTGAGGAATAAATACAATTTCTTTTCCCCTAAGTTTTTCTTTTCTTTTTTCGTCTAATAATTCATTTTTATAAGTTATATCTCCTCTTGTCACTGCATTACTTGGTAGTATCCCCAGAATTGAGTGAGCAAGTAGACTTTTACCTGAACCACTAGACCCAACAACTGCTAATATTTCACCTTTATATAAATCTATATCTAAATTATTTATAGCCTTTGAATCTATTCTATTTAATCCCTTTGTATATTGGCTAAAACATATCTCCAAATTTCTAACACTTAAAATTGGTTCCTTATTCATAGCTACCTCCTAATTATAAGCTGTTTTAGGATCAATTAATTTTCCTATTTTTTTACCCATATTATCCACCATCATAGAAACTAAAACTAATGATAATCCTGGGAAAAATGCTAACCACCATTTTCCACTAGTTAGATATTTCATGGATTCTGACAAAATTATTCCTATGGCTGGTTCATGTGATTGTAAACCAAATCCTAAGAAAGTAACTGAAGCTTCATGTAAGATAGCATGAGGGAAAATTAATACAATTCCAACTAAAAGCTGAGGTATTACATGAGGTAAAATATGATTTTTAGCTATATATAAATTTGATTTTCCAAAATTCTTTGCAATTTTCGTATAATCAGATTCTTTTACTTGCATAACTTCTGCTCTTATTACTCTAGTAAGTGAAGTCCAGTGAGTAAGGGATACTCCAAGAACTATTCCCTTTAATCCTCCACCTGCTGCCATAGAG
The DNA here is from genome assembly GCF_020748185.1 of Terrisporobacter petrolearius. Taxonomy (GTDB): domain Bacteria; phylum Bacillota; class Clostridia; order Peptostreptococcales; family Peptostreptococcaceae; genus Terrisporobacter; species Terrisporobacter petrolearius. The sequence continues at coordinate 5,674 of NZ_JAHZMO010000016.1, read as the reverse complement.
ATTAAGATTATTATTAAAGTATGAGGTACTGATAAAACTAAATCTATAAACCAAGTTATAACTAAGTCTACTTTTTTACCACAAGTAGGTCCGATTACCCCCAGTATTACTGCAATTATTCCACTTATAATAGAAGATAAAACTCCTATTTTCATACTTATACTAAGACCTTTTAATGTTCTAAAAAACATATCGCGGCCTATCCAGTCTGTACCAAATACATGAGCTAATGAAGGCCCTTGATTTTTATTAATTAAATCTATACTAAACTTTTCAGTATCAATAGCACTTCCTACAACTAGTATAACTATAAAAAATACTATAAATATTCCCAGGGAAAGTATGGTTTTTTCTCTAATTCCAAATTTAAAGGATGAAGATTTTCTTTTTACACTGCTATTTACTTCACTCATTATGCCACTTCCCCTCCTTTAATTCTTGGGTCTATTATTCTATATAGTAAATCTGCTATTACATTTCCACTATAAACAAAAATACAACTGATTATTACTATCCCCATTAAAAGAGGTAAATCTCCCTTAAGACCTGCTGAAACTGTGGCCTGCCCAAGTCCTGGATATGAAAATACTTGCTCTGCAAATATGGTTCCTGCAAATAATTCACTAAATGATAAAAACTGTAATGTTATGGCTGGAAGTGAAACATTTTTTATTACGTGATTAAAAATTATACTTTTTTTACTTTCTCCACGAGCTTTTGCAAATAAAACATAATCACTATTCATAACTTCTATTACTTTCTCTCTTGTGTGCAAACAAATATTAGAAACACCTATAAGACTTAACGTGATTGCAGGAAGTATCATGTGACTAAGTAAGTCCATAAAGGTTACATCTGCTGTGCTTACACCTATTGGAACTCCCAGGGCTACTGGAAACCATCCTAGAGAAACAGAAAATACCATAATAAATAAAATACCTAGCCAAAATGTTGGTGTTGACATAACAATATAACAATACCCACGTATTATTTTATCTATTACCTTATTTTCATTGCTACCACTGATTATTCCCATTACAAAACCTAAAATCCCGGAAATAACCCAAGCTATAATCATTAAGTATAAAGATGCTTTAAATTTTTGCCCTATAATCTCCAAAACTGGTCTTCTGTATATTAGTGAAGTTCCCCAGTCTCCCCCCACTATAGACTTAAACCAACACATAAATCTTTCAACTGGCGGCTGATTCAACCCCCAGTGCTCTGCAATTAATTCTCTTTGCGCTGCACTTACTTTTGTACTAGCTCCCACATAAGCTGTAACTGGGTCTATTGGAGATAGCTCCATTAATACAAATGTAATTATACAAAGGGCAACTAATAAGGTAATTAGTCTTATTATTTTTTTAGATAGGAAAACTCCTATACTTTTGCTATTTTTCATCCAATAAACTCCCCTTTTTTGTATTTCTTATAATTCAAATGTGAGGACACCCTAAATAAGAATGTCCTCATAATATATTATAGCTTATTTTGTCTTATTTCCATGCCCATTCTGTAACATTGTCGAAAATTCTTCCACCATGAGGTTGAACAACTGGCTTGCCTATATCAAATCCTTCACTTACTATATAAACGTGATTTGCATTAACTAACCAACAGTATGGAGCATCACCTTTTGCACAAGCACCAGTTTTTCCATCAAATTGAGCTTTTTGCCAGTAAGGTAGCGCTTCTTTTTCATCTTCACTATTTAAAGCTTTGTCTATATATTTATCTACAGTTTTATTATCATAGAATCCTGCATTGTCCCACTCAACTGGTGTATTTGCAGCCTTACCATAATATAAGTTGTAAAGTTCTGATGGATCTCCTGAACCCCATCCAAATAATACAGCTTCTTTATGTATGTCTTTTAATATAGTATCCCAAGTTCTTTCTTCTAAAGTTATTTCTATACCTAATTCTTTAGCTATCTTTTGGAATTCTAATCCTAATGCCTGTCTATAGTTTCCTGGAGTATATAATACTTTAAAAGACGCTTTAGTTTTATCTTTTTCTAATATTCCATCATTGTCACTATCTTTCCATCCGCCGTCTTTTAATATTTTTTTAGCTTCTTGGATATTGTTGTAGTCAGATTCTTCAAGAACTGATTCTTTATTTAACCAAGGCATTTTTTCAAGACCAGTTGTAGATACTGAACCATATCCATTTAACACACCATCAACCATTCCTTGTCTATCAACAGCAGTATTAAACGCTTTTCTTATTGCTTCATCACTTGTAACATTGTTTCCTATTTCATAACCTGTTTCAGTTTTCTTACCAGTATTTGCAACCATTGGGAATTCAACACCATAAGTTTCTATACTTGGTATATCTAAAATTTTAGTACCTTCAACTTTTTCTTTAGCAAGATCTCCATTTATTGATGCCATGTCAACGTCACCTGATTTTACAGCAGCATAAGCAGCATCAATTTCTAAAAATACCATAGTTAATTTTTTTATACTTGGTTTTTCACCATAATAATCTGCATTAGCTTCTGCTATAACTTGTTGTCCTTTGTCCCATTGTACAAATTTGTATGGTCCAGATCCTATTGGATTATCTTTAAATGAGTCATTATATGCATGTTTAGGGACTATACCACAAGCACCTAATTTTTCTACAAATGTTGACATTGGTCTTTCTAATTTAAATTCAACAGTTGTATCATCTTTCGCTTTTACTTCTTTTATCATTGTTAAATCTATTTCTGTAGAACTTTTCTTAGTTGTTTCATATGTAAATGCAACATCCTGAGCTGTTACAGCTTTTCCATCAGTAAATTTAGCATCGTCTCTTATTTTAACTGTCCAAGTTAGCTTATCCTTTGATATTTTATAATCAGTTGCTAAATCATTTTCCCATCCAAGTTCTTTGTCTCTTTTCATTAATGTTGAGAAGAACACCTTAGTTATAGATCCATGTCCCCCTGTTATAGCATCAAATCCAGCTTCTGGTTCTGCTCCAACAGCAACTACTAACTCATTATTTTTTTTTCTTTGTTCCACACCAGATTTAGTACTTGTGTCTGATCCTGAATTAGATGAATTAGAACATCCGGCTAATGCACCTACTAATAATACCATTGATAATAGCTTAGCAATATTTTTCTTTAATTTCATTTTCTTTAGCCCCCCAGTATTTGTTTTCCCTGTAATTCTTCATTTTTCCCTATAATTCGCATTTTTGACAAAAAAAGCCACGAAAGTATATTAACCTTCATGGCTTTTTTTTGATCTTCATAGATCTATTTCATATTCAAATTATGATAAAATTATAACACTACTTTCCCTTATTTTCAACATATATTAAACATATATTAAATATTTTTTATTTTATAACGAAAGTAAATTTTATATTTTATACTTAATCATTAATTTTTCTGTATGACTATCTACGATATATTTCTGCTTTTTTCTTAAATTGAATTTCTTGTCCATAAATATTGCCACAATTACATAAACTAAAAATGCAACTTTAAACATACTGAAAAAGGAAACTATTGTAATAGCAAAGTATAATAAACTCAAACTTTTCTTCTTATATTTAATGTTTATATAATTTCCTATTAATATATTCCCGTCTCTAAATATAAAATATAATGATAAATACTCTGTACAAGTTATTATAGTATTTAAATAAACATTGTTAATTTTTATATTAGAAAATCTCAATAAGCTTACTAATGCAACATATCCTAAAGCATAATAAAAATATTCTTTTTTCATACACATAAAATTACTATAATTTCTTATGGATCTCATCATAAAATATTTTCTTTTCCCATTTTCATTTAGTATTCTAAGCTTTTTACCAAACATAATTGATATAAAATATATAGAAAATACCATTCCAAAAGGAAATACTGCTATAAATAAATAATAAATAACTTGTAAATTGATTTTAACAAATGGCAATAACTTTGACATATTTTCAAGTATTGCTGGATTGCCATTAAAGTAGTATATGTATCCTTGGAACTCTTCCATAAAGCTATATCCTATAATATTTCTAGCATAAATATCTACTAATATCATAAAAATAACACCAACTATAGAACCTAAAAATAGATCATCAAAAATATCTGATGCTTTTGCAATTAAATAGCCACATAAAATACCTAAAAGGAAACTTTGGCTTACTAATATTGCAGCAGCAAAGTTTCCAAGAACAAGTAATATTAAAGTTACACTACTAATGCCGCACATTAATGTGTATTTGAATTCACATCTGAAATATATTAGTGCAAATATTATTGGCACTCCAAAATCTAAATACAGTCCATATCCCAAACCAGTTGAAAGAGCAATCATTGTAAGTACGATGAAAGTAGATGATAATATGGCTGCTTCTGTTAATTTTTTTACTGAACTATTCAATTTTTATGCCTCCAAAAACTTTTAAATTAAACCTAGTATACCACTTTTTAGGAAATTTATCTGTTATAATATATGGTATAGGTTAAGGTTAGGGGGATTTATTATGACTTTTGAACAAATAAAGTCTTTTTTAGCCATAGTAAAGTATAATCATTTTACCCTAGCATCACAAGAATTATATATTTCTCAATCATCCATTTCAAAACATATAAAATCTTTGGAAAAAGAACTTGGAGTTGAGTTATTTAATCGACAACATAGAAGTATAAAACTCACTGATGCAGGAGAAGAGTTCTACAAGTTTGCACACAAATCTATGGCAGGTTACAAAAATATTTTATTAGATATGAAAAAATACTCTTGTGAAGAGAGTAGCTCTATCTCTATTGGTGTTATAGACACAATGGTTGAATACGGTGTAGCATCTCTTATTGGGGATTTTCAAAAGGAATATCCTAATATTCAAGTAGATTTAATTGAAAGGTCCAACAGTAAAATAATAGAATACATTAGCGGCTCTATGGTAAATTTAGGGTTTATCAATTCCCATTATGAGCATAAAAACATTCTAAACCTTCATAAAATAATTGATGATGAGTTAGTTCTTGTAACATCAAAAAAACACGCTTTATCAATGAGATCCTCTGTGGATATTTTTGATACTGCTAAGGAAAAATATGTTTGCGTCAATGGTGATTATTATTTACATAATGTATTTTTAAATACTTGGGGTAACCTTAATTATTTTCCAAACACTTTATATATAGACTCTCAAACAAAAACACTTTTAGCTTTAGTTTGTGAAAATATAGGTATTACCTTACTTCCTTATAATGTTGCTTTATCTTACAAAAAAAATATTGATAATAGCATACATATTTGTCATTTGCAAAATTCTTTTTCAGCAAATATTTTTTTAGCTCAATTAAAAAACAGACGACTTAGTAAAAATGAACATATATTTAAGGAATTTGCTACTAGATGGTTTGAAACAAATAAAACACCATGTAAATTGTTAGAGACAAAATAATTTTTATAAAAATTCACTTTTATCTTGTGTCAGTCATAATGATCAGATAAAGTGATTAAAAATAAAAGATGCTTAGATCCATAATATGGACTTAAGCATCTTTTTATTTAACTGATTTAATAAACCAAGGGACTGTAGGTAGATTTGTGTAAAACAAACTTACCTACAGTCTTTTTTGTATGTAAAATTGGTAAGTTTGGAATAATATTCATATTAAACTTTTGGAGGTATTAAAATGAAAAATAAAAAAGAA
>NZ_JAHZMO010000169.1 GCF_020748185.1 Terrisporobacter petrolearius | reverse complement strand
ATGAAATACCTGAAGGTAAGAGACAGGCTAAAGGAACTGCTATAGTGAATTTACTTCAATTGTCAGCAGATGAGAAAATTGCTACTCTAATACCTATTGATGGTAATGATGAAAATGAATATTTATTACTTGCAACGAAAAAAGGTATTGTTAAGAAGACTAAGAGGGAAGAGTTCAAAAATATAAATAAATCGGGTCTTATTGCTATAGGCTTAAGAGATGATGATGAGCTTATTGGAGTAGAACTTACAGACGGAAAGCAAGAAGTACTTTTAGTAACTAAAGAAGGTATGTCTATAAGATTTGATGAAAATGATATAAGATATATGGGTAGAACAGCCATGGGTGTAAAAGGTATAACTTTAAGTAAAGAAGACTTTGTTGTGTCTATGAACCTTTGCAGTAAAGGTACAGGTGTGTGAGTGGTAAGTAAGAATGGTTTTGGAAATGGGACAAATATAGAA
>NZ_JAHZMO010000168.1 GCF_020748185.1 Terrisporobacter petrolearius | reverse complement strand
AGTATTGATTCATCTATTTTGGATGAAATTGTAGACAAATTTGATTTAGTTTTAATAGAAGGAGATGGTTCAAAGAGAAAAAAACTTAAAGGTTGGAATACTAAAGAACCAGTAGTATATCATAAAACTACAAAAACTATAGGTATATTAGATATAACATCATTTGGAATGGATATTAATGAAGAAAATATACACAGAGTAGAAATGTTCAAAAAAATAGCAAATTTAAATACAAAGAGTATTAATAGTAGCTCTACAGTAAGTATTGAAAACTTAAAAAATATAGTATTAAATCCAAATGGATTATTTAAAAATTATTCTGGAAAAAGAGTATTATTTATTAATAAAGTTGAAAATGAAAAATATAAAAATTTAGCTATAAAATTAATAAAAAATATTAAAGAATGTGAAAGTGAAATAGAGTTATTTTATGGAAGTGTAAAACAAAAATTTTGTGCAAGATATT
>NZ_JAHZMO010000167.1 GCF_020748185.1 Terrisporobacter petrolearius | reverse complement strand
GTTCCGATGCAAGCGCCCGACTGGCTCCCGGCATTATTCTTATTTGCCTCGGAATGATCTGTTACAGCATATTCTCAAAAGTCTGGCTACTGGCACTGGTATGGAGACGTACCTGTTCGTTAGCCAACAGAATACCGATGATTCCCGTCTTCACCTGCCTGTTTTGCCTTTTCCTGGCATCGTTTCTTGCGGAAATGGCGCAGACCGACATGGGATATTTTATTCCTTCGCGGGTTTTGGTCGGTTTAGGAGCGGTATGCTTTACGTTGTTCTCAATCGTTTCAATATTAGAAGCAGGTTCTGCTAAAAAATAATTGCAACGTACCGGATAAAACCAGCGTTGACCATTTGCGTAACGCTGGTTTTTCTTAGGCATCATGAAATAACGCAGCATTAATGCATAGTGGTTAAGGATAAAAAAACAACAAAGTTACTGTTTTTTTCAACCTGTTCATATTTTATAAAG
>NZ_JAHZMO010000166.1 GCF_020748185.1 Terrisporobacter petrolearius | reverse complement strand
AGCCCCACCCCCGGGCGCGGAAGTCGTTATTGTCCGTTGACGCTTTCATGCTGTGGCGGGTTCCCAGGGCCACAATGTCAGCCCACAGGCCGGAGGATGTATGTGTCAGATTCAGGTATCCGCCAAGGCTGCCGGCCTCATCCCGGACCGTGCCGGCCCGGGAGGCGTCATCATCCTTAACATCAACGGAAGAATGGCCTGCAGCACCATATATCCCTGCGGTCACAGACATACCGGCAACCTCTGTTCTCAGCGGGTCACCCTCCAGGCGGACGAAGCCATAGCTGCCGCTGCTTTCCGGCGTGGCCCCACGGGCAATACCGCCGTTGTTATCGTGACCGAGATGGCCGCCCTGAATGCTGAGACGGACGCTGTTATTTTCACCGTTTACACCGGTCTGATGGCTGCGTGAGCCTGCCAGAATCCGGTCATAGTCCATTGCCTGTGTCAGCATGGAGGCATACAGGG
>NZ_JAHZMO010000165.1 GCF_020748185.1 Terrisporobacter petrolearius | reverse complement strand
TGGCTGAACACTGGATGGAAATCGCGCTGGTCGATTACTGTTTCAAAGTGTTAATCAGTATCGTTTTCTTCCTGCCAATGTATGGCGTATTACTCAATATGCTGTTGAAAAGACTGGCAGATAAATCCGAAATCAACGCTTTGCAGGCGAGTTAAAGGTTCGTTATCAGAGTTGTGATAAGATGGATGAATGAGCCGTTATGGCCGCTTATCGAAAGGAAGAAGTCAATGCGCAATCTGGTTAAATATGTCGGAATTGGCCTGCTGGTTATGGGGCTTGCGGCCTGTGATGATAAAGACACTAACGCTACGGCGCAGGGTTCGGTCGCGGAAAGTAACGCTACCGGGAATCCCGTCAACCTGCTTGATGGCAAGTTAAGTTTCTCGCTGCCAGCGGATATGACCGACCAGAGCGGTAAGCTGGGAACGCAGGCCAATAACATGCATGTCTGGTCCGACGCCACCGGGC
>NZ_JAHZMO010000164.1 GCF_020748185.1 Terrisporobacter petrolearius | reverse complement strand
CCTTTCTTTATCCTCTTTTAAAACATCTTTTTAACGTGAATGATGCCATTGCTTAGCGTTATCATCAGGTAATCCGTTTGCGGATAACTAAAAATGCAGGTTAATTGTTTTTTTAATAGCGAAATTTTCTATTCATTCGTGATCAAGATCACGATGCTGTCGCAATGTAAAAACATTGCAAGAATCAGGTTAAAATCATTTAAATTTACACACGCAACAAATATTGACCTACAAAACATTACACTGGCTATTTTTCAGAAACTGGACTATCTCACTAGTAAAAACGCTAAATAGCAGAACATATCGCCGTTAAGCCATCACCCCCCTCTCAGTGCAGTGAAAAAGTCTGCCGTTACGTTTTTTGAAAAATTTAACGCTGGATAACATTTCCCGGAATGGTTGAATTCCCCGCCTCAGTTATATGTAACAGATTATTACAAAGGACTTGTCTGAAAGTGCAAGATAGTG
>NZ_JAHZMO010000163.1 GCF_020748185.1 Terrisporobacter petrolearius | reverse complement strand
ATATGTTCACATAAGCATGAGTTCTACAAAAGAGACTCTATAAAAGTTTCAGAACTTTCAAATCAACCACTAATTATGCGTGAATTAGGAAGTGGTACAAGAGCACAATTAGAAAAACAATTAAAAGAATTAAAAATCCCAATGAATATTAGATGGTCATGTTATAACTCTGAAGCTATATTAAGAGCAGTTGTAGATAATTTTGGCATTGCAGTTATATCTGAGTTACTTATTGAGGATTATTTAAAAAAGCATCTTTTGTGGGCTTGTGATATTGAAGGTATTAATTTACATAGAACATTTGATATTGCATATCATAGAAGTAAGTTTTTTACAGAAAATATTTCAGCATTCGTTGATATTTCAGTAAAATATGGAAAAAAACAAGCTAGAAAGAAGAGTAGGAGTGTAAACAGTTTATAATATAACTAAATAAAAATAAGAGTATATTAATATACTCTTATTTTTAT
>NZ_JAHZMO010000162.1 GCF_020748185.1 Terrisporobacter petrolearius | reverse complement strand
CTCAGACGGGTCAAACGTCCAGACGCGCGCCCGGATTTGCGAAGCTGGTGAATAAGCGCCGCGTGCTAACCATTTTCCCTGATGATCAACAATATCGATGGTTTCACCGAGGCTGGCTTTACCTTCCATGCGGGCAACGGCCCCGGAAAAGACCCACGGATGGCGACGAAGTAATGATTTTTCGCGCCCTTTGGCTAACACTAAACGTACACTCATAATTTACTTTTCTGTCGATGCAAAGAAATGGGCGTCATTGTCCGGAGTTTTCCATGGATTTGCAACGCGTCCATTAAGGATAAGGAGAGCAGCAATGTCGAAAGTCTGCATAATTGCCTGGGTTTACGGGCGAGTTCAGGGCGTAGGATTTCGCTACACCACGCAGTACGAAGCGAAAAAACTGTGCTTAACCGGGTACGCCAAAAATCTTGACGATGGCAGCGTGGAAGTGGTTGCCTGCGGTGAAGAAGGGC
>NZ_JAHZMO010000161.1 GCF_020748185.1 Terrisporobacter petrolearius | reverse complement strand
CTGATCCCGGACAGCCAGGGTGATACAGCCACAATCGCCCCAGACACTGTTAAAGATAACAGTGAAGTCACAGCAGTTGCTAAAGATCCGGCTGGTAATGAAAGTACTCCGGTCACTGTGACGTCAAAAACTGATGGTGTGGCAGATGCTCCGGTCCTGACCATTCCAGAAGTGGCTGATAGTGTGGCCAATGCGGCTGAGCTGAAAGATGGTTTACAGGCAGAGGTCACGTTGCCGGCAGGAACAGTGGAAGGTGCGGTCATTACACTGACAGTGACTCATCCGGATCAAAGTACCGAAAATGTGACACATAACGTCACCGGAGATGAGGTTACTGCCGGTAAGGTATCCATGGATATTCCTGAGGATGCTGTTGTTGACGGTCAGAACAGTGTGAGTGTCAGCCTGACCCAGGGCAGTAATCCGGCTAAAGCGGGGAATAAAGTGGAGTTTGTGGTCGACGGTCAGGTT
>NZ_JAHZMO010000160.1 GCF_020748185.1 Terrisporobacter petrolearius | reverse complement strand
CGATTTTAATAAATTTTATGGGAACAATTGATATGTCTTCATTAGGAGAGATACATTTTGGTATAGTAAAGGATACACTTCCTGTACGAACAGAGCAATGGTTGAAGAAGTATGGTGTGTTAAGTGTATATGACACAAAAATGCATCTAATACGTGAAATTAAGGATATTAAAACGGATACAATTGGAGTTGTTAGAGATGGTAAAGGGATAAAAACTGTGCTTTATGGAAATGAGATTAATGCTATAAAAAATGTTGGAAAGACATTGCCAGAGATGTTTAGACTAAAGGGAGATTTAAAAGATGTTGAGGTTACAATATTGCCTAAAGATAGTATTTTAAAAGAGTTTCAAAATGTTTTTATTGCTATGATTTTAATTACTGCTATGTTTATGGGATGCACCTTTAATGCAATGAATATTATATCTGAAAAAGAAGATGGAATATCATTTATAAATGAAATTTTACCACA